>CACXCN010000055.1 GCA_902766095.1 uncultured Selenomonas sp. | reverse complement strand
CTGAATATAGATTTGTGAATATTGATCTTCTTAAAGTCTAGCAGGAATGCTAGGCTTTTTCTATACGGTGAGTTGTTAGGCGCTTACTGTCTAAAGAGGCGTGATCCATACAAGACGATTATAATAAATAAGCAGCCATGATGCTTTGCGAGCATCATGGCTGCTTTTGGTATATGGTATTTTCCAGGAGGTAACAAAAGAGATTAGGGGTTAGGTTTTAGGGATTGGGTAAAATAGAAGAATTATTTTTACAGTGAGTTAGAACTTATTACTTCGCAGTCACGTAGTGGACAGCTTCGTCGTTGTTGATGTTCTTACCGCAGTACTTCATAAGGGCGCGGAAGAATGTCGCGGAGCGGTTGACGCGCTGGATGGCCTCCTCGTGCGTCAGCTCGCGGTTTTCCTTGCGCATGGTCTGAGCCAGATTGTAGGACTCGTTCGCGATCTGCAGCATATAGTCGATGATCTGGTCCTCGTTCTCGAACTTCACACTGTCATCGACCGTCATCTCTTTCGTGATGAGCGGCACACCGTCGACATCCCATTTCACATCGCTGTGGTTCAGCGTCTGGTCGACGTTCAGATGATGCTTGCGGTTAAAGTCGTCATAGACGGACATGTGCAGTGGCTGCGAGAGATCGCCGCAGTAGTGGCCGAGGATGGCGTAGTCATAGTCGTCGAATTTGCCCATCTCGGTGTAAGCCTTCGACTTGCGCGTAGCATTGATGATGGCGCCAAGTATCCAGCCGTCCGGAGCGTCGTCGCGGCTCATGCCGATCATCTCGAGCTGCTCCTCGACGTCCTTGCGTGTTGGCGGCTTCGAGGCATCAAAGAAATGACCCTGACCGTCGTTCTTTTTCAGCTTGTTGATACCAGAGACTGCCTTCGCGACATCCGGTGCGCAGGCATTCTGATAGCTCGAAAGACCTGCCGCACGCTCGATCGCCATATGCGTCTGGTCCGTCCAGGCCTCCGCCGTCAGCGGAGCGACGGTAATCGTCCCAAACGAAGCCAGCATAGCCGGGATAATCAAAAGCTTGGATTTTTTCCCGAATTTCATAACATCATACTCCTTTATTACGCCCTTCCGCAAGGGAAAAGCGGCTCATAAGGCCGGATAATTCCGCACCCGGCCTTACGAATCTGCCCATGAATGGAATCAACGGAACTTGTAGGAAAGAGCGGCGACAAAGATATTGCTCCAGTCACCCTTCTGAATTTTATGTCCGCTATTTCCGTAACCATAATTCTCTTTAGCCTGCATACGGCCATAAACAAAATCAACCGATAAGCCTTTCTTTACGGTTACACCATAATCCAAGCGCAGACCTTTTTTGCCATCATAGAACGTGTTGTTGTGAACGTAGGTTCCATAGCGGCCAACATCCTGCCAACGTACGGAGAATGCATGCGTACCTACTTTTTGCACTGGCAGACCCGAACCAAAGTCGTTTGTTGGACCAGTGTAGAATTCAATAAACCATGCCTGTCTCTCTCCAGCCATTTTATCGAGGTACTTGCCCTTCTGATTGTAGTTAGCCTGATTGCGTGACCATTCACCAACCATAGTTACCCCATGGAATTTTACTTTAGCACCAAAATCGACAAAACTATCAGTTTCTCTCTTGGCTGTTCCAGTATAATTAAATTTCACCGTTCCATCATTATTAAACTGCAGATTTCCATTTCGATCCGTAGCTGGAGTTGTTTTCTGATATAAGGTTTCACCACGTACATAGGTAGCATTAAATGAAGTTGCTTTTGACGTTGCTTGTGTCAACTGAGCTGACCATACCCGGTTACCACCTTTAGCATCGCCATAAGTCAGCTGGAAGCAGGTCGGATCCCAGAAATTACCATAGGAAACCTGTACACCCGTAAGGTTACCGGTGGAGTTATAGACCATGCTCTGACCAAGTGTCATGCCTTTTTTACCAACGATATAATGGAGGTTGTTCTTGCGATCACTATACTTGATATAGGACTGGTCAAAATATGCCCCTGAGGTATTCTTGTTGGCAGCAAAATCACCAGCATTATCATAGTTGCTATGCAGACGAGCTACTGCCTGAACATCCTTGTCAACATTATAAGTAAGCTGCACACGCGTATAATTGTTCCAGCCTTTACCAAGACCAGTATTGTCCGTACGAGTTTGCCCATAATAGAGTTTATCCGTATCATGGTAATAGCTGCTTATACCATTGAGTTCGAGGCGGAACTTATCCGAAACTTCAGCGCTTGCGTTCTGCGGGGCAACCATCTGGGTACCGGTGGAGAGGCCGAGCATGAGGGCCATGGCCAGGGATACTTTTGCTGACTTTTTCATTTTAATTCTCTCTTTCTCTACATTGTCTCTACATTTTATGCTGTGCTCTCTACTTCACAGCTTATTTGTAAAAAACATCTCAGCAGTACGGCTTTTACTATGTAAATCCCCAAGAGCGCAAGCCGCAGGCGCAGCGCGATTGGCAGGATTTACTGTAAGGGCGGGCGCACAATGTCCACGGAGTGGACGTTTGTGCGTTGAGTTTATTATTTCTGCTCATTTCCCGGCTGAGTGTTATTGTCCTGGGCGGTCTTCAGCGGGCGCCAGGTGCGGAGCGACTGCTTGCGAACCTCGCTCTTCTGCTCCGGCGTCAGGCCCCAGTACGAGCCGAACTTGCCGTCTTTCTTCAGCGCCGGTTCCCAGTCGCCGTAGGTCGGGTTCGGGAATACGATGAAGCGCTTGCCGAACTCGGCTTTGTGCTGATCGACGAGGGCATTGCGCTCAGCCTGACCTTTGTGGTACGTGCCGATGGGGAGATCGCCGGCGTTGTCGCCCATGAATACAACGACGTCATAGTCTTTCATGACCTGATCGAAGCGGACCTGCTTGTTGCTCGTATCCGTCTTGAAGATCATGTGCTTGCGGTCTGCCTGCGGGAAGCCGATGGCCTTGAAGTTCCGCATGGAGCTTTCGAGATGATCTTTGACGTTGCGGTTCGACGCGTAGAATATCTCGACGCCGAGCTTGTCGACAGCCTGCAGATACTCCGCCGCGCCCGGCATCGCACGCGCTACGCCGGCATCGCACCATTCCTTCCAGGTCTTGCTGCTGTAGCTGTTGCCCGTGCCGATCAGTCCGGCTTCAAAGGCGCTGTTGTCGAGGACCGTCTCATCGGCATCGAGGACGATAGCCAGCGGCTTGTCGCCTTTCTTGTGATGCGCGACGGCCTTCACGACCTGATCGAGAGCGACATTGTACGCCTGATAGCAAAGCTCGCGGTACTCGGCCGAGTTCTGCATCCAGGCGGCAGCCATGATCATCTCGTCATTGATATCCTGCTGCGTATAGGCGGCAGGCGCCTCAGCTGCGTAGGTAGCCGCAGCTGGCGTCGTTACGAGCGTCAGACCGAGAGCTACTGCGGCCAGCAGGCCTTTCTTTTTCGACAGTAGATTCATTCTTTCTCCCCCTCTACTTTCCTACATCTGACCGGCCCCTACGACCGACCAGACAGCACCGTCTCTCTTGAGAAGTGCTGGATCTCTAGCAATACAATTTCATATGATTGCTTTTTCTCATGAACATCTGATAGGGCAACTGGTCGCACGCAGAAACAGTTTCCATGTTCCCTGTCCCCGGGACCAGAGCTATTCCGTTCACGCATATCGCACAGAGTTTTTTTAAAATACGCTGTGGCTTTTCTAAGTTTTTGTATTGTATTGCCTTACAGTATTTATCATATATGATTCGGGTTCTGTAAAAAAGGACACGTGACCATTATTGTCCTGTTTAATTCAAATTTTGCATATTTTTTACAATGGTATAGATATTATTTCAACGTTTTTCCACCAAAGGAGAAGTCTTCAATCATAATCCAAAACCGGCCCTGACAGGAGTGTCAGGGCCGGTTTCGGCTGCTACTAGAGCAGAATTGGTATATGGTAATTTTGGGGAAAGCTGATTAGAAGCCGGCCTGGAATACCAGGTTCAGCAGGAAGAGGACGCCCAAGCCATAGCTGAGGCTGGCGACCTCGCGGTAGCGGCCGTTCAAGAGCTTCAGCAACGGATAGGCTGTGAAGCCGAAGGCCAGTCCCGTCGATATGCTGCCCGACCACGGTATGAGCACGATGATCAGGAACGCCGGGAACCACTCGGAGAAATCGACAAAATCGATATAGCGCAGCTGCTGCATCATCATAGCGCCGGTGATGATGATAACCGGAGCTATGGCCGCCTGCGGTACATATGACAGCAGCGGTATGAAGAACAGCGACAAAGCGAACAGTACGGCGGCAGTCAGAGCCATGAGGCCGGTGCGACCGCCACTGGCGATGCCGGCGGCACTCTCGGCAGCCGCGACCGTCGGGCTCGTGCCGAGCAGGCTCGAGAGCATCGTCGTTATGGCCGAGCCACGATAAGCCGGCTTGAATTTATTTTTGTCCGGCAATATGCCCTCGAGCAGGCCCATGGTCTCGAATATCATGATCATGGACATCGAGAATACTGACAGCAGGAACGGCAGACTCAGTGCCCCCGAGAAGTCGGCCTGCATGACGATGGAAGGATAGTTAACGATATTGCTGAAGTCGACATTCATCGCAGCATCATCATGAACGCCAGCGACATAGCCGACAATGCTGGTCACGATGATGCCCAGGAAGAAGCTCCCTGTCACACCGCGCAGATAGAGCGCGAGGCTCAGTACGAGGCCGAATATCGCCAGCAGCGCCGCCGGATTCGTCAGAGATCCCAGCGCGACGAGCGAGCCGCTGCCTGCCTGTATGAGCTGGGCTTTCTCGAGGCCGATCTCGACGAGATAGAGGCCGATGCCGGTCGTGATGGCACACTTGATCGAGTCCGGCACCGCGGCCGACAGGCGGTCGGTCCATTTCGTACAAGCGACGAAAGCGAATATACCTCCGGCGACGAGCGATATGGCGATGGCCTCCTGCCAGCGCAGGCCCATGTTCACGCATATCGTATAGGTGAAGAACGCATTGACGCCCATCCCCGGGGTCAGCACGATCGGTACATCAGCGACGAAAGCCATGATGAGGCAGCCGATGACCGATGTCAGTATCGTGGCGAATACGGAGAGCTCAGCCGGTATGCCGGCATCAGCCAGTATCAGCGGATTCACGATGATGATATACGATATCGCAAAGAATGCCGTCACGCCCGCGAGTATCTCCCGCCGCATGAGGCGCGAGTCACCGAGAGCACCACCAAATATCTTTTTCAAGCCGCTGTCTCTCCTTCCTTGTACGTTACAACTTCATTGTGCGGATTCTCTTTCATTTACTCATAGTCTATCAGTAATTCGTCGCAAAAAAAAGGACACAGGACCGCATATAAAAAAAGACTGCAATAAAATGAGAAAACATTTTATCGCAGTCTCTGCGGTTTCTATTGGTTATCCGGCTGCTTAGGCTATTTGTTAGTGGGCCGTTTATGCGATAGCACTCGAGTAAAGTTACTAACTCGCCACCCCCACCACCGCTAGCGCGGTCCTCCTCCCCCAAGGGGGGATGCTTCGGCAACCCACTTCCCCTGAGGGACAAGTTTCGTACTTATAGCCTTCTCCTCAGGAGAAGGGGGACCGCGCTAGCGGTGGATGAGGTGTAGCTGGAACGTGGTTCTACATTTAGAGCTAAAGCTCCATGTAGAGAACATCTCTGGCTACACCTCATCCGTCAGCCTACGGCTGCCACCTTCCCCTGAGGGGAAGGCTTTTATTCCTGGCGCTCGCGGATGACTACTTTCTCCTCGGGATCGTTGTCCTGGAGCTGGACGCTGACATCCTCGTGCGAGGAGGTCGGGACGTTCTTGCCTACGAAGTCGGCCCGGATCGGGAGCTCGCGATGGCCGCGGTCGATGAGTACGGCCAGCTGGATGCAGTGCGGACGTCCCATATCGATGAGGGCGTCGAGCGCAGCGCGGATGGTGCGGCCGGTGTAGAGCACATCATCGACAAGGACGATGGTCTTGCCATTGATGTCTACCGGCAGCTCGGTCTCGCGCACGATTGGCTGATAGGACAGCGTCGAGAGATCGTCACGATACAGCGTGATGTCGAGGATCCCCACGGGCGGACGGCGCCCCTCGATGGCGGCGATGCTGTCAGCGATGCGCTCGGCGAGCGGCACGCCGCGCGTGCGTATGCCTATGAGTACCAGGTTGTCTACGCCCTTGTTGCGCTCTACAATCTCATGCGATATGCGCGTCAACGCCCGGCGTATGCCATCACTGTCCATGAGGACCGTCTTGTCTACGAGTTCTGCCATGTCAGTCACTCTCCTATCCTGCCTATTGCCTGTTTATTCAGCGGTTGCCCTTACGCAGCTTGTCGCGCAGGGCGGTTATGATCTTGGCCATATCATCCGGCACCGGCGCCTCGAAGCGCATGACCTCCCGCGTCGTCGGATGCGTCAGTGTCAACACTTTCGAGTGCAGGGCCTGTCCCTTGATTGCAAAGGGGGCCATGCGCCGCGGGCCGTATTTCGGGTCGCAGACGACGGGATGGCCGATGCTGGCCATGTGGACGCGGATCTGGTGCGTGCGCCCCGTCTCGAGCTGGCACTCGACGAGCGTATACTCGCCGTAGCGCTCGAGCACATGGAAATGCGTCACGGCCGGCTTGCCATGCTCATGCACGATGGCCATGCGCTGGCGATCGACGGGGTGACGGCCGATGTCTCCCTTGATGATGCCGCGCTCTTCTTTGATATTGCCGTGGACAACGGCCCAGTACAGGCGATGCGCCGCTTTCGTGCGTATCTGCTCGGCGAGGTCGATATGCGCCTTATCATTCTTCGCTGCGACCATGACGCCGGAGGTGTCCTTGTCGAGGCGATGGACGATGCCGGGGCGTATCGCGCCATTGATGCCCGAGAGGTCCTGGCAGTGATAAAGCAGCGCATTGACCAGCGTGCCATGCGTGATACCGGCGGCGGGATGGACGACCATGCCGCGCGCCTTGTTCACGACGATGATGTCACTGTCCTCGTAGAGGATGTCGAGCGGTATGTCCTCAGGCTCTATGGCGATCGGCTGCGCCTCAGGCACGGCCAGCGTGACCTGCTGGCCCAGCTTCAGCTTGTAGTTGCCGCGACGCACGGTCCCATCGACCGTGGCCTGACCGGCGGCGATGATTTTCTGGATATGCGAGCGCGAGAGGTCGGGCTGGCAGCGCGTCAGGAATACATCGAGGCGCTCGCCTTCTTTATCAGCTGTATAGATAAAGCTTTCCACGCTCACTCACCACCCTGGTTCTTGTGCGAGGCATTGCGCTTCTGGTCTGTCACCGCGCCCGGCTGGCGCAGTATGGCATAGACCATGCTCAGCACGCCACCGACGATGGCGATATCGGCGATATTGAACACCGGCCAGATGCGGAAATCAAGGAAATCGATGACGAGCCCGCTCTCGATACGGTCGATGAGGTTGCCCATGGCACCGGCCAGCATCGCCACGCAGCCATAGCGCAGGAATGGTCCGGTCTGATGCAGACGGCTGTAATAGTGCAGGAACGCCCACAGCAGCCCGACGCCGCAGGCGACGAATATCCACTGCTGATTGGCCAGCAGACCGAAGGCCGCTCCGGGATTCAGCACGAATGTTATATGGAATATGCTGTTGATGACGGGGATGCTCTCACCCGGAGTCATGCTGGTCGTAATGAATAATTTCGCTGCCTGGTCGAGGACCAGTATCGCGGCGAATAAACGAAATGCCATATCTATGTGAATCACCTGTCCTGTACGTCTTGTCTGTTCTGCGCCGATGCTCCGGCATGCGGCTGCCACTGACCATGCGAGGTTTTCTCGTCTTTACCATCAGACGGATCGGCCTCATCTGCTTTCGCATCCTTCGTGTCCGCCGACGCATCGTCTCCGTTTTTCGCAGCTACTGCCTCCTGCAGTGCCTCGGCCTGCGTCCCGCTGAGCTCCGGAGCTGGCTTTGTCTCCTCCTCGTCGATTGGCTGCTTATCCGGATCCGGTACCTCGCTGAGCGTCTGATCGACAACAGCCAGCTGAGCCTCGAGCGACTGCTTGATATGGCGCAGGTAGCGGTTCTTGCTGCGCACGAGCCGGTCATACTCAGCGATGACGGCCTGAGCCTTGGCGCGGGCATCATTCAGTATGCGCTCGCCCTCGGCCTGGGCATCGTTCACAGTCTTGCGCGCGGCGATCTCGGCCTCGCGCTTCATGTTCTGACACTCTTTGGCCGTGTTCTCACGCTGCTCACTGGCAGCCTGCTTGGCCGCAGCCATCTGGTCGGCAGCGGTCTTCTGGGCCATCAGCAGCGTGTTGTTGATATCGTCCTTGAGCTGCTTATACTCCTCGTTCGTCTTTTCCGCCCGCGCCAAGTCGGCTTTCAGCGAGACATTCTCCCGCGATAGCAAGTCGAAATCGTTCACGACCTGATCGAGGAACTCGTCAATCTCGTCCTCGTCATAGCCGCGGAAGCTGCGCTTGAATTCTTTGTTATGTATATCATTTGCCGTCAACACGTCAACAATCCCTGCCTATCATCGTATATAGAAATCAAAGGTATCTCTTCAGCAATACAGCCGTGCGCCCTTTCTTCGTCTGGCCGCGCACCTCGGCGACCTCGAGCCGCCCGCGTCCGCGCATGGATATGATATCGCCGGCCTTCACCGTCTGGGCGGCATTCTTCACCGGCTGCCAGTTCAGGCGCACGCGGTCGGCGGCTATGTCCTGTGCAGCGCGGCTGCGCGAAAAGCCGAAGCCCGAGGCAGCGATGGAATCGATGCGCAGCGAGGCCACCGTTGCCCGGATCTCCTTGCAGCGCTCCTCGCGCGGCGAGATGGTGCTGAGGTCGGCACGGCTGCATTCGACGCCGACGGAGCCAATCTTCGTCAGGTTCGTGAGGAAATACTCGGCCATCTTGCTGTCGCAGATGATCTTCACCGAGTCCGGCGCCACGAGCAGATCGCCGAGCCGGTCACGCTCGATACCGAGCCCCATGAGGGCGCCCAGGACATCGCGATGGCTCAGGCGGGCGAACTGCCCCGGCCAGTGAGCCTCGATGCAGTCGATATCGAATCCGGACGGCGTGCCGGGGAACTCGCTGTGGATGAGCATGGCCCGGGCCCGCTCCGCGCCCGGATAGCCGCCATTGAAATCAACGCGCAGTCCCGGATAATTCGCTGCCACGGTCTCGGCAATCTCCTGACCGAACGGGTCGAGGAAGCCCGACAGGCGGAATTTCTGGCTGCGCTGGACCGCCTCGGCCTGGTCGACGAGCTTCATAACGATTTCCTCGCCCTCTGTGCCTTTGTAGAACCTTATAAGTTTTTCTTTTGCTTCACTTGGCATTACTTTTTCCCCAATTCTCTGGATTTCTCCGTGGCTGCCAGTACCGCATCGATGAGCGCACCGCGGAAGCCGTGCTGCTCGAGCACGCGCACACCGGCGATCGTCGTGCCGGCCGGGCTCGTCACCTGATCGCGCAGGACATCGGGATGCTGCCCGCTCTCGAGTACCATGCGGGCGGAGCCGAGCACGGTCTGAGCGGCCAGCTCGATGGCATCGGCGCGCTTCAGGCCGGCAGCCACGCCGCCATCGGCCAGTGCATCGATCATGAGGAATACATAGGCCGGGCCGCTGCCCGAGAGCCCTGTCACCGCATCGAGCAACGACTCCTTCACCTCGACCGCCCGACCGGCGGACGAGAGGAGGCTGCTGACGATGTCACGCTCTTTCTCTTTCACATGCTCCCCGCAGGCAAAGGCTGACATGCCCTCGCCGACAGCGAGCGGCGTGTTCGGCATGACGCGCACGTAGGGGTTGTTCTGATAGTCGAACGCCTCGCGCAGGGCATTGAGCTTCAAGCCGGCCACGATGGAGATGATCAGGGTCTCCTTGCGCACGAGCTTCTTTATCTCGTCGATTGCATCATCCGCTACCTGCGGCTTCACGGCGATGAACAGTACGTCCACGCTGCCCGCGAATCCCTCGGCGCCTACAGTCGCCACGACGCCGTATTTCTCATGCAGCTCGTCGCAGCGCGCCTGCTTATGATCCGATACATAGACATGCTCCGGCGCCACGATGCCGGCCGCGGTGATGCCTGCTACGATAGCGCCGCCCATGGCGCCGCCACCTATGAATCCGACTTTCAGATCGTCATACTTTGCCACTAGGAAATCCCCCTCAGGAAATCAGAAAAAACACGTTCGACCATATCAGTGCTTCAGCCAGGGCATCTCGCTGGAAGCGCCTTTCTCATCCTTGACGACGCTGACATTCACGTTGCTCGGCGTGCACAGGAATACGTTATGCCCGACTTTCTGCATCTCGCCATCGAGGGCATAAGTCGTGCCGCTGATGAAATCGATGATGTGCTTGGCCGATTCTGCATCCGTATGCTCGAAATTTATCACGACCGGCCGCTTGTCGCGCAGATTGTTCGCCACTTGCTGGGCATCGTCAAAGGATTTCGGCTCTATGACCATGACCTTCATGTGCGGCGCATCCGAGTTCGATCTGGCAGCCGCAGCAGAATTGAAATCCACTACGTTGTCGCTTTCTCTGTCCCTCATATCCGAGTCCTCACTTTCCTCGTCGCCAAGATACTCATCATCGTCTACATCATCATCTGGCAGGTCTTCTTCCGACTCATATTTATCATCATAGACCTGCTCCCGGTCCGTTTTCCCGCTGTCTGGATTCTCACTGCCGATTCCGAGCTTGCCGCTCAGCTTGTCAAAAACGCTCATATCTATTCCTCCGGTCAATACTGTCGTGGTCCGAATATCGCCGTGCCCACGCGGACGATATTCGCTCCCTCCTCGACGGCAATCTCGTAGTCGTGCGTCATTCCCATCGATAAATATTTAATATTCGACGTTTTGAGCGTTTTTCCCTTTAGCGACTGATAAATTTCGTACATGCGATGGAAGAGCGGCCGGCACTGCTCGACATCATCATAGTTCGGCGCAATGCACATGAGGCCGACGAGGTGCAGATGCGGCAAATCCTCATCGACGAGACGGACGAGCTCCGGCAGATCCTCCTCGTAGACGCCCGATTTCGAGTCTTCCTTCGCCAGGTTGACCTGGATGAGCACATCCTGGATTTTGTCCAGCTTGGCTGCTTCCTTGTCGAGGGCACGGGCCAGATGCTCCGTATCGACGGAGTGAATCAGCGAGAAATACCGGACCGCATATTTGGCCTTGTTCACCTGCAGATGGCCGATGAGATGCCAGGTCACATCGCGGTCGAGCTTGTCGTATTTGTCACGGGCCTCCTGGATGCGGTTCTCGCCGATGTCCGTGGCGCCGGCATCGATGGCCTCGCGCATAGCTGCGACGTCATGGTTCTTCGTCACAGCCACCAGCAGCACGCCATCCTCCTTCGGCACCGTCGTGCGGCGCTCGCGCGCAGCTGCGATCTTTGCTTCTACTTCATGTAATTTCTCCGCTATCATATCATGTCAGCCCCCAGTAAAAAGCTCAATATTCCTGCAATGCGATGACCGCCGCGAGACGTCCGGTCCGCCCCTGCTCCGCGCGATAGGAAAAATACCATTTGTTCTGGCAGCAGGTGCATACACCGGCCACGTCAATATTGGCGGCCGGGACTCCGGCCTCGATCAGCTGGACGCGATTGGCCTCCCAGAGATTCACATGCGGGCGTGGACGCTCGCCATCGGGCAGGTCGTCGCCATAGGAGATGATGACCTGCTCGTACGCGCCGAACGTATCGCGGAACGCATCCGCGACCTCCTCTCCGACCTCGAAACACTCCGGACCTATGGAAGGCCCGATGCCGACCAGCAGATCCTCGGGCTGAGTCCCGAACTCGTCCGCGAGGCGCTGGACGGTCTTCGCCGCGATGCGGCTCACCGTCCCCTTCCAGCCGCCATGCGCGATGCCGACGGCATGATGAACCGGATCGACGAACAAGATCGGCGTACAATCGGCGAAGCATAGCATCAGCGGCACGCCGGGCTCATTCGTTATGAGTGCGTCACAGCCCTTGATGGCATCCGCATACTCGAGAGCGCCGCGCCCCATCTCGGCCGTGCCGACCCGGTCGATCACATCGCCGTGCACCTGCTCCGGCGTGCAGATACGTGCCGCTTTGAGCCCGAGCATGGCCAGGAAGCGCTGCCGGTTCTCGCGCACGGCTGCCGGATCATCGCCGACATGCAGGCCCATGTTCAGCGAGGCATATGGCGTCTGGCTCACGCCGCCGAGACGGGCCGATATGCCGTGGATCGCCACATCATCCGGGAACGTATTGAACTTCCCGCGCCAGATATTCTGTCCCATGTGTTCCAGTACATAACTCATAGCCATTACCTCACTGTATCTAAAGAATCACGGCCCGCTCAGCAGACGCCGCAGCGATGACAGCCGTCAAAGCAGGGTTTCGTCGGCTGCAGTTCCCGCGCTTTCTGCAGCTCATGATAGATGTAGCTGCGGCTGAAGCCCATGTCGAGCCGCTCCCAGGGGAATACTTCGTCAGCCGCCCGCTCCCGATAGAGGTATTTCTCCATATCGAGATGACATTCCTTCATAGCTCGGCGGAAAGCCTTGCTGCCGCCCCGCTCATGCGCGAGGAGTAGCACCTCGCCGACACGGCGATCGCCGCGGGCAATGACACCTTGGATATAGGCCTCTTTCGGCGACTCGATATTCACGATCACATGCTTGTGCGGCCGGAGCTCCTGCTCGAGCTTCTTCATGGCGCGCTCGATGTAGCGGCGGTCAGCCATCGGCAACCACTGGAACGGAGTGAACGGCTTCGGAATGAACGGATTGACGCTCAGCGTCAGCGTGCCCTTGCTCCCATGTGCCGTCATGTATTCCTTCAGCCGCAGCGTCAGCTCTATGATACCATCGATATCGCTCATTTCCTCGAATGGCAGGCCGATCATGATATAAAGCTTGAAATTCCTGATACCGGCCTCTAGCCCGAGGTCCATCGCCTGGAAAAGGTGCTGCTCCTCGATGCCCTTGTTGATGACCGCGCGGAGCCGGGCACTGCCGGCCTCCGGTGCCAGCGTGATCGTCTTGAGCCCGCTCGCCGCCAGCGCCTGCACAAGCTCTCGCGTGACGGAGTCCGCGCGGAACGATGCGACGGACATCGACAGATCCTGGCTGAGGATGTAGGCGCACAGCTCATTGATCTGCGGATAATCGGAGATGGCGGCCCCCATGAGCCCGATGCGCTTGCCGTAGCCGCGGGCCGCCGCGACCTCCTGCTCGAGGACCGCGAGCGAGCGGTTGCGCGGGCGCCGGAAGCAATAGCCCGCCATGCAGAAGCGGCAATGCCGCCCGCAGCCGCGTGCCGTCTCGATCAGGTAGAAATTGAACTCCGTGTTGTCCGTGCGCACGACGGTATGAGCCGGCCAGGCGTCGAGGTCAGGCACCCACTGCCGGGCTACCTGCGCTGGAGCTCCAGCCAGCGGCTCCATGGCGGTCAGGCAGCCCGCTGTGCGCCCGAGCTCATCGTCCTGATAGACCGGCTGATACAGCGATGGCACATAGACGCCCGGCACGCTGGCCAGGCGGCGCAGCAGCTCGCTGCGGCTCACGCCCTCCTGCTGTGCGGCTATATACGTGTCCATGAACGCCGGCATGATGACCTCGCCCTCACCGATGATGAAGGCATCGACCACGGCAGCCAGCGGCTCCGGATTGAACGTCGCGCACGGACCGCCCGCTATGACGAGGGCATCCCGCTCGCTGCGGTCCGCCGCCCGCAATGGGACGTGGCTCATGTCCAGCATATCCAGCACATGGAAGTAATCCATCTCGAACGACAGCACGAACCCGATGATGCTGAAATCGTAGAGCGGCGTCTGGGTCTCGACGCTCATGAGCGGCGTATGCGTGCGCTCATAGCGCGCGAGCATGCGACGCTCGGGCAGGAAGCAGCGCTCGCACGCCGTATCCCCGCGCTCATTGAGCAGACCGTATATGACGTGCAGGCCGAGATTGCTCATGCCGATGTAGTACGAATTCGGGTAGGCCAGTGCGAAGCGCACGCGCGTCCCGGGCGGGAACACGTAGTAGCCTTCTTCTGCAGCCAGTGTATCCTGCAGGTCTTTTTTCAGCTGCCAGTCCACTCAGGCTTCCTCCGGTTTCTTTTTCTTCAGACCGTCCTTGCTGGCCTGGAGCTCCTCGAGCTCCTTCAGAAAGCTGCTGATATCGGCGAACTTGCGGTAGACCGAAGCGAAGCGGATATAGGCCACATCATCGAAGTCCTTGAGCCGTTCCATCACCATATTGCCGATCTGCTCCGAGGTAATCTCCTGCTCCATCGTGTTGCGCACATCCCGCTCGATATCGTTGACGAGATTGTTGATCCGCTCGAGCGATATATTGCGCTTGTCGCAGGAACGGATGATGCCGTTCAGTATCTTGTCGCGCTTGAAAACTTCGCGGCGACCGTCGCGCTTCACGACCATGAGCGGCTGACGCTCCAGCACCTCGTACGTCGTGAAGCGCTTACCGCACGTCGTGCACTCGCGGCGGCGGCGTATGGCCGCCCCATCATCTGCCGCGCGCGAGTCGATGACGCGGCTGCCATAGGCATTGCAATAAGGACATTTCATCTATTCTTTCTTACCTTTCTGTGGTTGCTGTCTGCTTTCCGCTTCGTCGGCGGACGGCCGGAGCGTGATGCGGCATGTCTGCGGGATGCCCCCGGCTTTTCCTCTGTGCCGGTATGCCTGCCCGGGTGTTGATTGCCTGCACCATGCTTCTGCGGATGGAGCAGGCATTTCGGTCCCCAGCCGATGAGGTCGGTGCGATGGGCGATGTGCAGAGCCTTCTCGACGAGCGGTCGGTTGGCCGGCAGCCAGTACTGCATGAGTGCCCGTTGCATCTTTTTCTCCATGTAGGACTTAGCCGTATAGACTTTCTCGCCCGTCAGCGGATTCAGGCCCGTGTAGTACATGCAGGTCGAGAGCGTGCCCGGCGTCGGGATGAAATCCTGCACCTGCTGTGGGTGATAGCCCATCTCGTGCAGGAACTCCGCGAGCTCGATGGCATCCGCGAGCGTCGCGCCCGGATGACTCGACATGAAATACGGCACGAGATACTGCTTCAGCCCGAGCCGCTCATTCGTCGCCGTGAAGCGCCGCACGAACTCGAGATACGTCGCCCGGTTCGATTTGCCCATGAGACGCGTCACCCGGTCGGTGATATGCTCAGGCGCTATCTTCAGCTGACCGCTGACATGGTATTTGCACAGCTCTGTCAGGAAATCGTCATGCGCGAGCAGCATATAGTCGAAGCGCAGGCCGGATCGCACGAACACTTTCTTCACGCCCGGCAGCGCCCGCAGCTCGCGCAGCAGCTTGATATAGTCGCTGTGATCGGCGATGAGATGCTGGCACGGCTCCGGCGACAGGCAGGGCTTGCCGCGACAGGTGCCGCGCTTCAGCTGCTCATCACAGCTCGGCCGACGGAAATTCGCCGTCGGACCGCCGACATCGTGGATGTAGCCCTTGAACCCCGGCAGCTGCGTCAAGAGGCGCGCCTCGCGCAGGATGCTGGCGTGGCTGCGACGCTGGATGACCCGACCCTCATGGGAGATGATGGCGCAGAAATGACAACCGCCGAAGCAGCCACGCTGGCTCACGAGGCTGAACTGTACTTCCTTGATCGCCGGGACGCCACCGGCGGCATCGTACATGGGATGCCAGGTCCGCTGGTACGGCAGGTCATACACCGCATCCATCTCCGCCTCTGTGAGCGGACGGGCCGGCTGGTTCTGGACGACACAGATATCGCCGGTCTGCTGCACGAGCCGGCGGCCGCGCAGGGCATCCTGCTCGAGGTATTCCGTCTTGAATGCCTCTGCGAACTGCCGCTTGTCAGCACAGACCGCAGCAAAGGACGGCAGCACGATATGGCCCGGTTTCCCCGGCTCGTCCCAGATATAGGAGGCCTCCGGCACGCGGTAGCAGGTACCCGGCACATCCTGGATGGCAGCCACGGGCACGCCCTGCTGCAGGTTCGCCGCGATATCGATCATGGCGCGCTCACCCATGCCGAAAATCAGCAGATCGGCCCCGCTGGCCGCCAGTATGGACGGCTGCACGGAGTCCGACCAGTAATCATAGTGGGCGAGCCGGCGCAGGCTGGCCTCGATGCCGCCGATGATGATCGGCACGTCCGAGTAGAGAGCGCGCAGGCAATTGCAGTAGACGACCGTAGCCCGCTCCGGCCGGTGGCCGCCCTCGCCGCCCGGCGAGTAGGCATCCTGATGACGCTGCTTCTTCGCCGCTGTGAACTTGTTCAGCAGCGAGTCCATATTGCCAGCAGATACAAGAAACCCCAGCCGCGGACGGCCCAGGCGCCCGAAATCGCGCAAGTTGTGCCAATCCGGCTGGGGTATGATGCCGACACGATAGCCATGCGACTCGAGCAGCCTGGTGATGATGGCTGGTCCGAAACTGGGATGGTCGACATAGGCATCGCCCGACACGAATATGAAGTCAAGCTCATCCCAACCGCGGCGGGCCATGTCATCCCGGCTGACGGGCAGGAAATCCCCGCTCATTTGCCGGACTCTTTCTTCTCTGACTTATCCGACTGCGCTTTGCTGTCATCGGCCTCGCCGCTCTTCGTATAGGTCTTCTCGACGACTTCGCCCTCGCCGCCCGGCTGACCGAGGTCCTGGCCATTGACGCTCAGCGATACGGCACCGGCATTGCCGGCCGTCACGACGAGCTTCTCATCGGCTTTCCATTCCTTCGTCTCGCCCTTTTTCACCGTGCCCTCGAATATGACCTTGCCATCGGCCTTGACCTGGGTCCAGCAGTTGCCGGTGAATTTCGCCGTCAGCTCGACATCATCGTACTGCTTCTCCGGCGCTGCTGCCGGGGCTGACTGCGATGCCGCTGGCTTTTTCGCCTGCTGGGTCGTCTTCGTCGCCGGCTTGCTAGCCGTATCGGAATCCGAGCCGAGGACATAGTATGCCCCTCCAGCCAGCACGACGATGGCGATGAGGATGGCGATGAGCTTGCCATGGCCGGATTTCTCGTTCAGACAACGCTGGAAATCATCGTCGGTGAACGTCTGACGCTCGGTCCGCTGCGGCTGAGCCGGCGCTGGAGCAGCCGGCCGGTGAGCCTTCCGCTTTGCCGGAGCCGGCTGTGGTGCAGCCTCAGGCTCCGGTGGCACTTCTTCGGGATGATTCTCGCTCACATACTGTCCGACCAAGGCGTTAGCATCGAGCTTCAGATAATTGGCGTAATTGCGGATGAAGCCCTTCGTATAGGCCTCGCCGGGCAACTCGTCGTAGCGGCCCTCTTCGATGCACTCGATATAGAGAGCTCTTATGCTCGTAGCTTTCTCTATGTCCTTGATGCTAAGTCCCTTTTTCTCGCGCTCCGAACGCAGCGTATCTCCGATCATTTTTTCCTCCTGCTATATAAATCCGCCTGCGCGGCTGTAGTATTCCCTATGTAATAAGTATTATAACCTATCCGTTGGCTTAAGACAAATATCCGCTATAAATTTATCTGCTGCCGGCTATGATCGGGCGCATCAGCTGCAGGAAGCGCTCCACATCGTCAGCTGATGTATAGCGCCCCAACGTGACTCGCAGACAGGAACGGGCCTGCTCTGCCGTCAGCCCGACTGCCCGTAGCACATGCGAGGGCTCCGCCGCCCCGGCACTGCAGGCGCTGCCGGCCGAGACTGAGATACCGGCCATATCGAGCCGGATGAGCAGGCTGTCCTGAGCCAGCCCCTTGATGCCGAAGCTCACGTTGCCCGGCAGACGGTCGCCATAGCTGCCCTTGGTATAGGCGCCATTCAGCCAGACCCGGTCGCTGGCTGTCAGGCCGGCAATAATCTGGTCGCGCAGCTGCACGAGGCGCTCCGCCTCCGCTGCGAGCTCCGACTGAGCCAGCTCGGCTGCTGCTCCGAAGCCGACGATGCCGGCCACGTTCTCCGTACCAGCGCGCAGGCCGTGCTCCTGGGCCCCGCCATGAATGAATGTGCCGAGGCGATTGCCCCAGCCGCGGCGCAGGTAGAGCGCGCCGATTCCCTGCGGCCCGTACAGCTTGTGCGCGGATACCGACAGGGCATCGACCTGGAGCTCGTCCACGGCCACCGGTATATGACCGGCCGCCTGCACGGCATCACAGTGGAACATGACGTCGGGCTGATGCTCATGCAGCCAGGCTCCGATGGCTGCCACCGGCTCGATCGTGCCGATCTCATTATTGGCCAGCATGATGCTCACGACGCGCGTCGAGCTGTCCACGAGCCGCTGCACATCGGCCAGCTGCACGCGGCCCTCATGGTCGACGGGCAGGTATCGGACCGTCGCGCCATACGGAGCCAGCCAGTCGCAGGTATGAAGCACCGCATGATGCTCGATCGGCGTCGTGACGATGCTCACGGGCTCGCCGCGCAACAGGGCCGGCAGGCACATGCGCTGCAGCACCCAGTTGTCACTCTCGCTGCCGCCGCTCGTGAAAATCACTTCATCCGGCGCGGCGCCCAGCAGGGCCGCCACGCGCTCGCGGCCGCCGCGCACGGCGGCCCGGGCTGCCCGTCCCTCTGCATACAGCGATGAAGCATTGCCGAAGCCATCCGCCCCGGCCAGCCATGGCTCCATGGCCGCCCGGGCCTCAGACGCCAGCGGCGTCGTCGCCGCATAATCCAGATAAATGCGTTCCTTCATCGTGCGCACCCGACATGCTCTGGCTGGCTCTCGCCATCCTCGCAGAGATCGTGCAGCGTTATATTGTTCAGCACGTTCTCGATCGAGCTGGCCACGCGCTCCCAGACGCCGCGCGTCACGCAGCGGCCGGCCCGGTCGCAGGGCTGCTTGTCGGATTCGGCGCTCTCAAGCAGGCAGTCGACGAGAGCGATCGGTCCCTCGACCGTCGTTATGATCTGGCCGATGGTGATATCTTCCGGTGCCCGTGACAGCATGTAGCCGCCCTGAGCCCCACGGATGCTCTTCACGAGGCCGGCACGACGCAGCGGCACCATGAGTTGCTCGAGATAGTTCTCGGACAGGCCCTGCGACTGAGCGATGCTGGATAGCGGCACCGGCCCGTCGCCATAGCGCAGCGCCAGTTCATACAGCGCCGTGACACTGTAGCGCGCCTTTGTGGATAGTTTCATAGCAAATGATTCCCCTCTGCAAAAGCTGCAGCCAGCCGCTCACTGACGACCGGTCGAGCCAAAACCGCCGGACCGGGCTGCTCCCTCACCGGCAGTATCCCCGTCTACGGTCAGGTATTTCACAAATATGCCCTGCGCGACGCGCTCGCCGGCCGCGATGTGCTGGACCGTACGCCCGCCATTATAAAGGGCCACGAATATATGGCCCTCATTATCGGCATTTCCATAGTAATCGGCATCGATGATGCCCACGGAATTCATGAGCACGAGACAGCGCTTCACCGCGAGGCTGGAGCGGATGTGCACCTCGAGCACCTCATCGGGCTGCATGTAGGCCTTTACGCCCGTCGGGACGAATGCCGTCTCCCCCGGTGCGATATCTATGGCCTGTGCCGCCGCGAGGTCGTAGCCAGCGCTCTGGCCGGTATGGCGCTCCGGCAGAGTCGCACGCTCCTCCCAGCCCGTTACGAATTCAAAGCCCCTCTGTCTCATTTATTCTCGCCGGCCTCCGTCCTCGTGCCGTCGGCATTCTTTGATTTCTCTCCGAACAGGTTGCCGAGCGCGCGCATTGGCGTGACGGTCGATATGGCATGCTTGTAGACCAGCTGCTGCTTGCCCATGTACTCCACGACGACCGTGAAATTATCAAAGCCGGCCACGTTCCCCTTGATCTGGAAGCCGTTCACCAGATGTATGGCGACCGGCACATTTTCCTTGCGGGCCTGATTCAGAAAGCTATCCTGCAGATTTATATTATTCTTATTGACTGACATATATATTTTCCCCCATCCTATCTTTCCAGCGGACTTGTGCGATTCGTGAAAGCATCCACGAGCCGCATAACTGCCTGCAGCAGCTGCTCGGGCGGCTGCGCGGCGTCGAGCCATTCGATATAGGGCATGCGCCGGTACCAGGTCAGCTGCCGCTTGGCGAAATGCCGCGTCGACTGCTGGATGCTGGCGATTGCCGCCTCGCGCTCCATCTTCCCCTGCACGACCTGGGCCGTCTCCCGATAGCCGATTCCCCTCATAGCCGGCATATCCGGCGTAACGCCGCTGGCCATGAGCCCAGCCACCTCCCGCTCGAGTCCGTCGGCGAACATGTGCTCTACGCGTCGATTGATGCGGTCATACAGTGCGCTGCGCTCGCGGCACAGTCCTATGACGAGAGCATCGTAGACGAGCCCACTGCCATCCCCGGCTGCGGCCCGTTGCTCCGATATGTGCTCGCCGCCGAAACGCGCGACCTCGAGCGCCCGCACGACGCGACGGAAGTTGTGCTCGTGCAGGCGCTCGGCAGCTACCGGGTCGAGCGCCTCGAGCAGCCCATGTACATAGGCCTTGCCGCGCTCGCGCGCCAGCTGTTCCATCTCCTGACGGAAGTCCTCATGACGGCTCGTCTCATTGAATTCATACCCCTCGAGCAATGCCTTGACATAGAGGCCGGTGCCTCCGGCCAGTATCGGTATCTGGCCACGACTGTTCAGCTCATTGATCTTCTCCGAGGCCAGATCTACGAAATCCGTGACCGAGAACTGCTCATCCGGATCGCATATATCGATGAGGTGATGCGGTATGCCGCGCCGCTCCTCGAGGGTCGGCTTGGCCGTGCCGATATCGAACCCCCGGTATACAAGCTGCGAATCTCCGGATATGATCTCGGTATGAAGTCTCTCAGCCAGGTCGAGAGACAATGCCGTCTTGCCCACCGCGGTAGGTCCGAGTATGACGATGAGCCGGCAGCGCGGCACCGATGCAGCCATGATCCCGTCCAGAGCACTCTGGGCCCCGCTGAAAAAGTCCTGGCTCTGTATGAACGCCATCAGAGCTCGAGGCTCCTGCCCGGGCTCAGGATATGGACCTCGGACTGCGTCTGGGCTTCCGTGACTTCCTTGAAGTGACGCACATCCTGATTGATGACCGGCCAGGTATTGTAATGGACTGGTATGACGTGCGGCGCATTGAGCCAGTTCACAGCCTTCACGGCGTCCTCAAGCCCCATCGTGTAATTGTCACCGATCGGCAACAGTGCGTAGTCGAGGTGATCCTTGCGACCGATGAGCTGCATATCGCCGAACAGCGAGGTATCGCCCGCATAGTATATGGTCCGGCCACCGATCTGGATGACGAAGCCGCAGGCGATGCCGCCCGCCACGCCGGCGCTGTGGTGTGCGACAGTCATACGAACCTTGCCGAATGGCAGCGACAGCGAGCCGCCGATGTTCATCGGATACTGCTTCAGCCCGGGTACCCGCTGCTCGCAGACGCCGAGCACCTCCGGCGTCGATACCAGGGCTGCACCGGTGCGGGCCGCGATCTCAGGCGCATCGCCGATATGGTCGCTATGGGCATGCGTGATCAGGATGTAGTCGCAGTCTATATCCGTGGCTTTGCAGCTGGCTTTGGGATTGCCGGTAAGGAACGGATCGGCCAAAACCTTGTACTGTCCATCATCAAGCAGAAAACATGAATGTCCGTAATAATAAAGCTTTGCCATGAAATACCCTTCTTCCTTCTTATCCCCGTTCGCGGGTAGAGATGCACTGCAAATTGTGCTATGCTATTCCTATATCATATTGATTATAGCATAATACAGCAACTAAGAGGAACGATTATGAAAAATATACTTAATTTCACCCTGCCCCAGATCCATGCAGAAATAAAGCCCGCTGCCGGCTGCATAGCTCCGGATGACCATCAGCTGCTGCTGGTCACCGGTGGGCGCGCCCCGTCCCCCGTCTATCTGCAGGACTTGCAGCAGCGCGGATTCGCACAGATCTGGGCCGCCGACCACGGCATCGATGCCTGCCTGGCCGCCGGGCTGCAGCCGGATCGGCTCATCGGCGACAACGACAGCGCCACGCCCGCCGGCTGGCAGCAGGCGGTCGCGAGCGGCATCGAGGTCGAGAAATACCCGCGCGCCAAGGACTATACCGACACCCAGCTGGCCCTGCAGCATGCTGCAGACAATGGCGCCAGCTCCATCGTCGTGACCGGCGCTCTCGGCGGCCGCTTCGACCATGCCTGGAGCAACATGCAGTCCGCAGCCCATGCCCCGGTCCCCTGCTGCCTGACGGACGAGCGGGAGACCGTCTTCTTCCTGCAGGATGATGCGGTCTGCACGCTCGAGCTGGCGCAGCCGCCGCTCGCCCTGTCGCTGCTGCCGCTGACCGACCGCTGCGAAGGGGTCAGCCTGTCTCCCGCCCGCTGGCCGCTGGATGACGCCACGCTGCTGGCCGCTGCCGCCAACGCGGTCAGCAACGAGATCGGCACGCAGGCGACGATCTCGCTGCGCCGCGGCACACTGGCCGTCTATCTCTGCTGGTGACCCGCAGGCTGCGCATGGCGCTGGCGCACCGCCTCATAGAGCGTGATGGCTGCCGCGCCGGCCACATTCAGCGACTCTGCCTGACCATACATCGGTATGTACAGGGCCTCGCTCATCTGCAGCAGCTCCGGCGTCACGCCATTCGCCTCGCTGCCGAATACGAGCATGAGGCCACCGGTCATATCGGTCTCATATATGGTATGCGCGTCCGGCGTCAGCGCTGTCGCATAGATATCCATCGACGCTGCCGCTGCGAACGCCTTGATATTCTCCGGTTCCAGCCCGCTGATTACTGGCAGATGGAACAGCGATCCCATGGTCGAGCGTACGACCTTATCCCCATACACATCGGCCGAACCGCGCCGCACCAGGACAGCCGCAGCTCCCGCTGCATCGGCTGTCCTTATGATCGTGCCGACATTGCCGGGATCCTGCACGCCGTCGAGCACGACGACTAGTGCATCCTGGGGCAGCTGCTCGGCCACCTGCCGCCAGTCATATGAATGCTGCCGCACGACGACCAGTATGCCCTGCGGCGACTGCGTAGCGCTGGCTTTCTTGTACAGCCGTGGCTCTGTCTCATACAAGGCACAGCCACGCTGCTCCAGTGCGTCCAGCAGACGGGCGCCGCGTTCCTCGTGACCCAGTTCGGCTGTATATACCGCATACTCGAGCTCCCAGTCCGAGTCGGCCGCCATCTCGCAGAGACGCACCCCCTCGCAGACGAACAGCCCCTCCCGATGGCGCCGCGCCGCCCGCTGCAGATTCGCCGCCAGGCGCAGCCGCCCATTCGCCGGACTCTCTATCCTATCGCGCATATATCGCTCCTATACCATATTATACAAAAAAGGCTTGCCACCGGCCCGCCTGACGGCGAACCAGGGACAAGCCCGATCAGCTCCGAAATCAGAGATTCTCCTTGGCTACAGCTGCGAGCTGAGCGAAAGCATTCGCATCGCTGACAGCGAGGTCAGCCAGCATCTTGCGGTTCACCTCGACACCAGCCTTCGTGAGGCCAGCGATGAAGCGGCTGTAGGACAGGCCGTTCTGACGGGCTGCCGCATTGATGCGGGCAATCCAGAGGCGACGGAACGTGCCCTTCTTGGCACGACGATCGCGGCGGGCATAGTAGAGAGCCTTCATTACGGTCTCATTGGCGCTCTTGAACAGGCGCTTGCGCGAACCTTTGTAGCCCTTGGCGAGCTTCAGAATCTTCTTATGACGACGATGTGCTGTGACACCGACTTTAACTCTTGGCATTTTATATCCTCCTAATCAATATCAGTCAAAAACGCATCTTCAATCAGCCATTCGGAAGCATGCGGCTGATACGGCCGAAATCGGCCTTGGAAGCGATAGCCGCCTTGCGCAGGTTGCGCTTGCGTTTACGAGTCTTCTTCTCCAGTATATGGCTCTTGAAAGCATGGTTGCGCTTATATTCGCCGCTGCCAGTCACGGTGAAACGCTTAGCAGCTGCTCTTCTCGTCTTGATCTTCGGCATTATGTTTTTCCTCCTTAGTTATCTGCTGAGGACCCATCAGCCTGGGGCTGCGGAGTCTTTTTCTTGCCCGATTTCGCTTTCTGCGACTTCGGCGCTATTATCATGGTCATGTTCTTGCCCTCGAGCTTTGCGCCACGCTCTACAGCGATATCATCGCCCAGCGTCGCGGCGACCTTGCTGAGCAGGTCACGGCCGAGCTCCGGATGCGACAGCTCACGGCCACGGAACATGATAGTGACCTTCACCTTGTTGCCCTGCTCGACAAAGCGGACGGCATTCTTGACCTTCACATCAAAGTCATGCTGCTCTATGCCGGGGCGGAGCTTCACTTCTTTGATGTTGATTACTTTTTGCTTCTTGCGGGCTTCCTTCTCGCGCTTCTGCTGCTCATAGCGGTACTTGCCGAAATCCATGATGCGGCAGACTGGCGGCTTGGCCTTCGGCGCGACCTCGACCAGATCGAGATGCTGCTCCTCAGCCATGTGCAAAGCCTCGCGCGTCGGCATGATGCCGAGCTGCTCGCCCGTAGCACTGGTCACACGTACCTCTCTGATGTGAATCTGTTCATTGATTCTTAGTGAGTCCCTGCTAATAGTAGAAACACCTCCTGATAAATCTGTAATCTCTGCAATGTTATAACACTAAAAAGGAGGCGGCACAAAGCCACCTCCATCAATTCATACTATAGACCCGGCTGACTGTCCATCATCAGGTGAGAAGCGGTGGCTCCTTCTTGTTGCGTACTTGATGAGTATACCACGGCACGATTTCCGTGTCAACCCTTATTTTGCCGTCGATCAGTATTTCTTGGCCTTCGTGGCAATCTGATCCTGCAGATAGGCGATGAAGTCCTCGACCTTCATCGTCTCGCTCTGCTGCTCACCGTACTTGCGGACAGCGACCGTACCATCATTCATCTCCTGATCACCGACGACGAGGGAGTACGGCGTCTTGAGCATCTGGCTCTCACGGATCTTCTTGCCGATTTTCTCGTTGCGATCGTCCACCTCGATGCGCAGGCCGAGGTCGAACATCTTCTTGCGCAGCTCATGTGCATAGTCGGCCTGCTTGTCCGTGATCGGCAGGATGCGGGCCTGCACCGGAGCGAGCCAGGTCGGGAATGCACCGGCATAGTTCTCGATGAGGATGCCGATAAAGCGCTCGATGGAGCCGTAGACGACGCGATGCAGCATGATCGGACGATGCTTCTCGCCGTCCTCACCGACGTATGTCAGATCGAACTTCTCCGGCATCTGCATGTCGTACTGGATCGTACCGCACTGCCACGTACGACCGATCGAATCCTTGAGGTGGAAATCGATCTTCGGGCCGTAGAACGCACCATCGCCCTCATTGACGATGTATTTGAGGCCGCGATGCTCGAGGGCCTTACGGAGGCCGTTCGTCGCGAGCTCCCAATCCTCATCCGACCCCATGGAGTCCTCCGGACGTGTCGAGAGCTCAGCCACATACGTCAGGCCGAACGTGCTGTAGACCTCATCGAACAAATCGATCGTGTGCTGGATTTCCTCCTCTACCTGGTCTGGTGTGACGAACAGATGAGCATCATCCTGCGTGAAGTTGCGCACGCGGAACAGGCCGTGGAGCTCGCCGGATTTCTCATGGCGATGAACGAGGCCGAGCTCGCCGAGGCGCAGCGGCAGATCGCGGTAGCTGTGCTGGCGGGAGTTGTAGACGAGCATGCCGCCCGGGCAGTTCATCGGTTTGATCGCGTAATCATCACCATCGATCTTCGTGAAGTACATGTTCTCTTTGTAGTGATCCCAGTGGCCGGACGTCTCCCAGAGCTGGCGGTTCAGGATGATCGGCGTCTTGATCTCCTGGTAGCCATAGCGGCGATGCACTTCGCGCCAATAGTTGATGAGCTCGTTGCGGATGACCATGCCGTTCGGATGGAAGAACGGGAAGCCCGGGCCCTCCTCATGAAGGCTGAAGAGATCGAGCTGCTTGCCGAGCTTGCGATGATCGCGCTTCTTGGCCTCCTCGAGCATGTGCAGGTAGTCATCGAGGTCGGACTGCTTCTCGAATGCCGTACCATAGATGCGCTGCAGCATCTTGTTGTGCTCATCACCGCGCCAGTAGGCACCGGCGATGCTCTGGAGCTTCAGGGCCTTGACCTTGCCCGTGGAAACGACGTGCGGGCCGGCGCAGAGGTCCGTGAACTCACCCTGCGTATAGAGCGATATGATGGCATCCTCCGGCAGATCCTCGATGAGCTGTACCTTGTAGCTCTCGCCCTCGGCCTTGAACTTCGCTATGGCCTCGGCACGCGGCAGCTCGGAGCGCGACAGCGGCAGATTCTCCTTGACGATGCGCTTCATTTCCTTCTCGATATCAGCCAGGTCTTTATCCGTGAGCTGACGATCCATATCGATATCGTAGTAGAAGCCGTTATCGATTGCCGGTCCGATAGCCAGCTGGATATTGTCGTTCTTATAGAGACGCTTCAGAGCCTGGGCCAGGATATGCGAGGCCGTATGACGCAGTGCCCAGCGACCGTCAGCATCATCCCAGGTCAGGAACTCGACATTCGCGTCATGATTGATCGGGGCAAAGAGGTCGGTCACCTTGCCATCGACTTTGGCCACGAGAACCTTCTTCGCCAGGCTGTTGCTCAGGCTTTTCACGAAGTCCTGATAGGTTGAGCCATTCTCGACCTCACGCACGGATCCATCTTTGAGCGTAATCTTTGCCATTTTCTTATTTCTCCTTTACATGAAAAAAGCCTCGTCCCTCCATCATGAAGGGACGAGGCAAATATACTGCTTCGCGGTTCCACCCCGCTTGCCGGCTCCGCCGGCCACTCTTTTTTGGTAACGAAGCTCACGGCTCCGGCACATGCCTACGCACCATACATACGGTTTCGGCACGGCAGCTCAGGAGTGGTAACGGTCAATGCCGGCACAGGATGCTCACAGCCTATGGCATCCCTCTCTGAGAGCGGCGCTTGATGTCTTGTCTCCGTCGTTGCTGTTAACTAGCATTATAGAGACCTCGCTTAGCGATGTCAACCCCAAGCGATAATTATTTTTTCTTTGATATTTACGCGCACATTTTGCACAGGCCTGTTTTGTCGTATTTATGCTTATCCTTTATCTGACACCAGCGTTCTTGTTTAGAATATATCAATCTTCATCCAAAATCGCTATTTCTTTATCAATAAGTTCTTTAAGTTTCCTTAGCTCTTTTTCTGATAAAGTTACGCCTTTACCTATTTTTTCATGGTTAGGCCCCCACGTACGGATATCATATTTGGGATCTCTTCCGTTCCATATTACTCGATTGAATTCAAATCTCCAGCCTTTTGAACTTTCTGATATAACGCCTAATTCGTTTGCTATTTCAAATGTCAATTCACGTTTCTCTTTTGTCATAGTTATTTTCTCCGTACGCTGAAAAATGATTTATTATCTGTCTGTATCATGCCACGCTTGTTCCATGTCATGGTGTATTGTTCGCCTAGAAGCTTCGCTAACTCAGCGCCAGCGTCTTTTGTTGTTACGACCCACAATACATTCATATTCTGGCTTTTATCAATCACTTGATACTGACGATTCGTCAGTATCTCAGCAGCTTCTTTTAAACTGGCAGGATATTGTGCGTATGCATCTGATGGCAAATCACTCTGAGCAGATTCTTCATATTTTTTCTCCGCTACCTCTCTGACAGATAGCTGATTTAAATCATCATAGATTCCTTTTTTCATGTATTTCTTAGTTTTAACCTGCATTGCAGGATGTGACTCCATATCATCTGTCATGGGTGTGGCCTTTTTGGGTACATCGCTATCTTCTACAATAGCGGTGTCTTGATCAGTACTTGCGATATCAGTATCTTTTTCCTGTTCTAATTCCGGCTGCAAAAAAAACTCGGCTCTATGCCGTACACGTTCCAAGAGATCTATCCCTCTTTCCGTATCAGATGATACCTCTTCTGTCGATTCAGGCTGTATACCTAGGGAATTCAGTTCTTTCACAACACGCTCTATCGTCTTATCCGGCTGTCTGAAATATTCACTTCCACGGATGCGGATAAAGGTCCAGCCAATACGCTCCAAGATGGTCTGACGCTCCATATCATTACGAACCTGAGCAGGCGAGCTATGATATCTGTCTCCATCACATTCAATGGCAACTTTTTTTTCACCACAAACAGCGACCATATCAATTCGATAGGCGCCGACTTCCCATTGCTGTATAATGTGATATCCACGAGCTTTCAAGGCCATAACTACTTGAGTTTCAAACTCAGAATCTGCCAGTGAGGTTACAGCCTCCTTCTGAACCACTAAATTATTGGGATTCCTTGCATAATCAATCAATCCTTTACGAATATCTCCCGCTTTAAGGTTCACATTGGGGTCAAGTGAATTGACCACCCAAAGTTGATCTCTGGCTCGACTGGCAGCAACATTATAGCGTTTTCGAGTGGAATCCTGAACGCCATAGCCCTGTAACGATAATGGAGCTGCAGGATCCGACGGACTGTCTACCATGCTCAGAAAGATGACATCGCGTTCATCCCCCTGGAAATTAGAGGAATCACCACAAAGAATACGTCTTTTCTCTATTTCCCTGGCATCAATCTCCTCATCCTGGTTGATGAGATTCTCTATCAATCTGGCTTGATCTGCACCTAAAAGGGAAATGACGCCAAAGGTCTTCCCATCATACTCAGGCTGCTCCATACACGCCTTCATCAAGGCAATGATTGCTTTTGCCTCTGGCTTATTGACTTTGTTTCTTCCGCTGCGCGTACCATCTGCCACACGATAGTTTACTACAGCAGGTAACAAATTACTACTGCTGGCCGATCGCAGTGGCAGGATTTTCCCATTATAAGAAAGCCAGTTACTGTAACCAATAATTTCCGGCACACAACGGAAATGCTCCTTCAGCATCAGCGGATGATATGTGGTCATGGCAAGATCATAAATGGAGGTCTGCGCATCATATATCATAGCGTTTGGAATATCCTTTGAAAGATACATCTGCCTCAAATTTTCCATCTTGTCTGCATCAATACCAACAGCCATTGGACTAACCTGTTTATCATCGCCAACAATGATAAGCTTTCTGCCCATATAGAGGATTGCCAAAGATGAAATATCTGCCTGGCTGGCCTCATCCACGATAACGACATCAAAGATATTCCTGGCCGGATTCAGATTCTCCATAGCTTTATGGATAGGCATAATCCAGGCCGGTACAGCATTTTGGCATCTGCCCATCAATTGTCTTGCCTCAGCTTTCAGTTTAGGAGCTCTTTTACCGGTTCCTTTACCGATTTTTTTAACCAAGGCTCGCCACCCCTGCAATGCCTGCTGTAAGTCCAAATCTTTTTCTGTCTTTAAAAGCAATCGGTACCATCCAGATTTCTCTGCATATTCAGCTGTAATTTTCCGGTAAGCCTTACTCAGTCTTCTGCTCTCCGCCTGATATTCACTGAGCGGTGTCGATGTCAACTCTTCAATCAGCATAGAAAGCTGACGCCATTTCCATGCTTCCATGATATCACTGCGCACCACAGCTTCTCCATGAATCCCTTTTCGTTTGTTGATTGCTTCGGCCCAGTCCGGTGCATAAGGACGCAAGCGTTTCAGATAATCATTGCGCTTAAACAACACATTATACTTATCATAAATTGTGATGAGTTGCCCCAGAGACGATCCGTAGCGTTCGATATCCCTGGCATGTATGGCCTGATACATATTTTGCAGAATCTTGCTGTTCACGCGGTTTTCTTTCGTCACGATCTGTGATAGCTGTTCCAATTTCTCTTTATCTTCGGTCAAGAGCCAAGCATCCATGCACACATCACAGCATAATGGAATAAATTCATCGATAGCAGTTAATCGCTTGGTCAGTGCCGTCTGCTCCGAATCCAGTTCTAAAATTCCACACACATCATCTTCAGGGAAGCCGACATCTTTCAGTAATTTCTTGAGAGTAGCATAATCCGTGGTAGCCCAGTTCAGGTATCTGCTAATTGAATTCGTATACTGAACGGCAGCTCGTTCTGGCTGTGGCCCCAGCGACTGAAACTCTGTTACGCCATATGGTTCCAAAAGTTCTTTCCAGGATTTGTTACATGTATTTCGCGCAGAACGAAGCTCAATCGTCAGGATTGCCAACTCACATTCATCGCTGGATGATGGAACTTTTCCAGACACCCGTACCGACTGCAATGCCTTGTCGCAAGTCTTATGCAAAATAGAAAACATAAATGGCAACTTGCCATTTTCGTCAAAATATTTTTTAACTTCTTTTAGTGGTTCTAACAAATCATCCGCAAATATGCCTTCGGCAAAAACAACATCCTTGCCCAAGCCTTTATCTGCTAACCTGGCACTTAAATCATTGGTTACATCAATTTGCCGGATAAGGTTTTCCCAACGATTTCTAAAGCCTCCACCACTTTTACCATCAACAACAACCGCCTGTTGCCAGGATTTAATTTCTCCATATTGGCTGCAGTAATCTTTCAGTGCCTTTATTGCTTCCTTATCTGGATAACTAATAGAAAAATCCCGGCCAAACATTTGAAAGCGGATGGATTGTTGATCTATTGACGTCCTAGCATACAATTTTCCACTTTCATTGATCGAATTCAAATGTTTTTCCACAGCTGATAAATGCTGACACAGCTCTTCAAACTCTGTAACCGACAATAATTCATCGGGTGACGGCAGATCATAGCTCAACTCTGAGGCATCCGTATCCGTAATAATTTCGTTACTGCGATACAGCTCAACCAGCTCATCAAAGGTTAATGGAAGGGCTGAATCTGCCTTAACGACGCCAGGAATATAATCCAGTTTTTCCTGATTCATTGCCACATATTTTGCAGCCTCTGTCGGTGTAAAACTTTCGCCCTGATATGTGATGGACTCGCATTCTTTCTGGATGCTCATGAAAATCTTTTTTCGGACGTTTGCCAGACCAGCGATGATATTTTTACGTTCCTCACCGATGGCCTCCATTTCTTTTTTGAGACTACTTGAGGAATGTTGAGACATAAAACTTGTGATGCCTTCAACGGATTTCTCCATATCTTTATTGGAATCTTCCAGCAAAGAGACGCAAAGGCTCTGTAAACCTGGTGCTATCTTATCTTTCAGGACATCTAATGCCTTCGTCGTATGGCTGGTAACAAGCACACTCTTCCCTTGAGCTATGAAATGGCCTAGAAGATTGGCTATCGTATGCGTCTTACCGGTTCCAGGAGGCCCCTGAACCACGACGGCATTATAGTTCTCTATACGCTGGGCAATCTCCAGCTGCTCGCGATTGGCTTCTTTGCTAAGCAATACATCAACGCTTTCTCCTCCTACCATTGCCAGTTGTTCTTCAATGGAATACTCCTTTTCCTCAGGAGGTAGATCCGCCTTGCCACCGCTAACCAGATCAATCAAGGTCTTCGGAATTTCAGCGCCTGCTTCAATCGCCGTAATAATTTTCTCAATCGCCCGGACAGTCCCGTCCTGTCTTTTGCGAATAATAAAGCAGGGCGCATTGTAAAGGAGAAAACGGTTCTGCTTTTTCCAGTCATCTGGAACGCCATGATCCGAATAAAGACTATCTGATGACAGCTGACGAATCAGAACTTTCAAGAACCTTGGCGTATCATTACGATCCAATGGATGGTAGTCATTTTCTACCAACTCTTCCTGCAACGAATTGATCTCCTGCAGGTTTACATCATCCAATGCTTTAAAAACATCTGTATAAAGCTCAGGTGCAGCTTCCGTATCCTTGATAAATACGGTATTATTTTCTGCATCAAAGTCAAGCTTGACACGACGCGTCAGGATAGGGTGGCATATGGATGAATTCTGCGCATCACAAAAAATGCCATTTGCCACAATGACTTCTTCCGATTCACTATCGCGCTTCAAAGCATAGTATTCGCTATAAATCTTATCAAATATTATACGATTTTTAGCGATACGTTTCTGATCGTTCACCCATAAAGTACGACGTCCAAACCATTTTTTAGCTTCCTGAACTCTGATAGAATCTTCGTCAAAGGGAATAATTTTTTTGACTTCTTCCTCAGTCTCAGGATCTATTTTCAACACAACTTTTTCGTCGAAATACTCTACATCGTTCCGATAATCCTTCCATCTATCATTCTTTAACCAATCGGTCAGAGTCTCAGGTGGCATCGGGCAAGATTGAAAATCCTCTTTATGAACTGCAAGCAGTATATTATCTGGCTCGCCATCCGCAGGCGCACTGTCTTCGTCTATTCGATCTTGATAATTCAGTTTGATATTATCTGGATCATTCGGTAAATCAGAACACCATAACTGCCAACGGTAATCCTTGACATTCAAAATTGTTTTTTGCTTTAACTTATTTAGCTCTTGGATATATTTGAATAACGACGATACACGACCAGATATGTCTGATCGCGATACCTGCCCATTATTTTGCAATTCATCTTTCACTTTTTCCACCTACTATGTAGTGCTTTTTGTTAGGTAAAGCTCATGCACTGCATTCCGTTGATACGGCCGATATCTCATTTATTTTTCCTCGAATTCTATGCGATTTTCCTCACAGAAATCGCGGGCGATATCGAGTAGCCGGGCCGCCTGGAAGCGGCGCCATTCCTCCTCGAGCGTCAGCTCGCGCACCAGATGACGGAACCGGCTGCTGGCGCCGGCCGCCGTCAGCGCTGCGAGCAGTCGTTTGCGCTCCTCCTGCCCGCATTGCTCGGCGAAGGCCCGCATCATGTCGTGTGCGTATTCATCCACGACATTGGGCAGCATGACGTATTTCTCCCATTCTTCCTCGAGCTTCATCGCATGCTCGAACGCATCCGCCTCGGACAGGTCTTCATTGAGCAGTACGACCCGTCCGGCCGGTATATCGACATACCCCTGGCGCACATCCGACTGTGCGAGCGCATCCGCCAGTTCCTGCAGCTTGATTTTCATGACGATTCCTCTTTTCAAAAGAGGGACTATAACGGTTCTTGAGCATGCAGTACCGCGGCAGGCATGGTTCCGGAATGGAGGAACCATGCCTGCCGCTGCCTTATCATAGTAGTTGTCTGCATCGTTTTTTCGTTACAGCCCCTCAGGCATTCTATATTCGATTATACCACAGGGAACCTATGAAGAACAGATAAAGCGCTCAGTTCGGGTCGAATTTGCGCGTCGCGTTCTCGAGTATGCTGTCGCGACGCTTCTTCGACGCCGCGAAATAGTCATGGACAGCCTGGCGGTCATGCTGGTCGATGGCCTCTATGACCTCGCCGAGTATTTGCTGCAAGTTGCGCAGATTATCGGCGATGGCGTCGCCATTCGTCATGCATATATCTGCCCACATGTCGGCATTCGACGAGGCGATGCGCGTCGTATCCTTGAAGCCGCCGCCGATGAGCTTGATGCAGGACTCGAGGTCGTCGCCCGTGCGGTTCAGCAGCGTCACGAGAGCCGCGGCCGTGATATGCGGTACATGGCTGATGACGGCCGCACAGCGGTCATGCTTGGCGATATCGAGCGTCGTGAAATTCGCCCGTGTATGCTTCAGCACGCTCATGAGCAGCAGATGCGCCTCGGGTGGTGCGCCCGTATCCTCGACGATGACGTAGGCTTTGCCTGCGAACAGATCTTTACTGGCCGCCGTCACGCCGCTTTTCTCGCGTCCGGTCATGGGATGTCCGGCTATGTAATAGATATCGGGCGGCAGTATCTGCCGCAGGTGCTCCCATATATACTGCTTCGTGCTACCGGCATCCGTGATGATCGTGCCTTTTTTGAGATATGGCAGTATCTTCTCTACCATCGGCACGATCTGCAGGACCGGCGGACTCAGGAATACAATATCGGCATCGCGTACGACCGGCTCGATATCAGCGGACGCGAAGTCGACCGCTCCCATGGCCACTGCCTCATCCATCGACTTCTGCGTGCGACAGTTGCCGGTGATATATATATCATCCTTCAAGGCATCCTTCAGGCACAAGCCGAGCGAGCCACCGATGAGCCCCACTCCGATGATGGCGAGTTTCAGCGGAGCCTTTTTCCCTTTGTTCGTCATACCGTCCGCCCCATCACTTTCGCTATCGCGCCGATCTCATCCATGAGCGCCTGGAAATTCTTCGGTTTCAGGCTCTGGTCGCCATCTGACAGTGCAACCTCCGGATGCGGATGCACCTCGATGATGAGTCCGTCGCAGCCGGCAGCCACAGCGGCCCGCGCCATCGGCCGCACCATCTGCCAACGGCCCGTGCCATGGCTCGGATCGACGATAATCGGCAGATGCGAGAGCTCCTTCACCGCCGCTACCGCCGACAGGTCGAGCGTGTTGCGCGTGAACGTCTCATAGGTGCGGATGCCGCGCTCGCAGAGGATGACGTTCTCATTGCCGCCCGCCATGATGTACTCGGCGGCATTGAGCCACTCGCTGATGGTCGCCGACAGGCCGCGCTTGAGCATGACCGGCTTGTTCACCTTGCCCAGGGCCTTCAGCAGCTGGAAATTCTGCATGTTGCGCGCACCGACCTGGTATACATCGGCATACTTGCCCACCAGCTCGATATCATCCTTGTCGACGATCTCGGTCACGACCTTCAGCCCCTGCTCGTCAGCGACCTGACGCAGCATCTTCAGACCTTCCTCAGCCAGCCCCTGGAAATCGTACGGGCTCGTGCGCGGCTTGAACGCACCGCCGCGCAGGAACTGGGCACCGCCCGCCTTCACCGCCTGTGCCGCCTCGCGCAGCTGCTCGACGCTCTCGACGGAGCACGGCCCGGCCATGACGACGATCTGCTGGCCGCCGATCTTCACGCCGCCGACATCGACGATCGTATCCTGCGGATGGAAATTGCGGCTGACGAGCTTGTATTTCTCCGTGATGCGCACGGTCTTCTCGACGCCATCCATCATATTCATCTCGAGGTTGCCGATTTTCTTGCGGTCGCCGATGACACCGATGATGGTGCAGTCTTCGCCTTTCGACAGGTGCACGTGCAGACCGGCAGCCTCGACGCGCTGCTCGACTTTCTTGATGTTCTCCTCGGTAGCATTCGGTTTCATGACGATGATCATAGCTGATTCCTCCCTAAAACAAAGCGACTCACGCAGTCCGAAATAAGGTGTGGCTGTATACGCAAAAAGACCCGTCCCTCTACAGGGACGAGTCTGTATACTCGTGGTACCACCCTGCTTGCCGCGTATGCGCAAGCCACTCATCTCGGATACTGACATATCCCAGCCCATGATAACGGGGGCCTCCGGTGCAGCCTACACACTCATCAGCGAGCTTCAGCCCACAGCTCCTGAGGGTAATTTCACTTTCCTTTCACCATACCCTCACACCAGCCGGGCACTCTCTCGAAGTCTCCAGGAAGCTACTTGACTCAGTCATAGCCTTTAACCTATAGTCTACATATTAGCAGGAAAATGTCAGTTTGTCAAGCACTTTGGAACAAAATTTTACAAATGAGTCTATTGACATTGCACATTGATTTATTCAGACCTTGACCATAGCGATCTCATCGCAGTTCGGGAACTTCGGACAATCGATGCATTCCTTCCAGACCTTGTGCGGCAGTTCTTCCTTCGTTATCGTCACGAATCCGAGCTTCTGGAAGAACCCGGGCTTATACGTCAGCGTGAAGAACTTCTCGACACCGAGCCTGCTGCCCTCGTCCAGCAGACGGCGCACGATCTCAGCGCCGATGCCCTGGCGCGTGAGCTCCGGCGCCACGGCCATCGTCCGCACCTCAGCCAGCTTGTCCCAGACCACATGCAGGCCGCCGACACCGACGACACGCCCCTGATCATCGACAGCGACGATCATATCACGGATCGTCTCGTACAGCGTGTTGCGCGAGCGCGGCAGCATGATATCTTCGTTTGCATAATTATTAACCAGATCGAATATGCCTTCGATATCGGCGAATTTCGCTTTGCGGTATTCCATATCTACATCTCCAATATACAATCCCAGCCCAGCCGGGGCCGGAGAACGTCCGGTGAAATCAATCGCGAGGCGCCGCTGTCCATGCATCAGCTGTCAGCAAAGGCACTCGGACAAACGGCCTGCAGCGGACACTCCGCGCAGAGCGGGCGCCGCGCCCGGCAGATCCTGCGGCCATGCCAGATCAGCCAGTGATGTGCTGCGGACCACTGGTCGCGCGGAATGACTTTCTGCAAGCCTTTTTCCACCTCGAGCGGCGTGCTGCCCGGAGCGAGCTGCAGGCGGTTCGCCACCCGGAACACATGCGTATCGACAGCGATGGCCGGCACGCCGAAGCCGAGACTCAGCACGACATTCGCCGTTTTGCGTCCGACGCCGGGCAGCTTCAGCAACGCATCGAAATCTCCCGGTACCTCGCCGCCATAGTCGCGGCACAGAATCTGACAGGCGGCCAGGATATTCTTGGCCTTGTTATGAAAGAGACCGCAATCATGGATAAGCTCCTCAAGCCGCTCGAGTCCGAGAGCAGCCATATCCGCCGGCGTATCTGCGACCTTGAACAGGCGCTCGGTCACTACATTGACCCGCTTGTCCGTGCATTGGGCCGAGAGTACGACGGCGATAAGCAGCTCGAATGCATTTTTAAATTGCAGGGCAGGCTTCGCTCCTGCATACACCTCGGCCAATATCGCGATCTGCTTCTGCCTTACTGCCTTCGTAACACGCATACTATTTCACCGTTTCTGTATATTATTGCACAAAATATCGTATCATACAACCTATTGTAGCGAAAAATCCTGCCCGGTACAAGCCCTGGACAGGATTCAACAGCTATTTAATTCTCCCGATTTCCTGATAATGCTCAGAGATTGGAATACTCGAGAGTCGCACGATGTCCGTACATGCGTTCATAGTAGTTCTGATAGTCGCCGCTGATGATATGCTCCCACCAGTCGCGATGCTCGAGGTACCATTTCACTGTCAGCGGTATCCCCTGCTCCGGATGGATGGTCGGCTCCCAGCCGAGATCTGTGCGGATCTTCGTCGGGTCGATGGCATAGCGACGGTCGTGTCCCTTGCGGTCGGCGACATGCTCGATGAGGCTCTCCGGCTTGCCGAGTTCCTTCAGGATCATCTTCACGATATCGATGTTGCGGCGCTCGTTGTGACCGCCGATATTGTAGACCTCGCCGACTTTGCCTTTCTCGAGGATGAGGTTGATCGCCGCGCAGTGATCCTCGACGTACAGCCAGTCGCGCACATTGAGACCGTCGCCATAGACCGGCAGCGGCTTGTCGTTCAGCGCGTTGATGATCATCAGCGGAATGAGCTTCTCCGGGAAATGATACGGGCCGTAGTTGTTCGAGCAGCGCGATATGGTCGTGGGAACCTTGTACGTGCGATGATACGCCATCACGAGCAAATCGGCTGAAGCCTTCGATGCCGAATAAGGGCTCGAGGTATGGAGATTCGTCTCCTCCGTGAAGAAAAGATCCGGCCGGTCGAGCGGCAGATCGCCATAAACCTCATCCGTCGAGACCTGGTGATAGCGGTCGATGCCGTATTTGCGGCAGGCATCCAGCAGCACGCTCGTGCCGATGACATTCGTCTGCAGGAATATCTCCGGATTCTCTATCGAGCGGTCGACATGTGATTCGGCTGCGAAATTGACGACGATATCCGGCTTCTCCACCTCGAACAGGCGATAGACCGCCTTGCGGTCCGCGATATCGCCCTTGACGAATTTGAATTTCTTGTTCTGCAGGGCATCATGCAGCGTCTCCATATTGCCCGCATAGGTCAGCTTATCAAAGCATATGATCCTGTCCTCCGGGCGATGCTCGAGCATATAATAGACAAAATTCGATCCTATGAAGCCGGCCCCGCCGGTAACCACTATATTCATGTATTTACCCCCTTTGTCTCCTGATACTGCCCGTCTTACTTGCCGTACACGAAATTCAGGCTGTCCCGCACACGCTCTTTGAGGCTCGGTGCCTTCTGGTCCTTATCCGAAAGGATGACCGGCTGCAGCGGCCACTCGACGCCGATCTCCGGGTCATCCCAGCGGATGTTGCCGTCGCACTCCGGCGCATAGTAGTTATCCGCCTTGTACTGGACCTCGACATCATCCGTCAGCGTGATGAAGCCATGGGCGAAGCCCCGCGGGATAAAGAGCTGCTTCTTATTTTCCGCCGAGAGCTCGACACCTACCCACTGGCCGAACTGCGGCGAGCCCTGGCGTATATCCACCGCCACATCGAAGATGGCACCGCGCGTCGCCCGCAGCAGCTTCGCCTGGCACATCGGATTCAGCTGATAGTGGAGGCCGCGCAGCGTGCCTTTCTGCGCCGAATACGACTGATTGTCCTGCACGAAATTGACCTTGATGCCGGCCTCATCCAGCTTGCGCTGCGACCAGCTCTCCATGAACCAGCCACGCGCATCGCCGAAGACCTGCGGCTCAACGACATATACACCCTTCAGTTTCGTTTCTGTTGCTTTCATTCATTTACCCCTTCTATATATCATTCCTGCACAAGACGCTGCAGATATTTGCCATACTCATTCTTCGCGAGCGGCTGCGCCAGACGCAGTACCTGCTCGGCATCGATGAGGCCCATGCGATAGGCGATCTCCTCGATGCAGGCGATCTTCAGTCCCTGGCGGGCCTGTATCGTAGCCACGAAACCGGCTGCGGCCAGCAGCGATTCATGCGTGCCCGTATCAAGCCAGGCATAGCCGCGCCGCATCTTCTCCACCGAGAGCTTCCCCTGCTCCAGATAGACTTTGTTCACGTCCGTTATCTCCAGCTCGCCGCGGGCGGAGGGCTTGATCGTCTTCGCGATATCCACGATCTGGTCATCATAGAAATACAGTCCCGTCACCGCATAGTTCGACCGCGGCTGGACCGGTTTCTCCTCGAGGGACAGTGCCTTGCCCGTCTTATCGAACTCCACGACGCCGTAGCGCTCCGGATCTGCTACGTAGTAAGCAAATACGGTCGCACCATCCGTATGGGTTGCAGCCCGCTGCAGCGACTGCGCGAGATCCGAACCATAGAATATATTATCGCCCAGTACGAGCGCACAGCCCTCCCCCGCGATGAATTCCTCACCGATGAGGAATGCCTGCGCGAGGCCGTCCGGGCTCGGCTGCACCGCGTAGGATATGGATATCCCGAGCTGGCTGCCGTCTCCCAGCAGACGCGCGAACAGCTCCGAATCCTGCGGCGTCGTTATGATGAGTATATCGGTTATGCCGGCCAGCATGAGCGTCGACAGCGGATAATAGATCATCGGCTTGTCATAGATCGGCATCAGTTGCTTTGAAACGACTTTCGTCAAAGGGTACAGCCGCGTTCCCGATCCGCCAGCCAGTATGATTCCCTTGCGTATCCTCTTTTTTGCAGACAAAAAGTCCACCTCCACATTCTTTGAGTCACAGCACTACAGGATAGTATACCACATATACGCTAATTTTTCATAAATAAAATCATCGCCTCACGCTACTGCAGGCATAGCGATATAAAGGCAATATTCCCTATTGACTTCACTTGTTTTATCGTGTAGGATATCTATAAAGATATGTCTTATAAAAAAAATAATTATGTGTAATTGGAGGCTGAGCTTTTCATGAACAATTCTATGCTACGGCGAACACTCCCCCTGGCGCTGTCTGTTTCCTTCCTGCTTTCCATCCCGCTGCCGGCAGGAGCAGCCCCCAGCCAGAACGCACCGGCGACAATGAAATGGTCTTTCAGCAAAGATGCCGAAAACTGGCAATACGACGGCAAATGGTCCTACAAAGGCAAGCCAACCGTCGAATACACGAAAGAAGTCGGCGGCGGTGCCCTGGCGGCAAAAGTGGATTTCCGCCCCGTCAAAGACCGTGACTGGAGCGAGGTCAAGCTCGGACAATCAAGCGTGACGGAGGAACATCCGCTCGATCTGGGCCAGAGCAACCGCATCTCTTTCGACTTCTACTATCAGCCGTCCCAGATGACGACAGGCAGCTTCAAAACGAAAATATACATGAAGACGAAAGACGGCAAGGAAGTACAAGCCATAAAGGACATCGACACAAAGACAGCTGTGGCCGACAAAAACGGCTTCAACAAAGTCCATGTCAACGTCCCGTTCGATACGCCGGAAGCCCCCATCGTCTTCCTGGAAACGAACCTCGTCAGTTCCGGGTCTGACTATTACGGCTCACTGTGCGTCGATGATATCACCCTGTCTTATGATGATGGCTATGTGACACGCAACGTAAAACCAGAGAAACAGCATAAGCTGGATCTGAAGTCCCTGACGATCCCCTCTGCGGTCGTCCTCACCGATGCAAAGGCGATACCAGCAGCCGCCAGCCTCTACGCCTTCCTCACTGGCGTCGCCGACTCCGACTATGTACTCTACGGCCACATGAACGACCTGCTGATGCATGCGGGACCAACAGGCTCCGATACCTACGGCATGGTCAAAGACTACCCGGCCCTCATCCCCATAGACGCGATGACACTCGCGGGGAACGACACCGAGTACCAGAACCACAAACCGGCCTCGGGTGCCCTGCCTCCGGTCACAGGACAGGCAGCCATCGACCGCGCCGTCTCCCTCAGCAAAGATGCAGCGAAGAAGGGCGCCATCATCTCGCTCTCCGCGCATATGCCGAACTTCGCTGACGTTGCGAAAAAAGGCAAGATCGGCGGTGAATACGACTTCTCCGGTTTCACCTCCGTCGTGACCGATGGCAATGTCGTCCAGCGCGTGATGCCCGGCGGCGATCTGAACGAAGTCTATAACGCCTATCTCGACAAAATCGCTGCCTATGCACTGGCATTGCAGAAAGACAACATCCCGGTCCTCTTCCGCCCCTTCCACGAGAACAACGGCAGCTGGTTCTGGTGGGGTGCCGCCCACTGCTCCGCGAGCGAATTCAAGAACCTTTACCGCTACACGGAGGAATACCTGCGCGATGTAAAGGGCGTGCACAACTTCCTCTACGTCTACTCGCCGAACGGCCCGATTCCAAGCGAGGACGAGTACCTCACGCGCTATCCGGGCGATGCCTTCATCGATGTGCCGGGCGTCGATATGTACCATGAAAAACCGCAAAAGAAAGACAACTGGATGGAGAACTTCGGCCAGACGCTCGACGTCGTGCAGGCTTTCGCAGAAAAGCACCACAAACTCACGACCGTACCGGAGACCGGCATCCTCTGCGGCAAGGACACACTCGGCCGCACGGGCATGCAGCGCCCCGACTGGCTCACCGAGGCTCTCGGCCTCTTCTCCACGCGCAAATATCCGTATTTCTCCACCTGGTCGAACTTCAACGCCGATGTCTTCGACCAGCCCTATATGGTCGACAAGAAGCGTGGCCATGAGATGGTCGACGGCTTCACGCGCTTCTACAACGACCCGCGCTCCATCTTCGCAAGCCAGATGCCGGCCTGGCAGAAACTGGAAATAAAGGCAGCGCCTGCGGCCGAAACCTATGGCTACCTGCTCGCGCCGAGCTCGAACGCACGCCTCACCGCGCCGACAGAAGTCCGCGCTAAAGCTGCCGGCAGCTATAAAGATGCCGGATTCCAGTTCACGGATGCCAGCGGGAAAGTCATAGCGAAGGCTCCCGCCGCAAAGGGTGCGAACGGCATCTTTACAACCGATATAACTGCGGATGCCCTCAGCAAGATCGGCAAGACCGTCGGCAACATCGAATTCCTGCTGGATGGCAAGCCCGTAGACAGCCTGCGCGTCTTCTACAACATGCCGAAGACGAAGGCACCGCTGCCCGTCGTCGACGATTTCGAGAGCTATTACGGCGACAACGAGCTCCTGCGCGATGCCTACTCCACGAACTGCGGGCCGGGCTGCTCCATCCAGGCCTCGCTCGCCGGCAAGACAGACGAGCACAGCCAGGGGACGCAGGGCCTCGATTTCCACTACAGTATCGTGAAGGGCGGCTGGGCTGGCATCATCAAGAGCATGGGCGTCAACTGGGGCGCCTACGACGCCGTCTCCTTCTGGTTCAAACCGGATGGCAAAGGCCAGCGCTTCATCATCCAGATGAACTCCGACGGTGAGGATTTCGAGGTAAATCTCACCGACCTCGCCAAAGAGACCACGCCGCAGCTCGTCGTACTGCCTTTCAGCAAATTCGTCGGCAAGAACGGCGGCACATTCCACCCTGAGCGCCTGCAGCACTTTGCCATCTACTGCAACGCCATCGGTGATGACGCCGTCGATTCCCACTTCTACCTCGATGACATCCACGCCATCAAACAATAACCTGACTTATATAAAGCGGGGCTGTAACGAAATACCCGTCAGTGCATAAAGCAGCGGCAGGCATGATTCCGGAATGGAGCAATGAAGGAATCATACCTGCCGCGGTACTATGTGCTTAGGTTCTCCCTAGGCTATGCCACAACTCTATATGCTTTCTTACAATCAACACCTGCCCCGACATAGACTGATGATGTCCTGGCAATATCAAGTTATAGCATATGAAACCGTTCTGTGCTAAGATAAAAGAAAACCTTTCTTTACATGGAGGCAGAAGAATGGATCAGGAAAATAATTTGACGGAATTGCAGCAAGACATCATAGAATTTTATCACAAGAATGCCTTCCTCGAATACATACACGCAGAATATGTACCGGTAAGCGGTGGCAAGATACAGCTCGAGCTGACGGTCGAAGCCGAGCACACGAACCTCTACGGCATCATACACGGCGGCGTGCTCATGACGCTCGCCGATACGGCCTGCGGCGCCGCCTGCCTCGCGCTGAACAAAAAAGTCGTCACGATAAACCTCGGCATGGACTTCATGCACTCCGTACCACTCACGACGCGCCTCATCGCCCGCGGCCGCGTCCTGCACAACGGCCGTCACACGATGACCTGCGAATGCGAGATATCCGACGCGGACGGCAAGCTATACGCCAAGGCCCACGGGACATTCTATGTACTCGGCAAATTCATAGAGGACGATCCGGAAGAATGAGGATAGCTGGTCGAATATCTGCGCACAGCTTGCTGAGCTGGCGCTAGCGCTCATAATGCGTCCACATACTGATAATCTTGACGACATGCTCGGCCTCCAGCACCTGATAGACCAGACGATGCTGGATATTCAAACGCCTTGAATAAGCTCCCAGCAGATTGCCACGCAATTTCTCATAGCGCGGTGGATTTTGAAATGGATTCTCTCTGAGCACCTCGATGAGCTGTTTCGCCTTCTTGTCCAGATGGGCGGCCTTCAGCTTTGGTATGTCAGCCGCAGCTGCCTTGGTATATACGATCCGATACATCACCACTTGACCTCATCCTCAGACAAGCACTCGTCAACTGCTGTATTCATACCAGTCACGATTTTCTCCTGCATCCCCGGAACCGCACACAGTTCCATCGTCGCTATGAGGTCATTATAGTCCTCCTCACTCAGCAAAACCGCATTCCCGGACTTGCCTGTAATACACACCGGTTCATTGTATTTCACCGTCTGTTCGATCGTGTGATACATATTCTGACGGAAATTCGTCGCATTCATAATCTGCATTACAATCACCTCTATGCGTACATTATAACGTACATATAGATGAAGCGTCAATATATGGCAGGCAAAAAGAAGCCTCACCCCTTTATTCATGCGGGGTGAGGCTCTCTTCATTTGAACTCGACGAACTTGTCTATCGTTCCGTCTTTTATCATCGGTTCGACGAAGCTGCGCCAGACGTTCATTACTATCACACGGGGGTGGGTCGTGTCTGCCAGTGCTTTGTGCAGGGCATCGGCGAATTCTTCCTGCGTCGATACGGCTTCGGCCTTTATGCCGAATGACTGCACGTAGGCCACGAAATCCATCTGGTAGTCGAACTCACAGGCGATGTAGCGCTCGTTGTAGTTGACCTTCTGCAGCTGGCGAATCATGCCCAGGCTGGTATTATTGACGATGATCGAGAGAATCGGCAGGTTCAGACGTGCGATCGTGTAGTATTCGTTGCCGGTCATCTTTATGCCGCCGTCACCGGCTACATGGATGACGCGACGCTTCGGACCATAGTAGAGCTGTGCTCCCATGGCCGCCGGCAGACCGAATCCCATCGTACCGAGTCCGCCCGAGGTCAGCCAGGTGCGCGGTTCCTCGACCCGCAGGTGCAGGGCAGCCCACATCTGATGCTGGCCGACGTCCGTGGCATAGGCATAAGCTTTGCCGCGGGTGCGCTGGGCGATCTGATGCATGGCCCAGGGCACGGTCAGGCGACTCTGGGAGTAGTCATAGTCATACTCCTCGCTCCACGTTTCGATGCGCTGCCACCATTCCTCATGCCTGCTGCCGCCATCGTGCTGCATGAGCAGCGCGAGTATGGTCTTCATATCCCCGGCCAGTCCCAGCGAATTGCCGATGTTCTTATCGATCTCGGCCGGATCGATATCGATGTGGATGAATTTCGTATGAGCGGTGTATTTATCGAGATTGCCCGTCTGGCGGTCGCCGAAGCGGCTGCCGATAGCTATGACGAGATCCGCCTCCGCTATCGCATGGTTGGCCGCCTTCGTGCCATGCATGCCGGCGAAGCCGAGCGACTGCGGATGAGAGCTTGGTATGGCACCGAGCCCCATCAAGGTATGCGCTACAGGCAGATGGAATTTCTCGACGAACTCGATGACCTCCTGCGAGGCTCCGGCTGATATGACGCCGCCACCCACGATGACGACCGGCCGCTCCGCCTCCGCTATGACCCGGGCGGCCTCGGCCACGCAGATCCGGAAATCAGCATCCGGCTGGCCGGGGACGTGATGCGTGGGCTTCTGCGGGGTATAGTCGACGTCAGCAAAGAACAGATTGCGCGGGATGTCGACGAGCACCGGCCCCGGCCGCCCGCTACGGGCGATATCGAAAGCACGCCGCAGGCTCGGGATGAGCTTGTCGGCGTCTTTGACCTTGAAATTATGCTTCGTGACCGGCATCGTGACATCCAGGATGTCTGTCTCCTGGAAAGAATCGCTGCCCAGCAGAGATGTATCGACCTGTCCCGTGATGGCAACCACTGGGATGGAATCCATAAAGGCCGTCGCAAGCCCTGTGACGAGGTTCGTAGCCCCGGGTCCCGATGTGGCGATGCACACGCCGACCTTGCCCGATACGCGGGCATAGCCGTCCGCTGCATGCGCTGCATTCTGCTCATGCGTCACGAGTATCTGACGGATGCCCTTGTCATCGTAAAAGGCATCATATAGCGGCAGAATCATGCCTCCCGGATAACCAAATACTGTGTCGACGCCCTGCTCCTGCAGGCAGGCCGCCACCGCTTTTGCTCCTTTCATCAGCCTTCCTCCCCGCTGTATGCGATCAAATACGCTCGATGATGGCCTGCGTGATGCCGGCCGTATCTACCTTCTTGAAGCCCTCACGATAAAGATCCGGCGTGCGATAGCCGTCAGCCAGCGCCTGAGATACCGCCTGCTCTATGGCATCAGCTGCCTTCTCCTCTTTCAGGGAATAGCGCAGCAGCATGGCGGCAGAGAGTATCGTCGCCATCGGATTCGCGATGCCCTGGCCGGCTATATCCGGCGCACTGCCATGGATTGGCTCATAGAGGCTCGTGCTCTCGCCGATGGAGGCCGAGGGCAACATGCCTATGGAGCCGGACACGACAGCCGCTTCATCCGACAGTATATCACCGAACAGGTTGCCTGTCACTATGACATCGAACTGGCTCGGATGCACGGCGAGCTGCATCGCACAGTTGTCCACATAGAGATTATTGAGCTCTATATCCGGATATTTCTTCGCGACATCAGCCACCGTACGCCGCCAGAGGCGCGACGTCGCCAGGACATTCGACTTATCGACGGATGTCACCTTGCCACGGCGCAGGCGGGCGGTCTCAAACGCCAGCTTTGCGATGCGCTCCACCTCAGGCACGGAGTAGTTCTCGAGATCCCAGGCGCGCTCTGCCCCATTATGGAACTCGCTCTCGCATTTGTCACCAAAATATATGCCGCCGATCAGCTCGCGCACGATGACAAGATCTACGCCTTTCGCCAGTTCCGGCTTCAGTGGTGAATACTCTACGAGCGAGTCCGCGATCTTCACCGGCCGCAGGTTCGCATAGAGGCCCAGATTCTTGCGCAGGCCCAGGATGGCTTTCTCCGGCCGCTTGCCCGGGTCGACGTGATCCCACTTGTCACCGCCCACAGCACCGAACAGTACGGCGTCCGAGGCTTTGCAGGTGTCTATGGTTTCCTGCGGCAGCGGCGTGCCGAATTTATCGTAGGCCGTACCGCCGGCATCCTTGTACACATACTCGAGCCCCAGGGAATATTTCTCATCGGCTTTGCGCAGTACCTCTACGGCTGAGTCAACGATTTCCTGGCCGATACCATCGCCAGGAATGACTGTTATCTTGTATGACATTTGCTTATCCCTTCTGCTTCACATAGTTGATCAGTCCGCCAGCTTTGGCTATATCCTGGATGAAGCCTGGCAGCGGGTGCGCCTGGAAGGTGTCGCCTGTAGTCAGGTCTTTGATGATGCCGGTCGCAGGGTCAGCCTCGATCTCATCGCCGGCCTTTATTTTCTCGACATCATCGCCGATTTCGAGCAGCGGCAGGCCGATATTGATGCCGTTGCGATAGAATATGCGTGCAAAGCTGGCCGCTATGACGACCGGTACGCCGGACGCCTTGATCGCGATCGGCGCATGCTCGCGCGAGGAGCCGCAACCGAAGTTGCGCCCGCCGACCATGATATCGCCCGGCTTCACCTCGCGGGCAAACGTCTCATCTATATCTACCATGCAATGGCTGGCCAGCTCCTTCGGATCGAAAGAGCTCAGATACCGGGCCGGTATGATGACATCGGTATCGATATTATCGCCATAGCGCCATACTTTTCCTTTGAATCCTGCCATGCTTATACCTCCTTCTGCCATCTCGTCATTTTATATCTTCGGGGCAGGCGATGCGTCCGAGCACGGCACTGGCAGCCGCGACATACGGACCGGCCAGATAGACCTCACTCGACGTGCTGCCCATGCGTCCGATGAAATTGCGGTTCGTCGTCGAAACGCAGCGCTCACCGTCCGTCATGATGCCCATATAGCCGCCGAGGCACGGACCGCAGGTCGGGCAGGACACGACGCACTCGGCATCGATGAAGGTATCGATATAGCCGCGATGCATAGCCTCCTGATATACCGCCGGGCTGCCCGGGATGACGATGCAGCGGACACGCGGATTCACCTTATGCCCTTTCAGAATGCTGGCAGCGATGGCCAGATCCTCGAGCCGACCATTCGTGCAGGAGCCGATGACGACCTGGTCGATGGCGATGGGTTCCTTGATATCGGCCACACGCTTCGCGTTGCCCGGCAGATGCGGGAATGCCACCGTCGGCTGCAGCTCATCGAGGTTGATCTCGACCGTGCGCACATACTCGGCATCATCATCCGGAGCCACCGGCTCATAGGGCTCCTCGACGCGGGCCTCCTCGTACTCCTTCGTGACCTCATCGAACGGGAATATGCCGTTCTTCGCACCGGCCTCGATAGCCATATTCGCTATCGTGAGACGGTCCGTCATCGACAGCGAGGCTACACCCTCGCCGGCGAATTCCAACGACTGATAGCGTGCACCATCGACACCTATGAGGCCGATGAGGTGCAGGATGACATCCTTTCCGCAGATACCGTCATGCTTCTTGCCGGTCAGCACGACCTTGATCGCCGGCGGCACCTTGAACCAGGCTTTGCCCGTGGCGATGCCGACAACGAGATCGGTCGTGCCCACACCGGTCGAGAAACCGTTCACTGCGCCGTAGGTGCAGGTATGCGAATCAGCACCTATTGTCAGCATGCCGGGGCCGACCACGCCCTTTTCCGGCAGGATGACATGCTCGATGCCGACACGGCCCTGCTCGTAGTAATGCTTGATATCATACTTGCGGGCAAAGTCGCGCAGCGTCTTCGCGAGGCCAGCCGATTTGATGTCCTTGGCCGGCTGGAAATGGTCCGGCACGAGGACGACTTTATCTTTATCAAACGGCTTCATGCCGAGCTCATTGAGTTTCGCGATCGCCGGTGCTGCCGTTATGTCGTTGCCCATGACGCGGTCGAGATGGCAGACGATGAGGTCGCCCGCTTTCACCGACTCGAGGCCGGCATGTCGGGCGAGTATCTTCTCCGTCATGTTCATGCCCATAGAAAAACCTCCCCTGAAAACATCATATACGGATATCCAAGAAAAGCCTTCCCTCGATTGCAAAAACCAAGGGAAGGCTCTTTATACATGATCCAGGCACGCTCGTGGATACGTCAGTCGTTCTCCAGAGCCTCTTTGCCTTTGAGCCACGGCATCATAGCACGCAGTTCTTTACCGACTTTCTCGATCGGATGCTCAGCATGGAGACGGCGCTGCATGAGGAAGTTCACGCGGCCAGCCGACTTGTTCTCGACGAGCCAGTTGCGGGCAAACGTACCATCCTGGATTTCCTTGAGGACCTTCTTCATCTCTTTCTTCGTATCCTCGGTGATGATCCGCGGGCCGACCATGTAGTCGCCATACTCAGCCGTATCGGAGATGGACTGGCGCATCTTCGTGAATCCGCCCTCGTAGCAGAGATCGACGATGAGCTTCATCTCGTGGAAGCACTCGAAATATGCCATCTCCGGCGGATAACCAGCCTCGACGAGGACCTCGAAACCAGTCTGCATCAGCTGGCAAACGCCGCCGCAGAGGACTGCCTGCTCGCCGAAGAGGTCTTCCTCAGTCTCATCGCGGAACGTCGTCTGCAGGGCGCCGGCACGCAGAGCGCCGAGGCCCTTTGCATAGGCCAGAGCCATGTCGAAGCACTTGCCCGTATAATCCTGATAGACGGCGAATACGACCGGAACGCCCGAGCCCTCGGTATAGGTACGGCGGACGAGATGGCCCGGTCCCTTCGGAGCGACCATGAATACATCGATATTTTTCGGCGGAACGATCTGCTGGAAATGTATATTGAAGCCATGGGCAAAAACGAGAGCGCTGCCTTCCTTAAGGTTCGGAGCAATCTCGGTCTTGTATACGGCAGCCTGCTTCTCATCCGGAATCAGGACCGTAACGATATCTGCCTGCTTAACAGCCTCTGCGACCGTGAAGACCTTCAGGCCATGCTCCTCGGCAACTTTCTTGGATTTCGAACCTTCATAGAGACCGACGATGACATTGGCGCCGCTGTCTTTGAGGTTCAGCGCATGAGCATGTCCCTGGCTGCCGTAACCGATAATGGCTATGGTCTTGCCACTCATGAGATTCCAATCTGCGTCCTGGTCATAATAAGTTTTTGCCATAGTACTCTCTCTCCTCACAATGTTCATAAATGGTATGTTCACCGCGCTCCAGCGCTACGAGACCGGTGCGGATGACCTCACCGATGCCATAAGGCTTTACGACTTTCAGGAAAGCCGAGACCTTATCATCGCTGCCTGTGATCTCGAAAATGAGCGTCGACGAATCAACATCGACTACATGAGCCCGGAACAACTCAGCCATCTTCAAGACATCAAGCCGGTTCGAATCATCTGCCCTGACCTTGATCAGCGTCAGGCTGCGGCACACCGCGTTTTTCTCATCCAGGCGTTGCACGGCCCGCACGACAGGCATCTTTTCGAGCTGCTTGATCATCTGCTCGACCAGATTCTCATCGCCCTGCACCACGATCGTGATGCGGGAGTAGTCGGGCGACTCCGTCACACCGACCGACAAGCTGTCGATATTGAACTCGCGTCTGGAAAACATGCTCGCGACACGGACAAGTACGCCAGTCTGATTCTCAACGAATACGGAAAGAACATGCTTCATCAATCAGTCTCCCCCTCGTCTACTATCGTCCTTAGTATATCTCTGTCAGGAACATTGTATACACTATAGCATATACAAGAATGTATTTCAACCCCTTTTGAAATAAAAATGTCCACCCCTGCAAAATCTTTGACCTTGCCTTTCCAACAAAATAACAATCTGTCAAAAAAACGCGTCATACGTGCATCGCCAAGCCCCCCAAACGCAGTTTCTTGCTGAAAACGACAGGATTGATATCTTTTTCCCGCTTCTGCATCGCGATTGGGCGGCTTTTGTGCTAAAATAAATTTACCAATTTTTTACAGGAGTCCGCATATCATGGAAAAATGGAAACGCAATCTGTTCATCTGCTGCATCGCTTCATTTATAACCTCGATCGGAATGAGCCAGATGCAGCCGATACTGCCGCTGTACGTACACGAGATGGGCATCGAGGACCCGAGCGACGTTGCCCGCTGGTCCGGGCTCATCTTCGGCGCGAATTTCATCAGTCTCGCGATATTCTCCCCCATATGGGGCCGGCTGTCGGATAAGTACGGCCGCAAGCCCATGGTGCTGCGCGCTTCGGCCGCCCTCGGCACCGTCATGATCCTGCTCGGTTTTGCCCAGAGCGTACATCAGCTGCTCCTGCTGCGCCTGATGCAGGGCTCGCTCTCGGGGTTCCAGGCCGCTGCCATCCCGCTCATCGCCTCCGAAACGCCGAAGAAACACTCCGGCTGGGCCATGGGCATGTTCTTCACCGCCCAGGTATCCGGCGGACTGCTCGGTCCGGTATTCGGCGGCTGGCTGGCCGAGGTCATCGGCATCCGCCACAGCTTCTGGTTCATCGGCTCCTGCTGCCTGCTCGGCTTCTGCGCGCTCACGCAGCTGCACGAAACATTCAGACCGAGCCCGATCGCCGCCACGCTCACGCTGCGCGAGAGCTTCGCGCGCCTCCCCCACCGCACAGCCGTCCTCGGACTTTTCCTGACTACCGTGCTGCTGCATTTCTCGCTGACCTGCATTTCGCCGATACTGACGGTCTACATACAGGAAATAACGCCGGATTCAGAGCATATTGCCCTCATATCCGGCGCCGTATTCTCCTCCTCCGGCCTTGCGAGCATGCTGTTCGCCTCACGGCTCGGCAATCTCGCTGACCGGATCAGTTCCCAATATGTGCTGGGCGGCTGCCTGTTGCTGGCCGGCCTCGTCTCCATCCCGCAGGGACTTGTCACCGCCCCATGGCAGCTGGCACTGCTGCGCTTCGTACACGGCATAGCCATCGCCGGCCTCATGCCGAGCTGCAACAACCTCATCCGCATGCTGACGCCGCCCGAATCCTTAGGACGCATCTACGGCTTCAACCAGTCGTCGCAGTTCATCGGCATGTTCACCGGCGCCTTTTTCGGTGGCTCCATCGCAGCAGAAATCGGCATCAGCCATCTGTTCTTCATCGTCGCGGCCCTGCTGCTCCTGAATGCCGGCTGGGTATACTGGAACCTCATACACCGCCTGCAGGCAGCCCCACAGGAATAACCCGCCCTGAGGAAAGGGGTTGTAACGAAATGCCTGTCAGTGCCTGAGAATAAAGCAGCGGCAGGCATGGTTCCGGAATGAAGGAACCATGCCTGCCGCGGTACTGCGTGCCTAAGCTTGATAACATCGCATTTTGTTACAGGCTCATCTATATACTTTTACTTGTGCGCTGCGGCTTTCTTCGCCGCGAAAGCCCGCCGCATCTGGAGCTTGTGCTGCATATCGGCCACGAAATCGCGTGCCGCCTGCAGGTCATCAGCATCCGGATGGTTCGCAGCCTTGGCCCAGCGCGCTGCACTATGCGGACCGCCATGCGGATCATCCGGACCAGATGCCTTGCGCTTCTCGATGAGCGCCGGATTGATCCGTCCCTGGCAGCCGAACGTCCCCAGTATATCGCAGCCGCTGCCGAGATGATAGCCGGCCCGCGCATAGGCGGTCACCGCATGCTCGCTGTTCTTCTCCGTGCCGTGCGTCTGGAAGAATACGACCGTCGCATCATGCACCTGCGGCAGATATTTCAGCATCATAGCGTCCGGCTGCCCGAGCCGCAGCCAGTAGCCCAGCGCCACCACCTCATATTGCGACAGATCCACCCCTCCGGCGTCCTGCACCCGGATGACATCAGCCTCGCCAGCCGCTTCAGCGATTGCCTCCGCCACCTGCTTCGTATTACCCGTGACTGAGGAATATATGACTGCCCATTTGCCCATTTCCTGACCTCCACTCCTATCGTACCAAAAACATCACTGTCTGATTATGACACAAGCTGCACTGCGCTGTCGGTATCTTTTGTTACAGCAAAGGCACGAGAGACTGTAAATAACGTAAAAGCCTCTGAAGCGTACGATCTCCAGAGGCTTTTTCATATATTCTGGCTTGAATGCGTCTCAGACCTTGCTGCTGCCTACAGACGCCGCGTATACGGCGAACTCTTCTTTACCATCCAGCTGCAGGGCGTGATTGATTTTCTCATCCGACCAGGCTCCGAGGGCGCATGTGCCGAACTTCAGCGTCTCAGCCGCCAGGTAGAGGTTCTGACAGACATGGCCGGCATCGAGGAACAGATAGCGATAGGCGCGCATGCCGTACTGATTCGTCAGACGGCGCTGCATGGCACTCCAGACGAACGTCACCGCACTCGTGCGCACGGCCTTCTGCGTGTAGAACGCCGCTATGAAGTCAGCCGTGAACTTCTCCCATGCTGCTGCCGATGCTTCGTCATCCATGCGCCGCAGGATCGGATACAGCATATGCTCGAACGGCAGGAAGCGATAAAGTCCGGGCCGCAGTCCCTCGACATTCTGGATGAACAGATACGTCTCGAAAGCATGACGTGCCCCGGCACTCGGCACATTGCGCAGACTGCCGTTCTTCTTGCCCGGCATCTTCACGCCCTGCGTGCACCAGAGCAGGTACGAGAGCTCGGCGAGCGTCAGCGCCTTATCCCCGTAGTCGCGCTGCGACGTGCGCAGCTCGATGAGCTGCAGGAAATCTACTTGCTTATCCGGCAGCAGCCCCGCCTCCGGCAGTTTTATGACTTTCGCGCCGACGGGCACCGGCTTTTCCGGCAGGGGTGCCGGAGAGCCCTCGTGTGCTGGCGAGCTGGAATTCTCCATCGTGCTGGCAGCCAGGAATGCCTCTGCCTCCGGATAGTCCGGATGTGCGGTCTCAGTCAGCTCTTCTATCATTTCCTTATCCCCTCGCTCACATATCCGGACGGATGCCGGTCTTGCCCGTAAACTTATGGTACTCGCCGCCCTTGCGCCGACTCATGAGCTCGGTAAACAGCTCCTCCGGCTTGATGCCGTGGTAGGCCAGCAGCACGAGGCAGTGATACCAGAGATCGCCCATCTCGTATATGACTTCCTTGCGGCTCTCATTCTTGGACGCGATGATCGTCTCCGCCGCTTCCTCGCCGACCTTCTTCAGTATCTTATCCTGGCCCTTGGCAAAGAGGTAGTTCGTATACGATCCCTCGACCGGATTGAGCTGGCGATCCTTGATGACATCGTAGAGGTCATAGATGACCCGGGCCAGCGAGCGCTGGGCCGGCTCGAGCTCCGGATCCGTCACGACGACGCTCTTCTCACCGGTGTTGTTCTGCAGGACGCGGCCGCTGAAGCACGAGTACGTACCCGTATGGCAGGCGACGCCCGTCTGATGTACGATGACGAGCAGCGTATCGCCGTCACAGTCATACGAGATCGATTTCACCTGCTGGACATTGCCCGACGTCTCGCCCTTCTGCCAGAGCGTCTGGCGGCTGCGGCTGTAGAACCAGGTATAGCCGGTCTCGAGCGTCTTTTTGAGGCTCGTCGCATTCATATAGGCCAGCATCAGCACTTCGCCGTTCTCTTCCTGCACGACGGCCGGTACGAGACCCTTGTCATCGAATTTCACCATCGAAATATCGAATTTTTCTTTATCGCTCATAGTCTTACCTCCACTCCTCGTGATCTGAGATATTCCTTCACCTGACGGATGGAGAATGTGCCATAGTGGAATACGGAGGCCGCCAGTACAGCGTCAGCCTTCCCCTCCGTCAGCACATCATAGAAATGTTCCAGTTTGCCGGCACCGCCCGAGGCGATAACCGGTACGTCGACCGCCTCCGACACGGCCCGCGTGAGCTCGATATCATAGCCGTCCTTCGTTCCGTCGGCATCCATGCTGGTGAGCAGGATCTCACCGGCGCCGAGGCCGACGCCCTTTTTCGCCCACTCGAGGCAGTCGAGACCCGTCGGCGTGCGCCCGCCATTGATGTAGACCTCCCAGCTGTGGTCGCCGTTGCGGCGGGCATCGATGGCCAGCACCACGCACTGCCGACCGAATTTCTCTGCGCCTTCGGATATGAGCTGCGGATTCTTGATTGCCGCCGTGTTCAGCGAGGTCTTGTCCGCCCCCGCCTTCAGCATGCGGCGCATGTCCTCGGTCGACCGTATGCCGCCGCCGATCGTGAAAGGTATGAAGACCTGCGAGGCACAGTTGCGCGCGACATCGACGATGGTATCGCGCTTGTCGCTCGAAGCGGTGATATCGAGGAATACGAGCTCATCGGCCCGCTCCCGGTCATAGCGCGCCGCGAGCTCGACCGGGTCGCCGGCATCGCGCAGCCCTACGAAATTCGTGCCCTTCACGACACGGCCATCTTTGACATCGAGACATGGTATGATGCGTTTCGTATACATATATTCTAGTCCTCTCTGGCAGCTATCGCAAGTGCCTGCGGCAGGTCGAGCGCGCCCGTGTAGATCGATTTGCCCACGATGACGCCGACGATGCCATCCTTTTCATGCTCTTTCAACTGCTCGATATCCTGCAGCGAGCTCACGCCGCCCGAAGCCACGATATCGAGGCCGCTCTCACGAGCCAGGCGGGCCGTCGCCTCCACATTGACTCCCGCCAGCGTGCCGTCGCGGGATATGTCGGTGTATATGATCGTCTTCACCCCGGCCGCCTTCATCTTCACAGCCAGTTCGGAGGCCTCGATATCGCCCGATACGCCCCAGCCATCGACCGCCACGATACCATCTTTGGCATCGATACCGACGACGATGCGCTCGCCATAGCGCTTGCAGGCCTCGCGCACGAGGTCTACATCGCGCACGGCCACCGATCCCAGGATGACGCGCCGGACGCCGAGCTCCAGGACCTCAGCGATATTGTCCATGGTGCGGATGCCGCCGCCGAGCTCGACAGGGATATCGATTGCCTCGATGATCGCCTTCACCGTCGCGAGGTTGCAGCTCCGGCCGGCGCGGGCCCCATCGAGATCCACGAGATGCAGATACTGCGCGCCCTGCTCCTGCCACTGGCGGGCCATAGCCGCCGGTTCGTCGGAGAATACCGTTTCCTGAGCGAAATCGCCTTTGAGCAAGCGCACGCATTTGCCGCCTCTTATATCTATCGCGGGAAAGATTACCACTGCTATCAACCTTTCACAAAGTTCTCAAGAATATGCAGCCCTACATCGCCTGATTTCTCCGGATGAAACTGCGTCGCCTGAATATTGCCCTGAGCCACGGCTGCCGTCAGCTGTTCGCCGTACTCCGCCGTAGCCGTTATCACGCTGGCATTCTCAGGTACCGCGTGATAGCTGTGCACGAAATATACATACGGCTTCTCCGGCAGGCCAGCGAACAGGTCCTGCGGCTGGCGCGGCTCCCTGATATGGAGCGAGTTCCAGCCCATGTGGGGCACCTTGAGCCCCGGAGCCTGTATCCTGCGGACCTGTCCCTTGATCAGCCCCAGCCCCTTTGCTCCCGGGCTTTCCTCGCTGCCCTCGAACAGGATCTGCAGGCCGACGCATATCCCCAGCAGAGGCTTACCTTCCGCCACATTCTGCCTGATCACCGGTATGAGCCCTGTCGCCTCGAGATTCTGCATGCAGTCGCCAAAAGCACCCACGCCGGGCAGCACCAATTTGTCAGCCGCTTCGATATCACTGGCCGCGCTCGTGACCTTCACGTCACAGCCGAGGCAGGCCAGGGCTTTCTCGGCACTGAACAGGTTGCCGACCCCGTAATCTATGACTGCTATCATACTATGCCCTCCCTCAAAGTGTTCCTTTGGTCGATGGTACGCCATGCACGCGCGGATCATGCGTCAGCGCGATGCGCAGTGCATGCCCGAGAGCCTTGAATATCGCCTCTACCTTGTGATGCGAATTCGTGCCATAGCATACCTTCACATGGAGCGTGATGCCGGCATTCATGGCAAAAGCCCGCAGAAATTCCTCCGTGAGCTCCGTATCATAGCCGCCGATCATCGGCGCCATCGGCGTCTCCCCGGGATCATAGACGAGGAACGGCCGCCCGCTGATATCGAGCGCGACGAGCACGAGCGCCTCATCCATGGGCAGATAGAAAGAACCATAGCGCGTGATGCCGCGCTTGTCCCCAATGGCCTCGCGGAACGCCTGTCCGAGCGTGATGCCGATATCCTCGACGGAGTGGTGACCATCCACCTCGATATCGCCATCGCACTTCACTGCCAGGTCGAACAGCCCATGGGCCGCAAAGAGATTCAGCATGTGGTCGAAAAAGCCGATACCGGTCGCTATGTCCGCGCGGCCCTCGCCGTCGAGGTTCAGCTTCACGCTGACCTGCGTCTCGGCCGTGCGGCGCTCTACGGCAGCCGTGCGCGCCGCTGCTTCTGTTCCCATACTCAGCGCTCCTTCCTGATGCGGATGGCATTGGCATGCGCCTGCAGGCCCTCAGACTCTGCCAGGCGGATGATATCATCGCTGACAGCCGATAGCGCCGGCTGCGTGTAGGAGATCAGACTCGTGCGCTTCATGAAAGTCTCGACATTCAGCACCGAGTAGTAGCGCGCCGTACCGCCAGTCGGCAGGACGTGGTTCGGGCCGGCGAAATAGTCACCCAGCGGCTCCGGCGAATATGCGCCCAGGAACACAGCGCCCGCATGACGCACATACGGCAGCAGCTGGAAGGGCTGCGCGGTCAGCAGCTCCATGTGCTCCGGCGCCGACACATTGGCGAAACGCATGGCCTGCATGATATCCTCAGCAATGACGATGAGGCCGTTGCGGTCGATGGACGCCTGTGCGATCTCACGCCGCGGCAATTTCGCGAGCTGCTTCTCCGCCTCGACCGCGACCTTTTCGGCGAGTTCCGCGTCGTCAGTGATGACGATGCTCGAGGCCAGCGGGTCATGCTCAGCCTGACTCAGCATATCGGCCGCCGTATATACCGGATCGGCCGTCTTGTCGGCCACGATCAGTATCTCGCTCGGGCCTGCCAGCATATCGATATCGACATGCCCGTATACTTCCTTCTTCGCCAGCGTCACGAATATATTGCCCGGGCCGGTGATCTTGTCCACGCGCGGCACCGTCTCCGTGCCGAACGCCATGGCCGCTATGGCCTGTGCGCCGCCGATCTTGTAGATCTTGCTGACGCCTGCCTCGCGGGCTGCTATGAGCACATACGGATTGATCTGCCCGTTCTTCGGCGGCACCATCATGATGATCTCACCTACACCGGCGACCGACGCCGGTACAGCATTCATGATGACGGAGGACGGATAGGCAGCCGTGCCGCCCGGCACATAGATGCCGACGCGGTCGAGCGGGATGATGGACTGGCCGAGTATCGAGCCCTGGTCACGATAGGTCATCCACGAATTCGGCTTCTGCTCCTGATGATAGCGGCGCACATTGGCCGCCGCCTTGCGCAGCGACTCGACGACCGCCGGGTCGGCTGCCTGCTCGGCCGCCTCATACTCAGCCTCGCTGACGAGGAAATCCTCCGGCTTGATATCGACGCGGTCGATGAGCTTCGTATACTTGATGACGGCTGCATCGCCATCGCGCCGCACATCGCCGACGATGCGGCGCACGATCTCCGCCGCACTCAGATCCTCGCCATACAGTTTCTTGTTCGCTTCGCGTATCTTCGGACTGAGCTCCACTTCATCAAATGCTTTTTTAGTGAGCAGACGCTCCACTTCGCGTTCGCCGATCTCGGCTGCCTTGACAATCTTCATATCGCTTTCCCCTTTTATAAAAGCCTTCCCCCCTGGGGAAGGTGCCGAGCACAGCGAGGCGGATGAGGTGGCGAGCTGCCATGCACATCAACACCTCTTGGCTGGTTCGGCCCACTGAATTACTTCTTCTCTCCTGCGGCGAGCACTTCGTGCAGGTTCGTCACCAGCTCGTTGATGCGGTCAAACTTCAGCTTGAAGCTCACGCGATTCGCGATGAGGCGAGCTGTCGCCTCCTTTATGAAGGCGATCTCCTCGAGATCATTCTCCCGCAGCGTCGTCCCCGTCTCCACGATATCGACGATGCTCTCCGAGAGGCCGACGATCGGCCCCAGCTCGATCGAGCCATTGAGCTTGATATACTCCATCTGCATGCCGTGTTCGTCAAAGAACTTCTTCGCGATGTTCGGGAACTTCGTCGCCACCCGCGTATGCGCATAGTCCGTCAGCTTCGCGCGCTTCTTGTCCTTCGGCACCGCCATCATGAGGTGGCAGCGGCCGAAGCCGAGATCGAGCAGCTCATAGACATCCTTGCCCGACTCATCAAGCACATCCTTGCCGATGACGCCGATATCCGCGGCACCGTACTCGACATAGGTCGGCACATCGGCCGTCTTCGACACAATGAAATTCACCTTGGCCTGCTCATTCGTTATGACGAGCTTGCGCGATTTATCCGAAAGGTCATCGGCCGTTATACCGACCTTGGCCAATAGGTCAGCCGACAGAGAAAAAAGTTTCCCCTTCGGCAGGGCAATCGTCAGGTAGTCATTCTGGCTATCCATAAATACCTCCATGATTCCATATAATTCTGTAAAGCTCAGTTCAGCTCATCCGCCTCGCTCAGCAGCCTCAGTTCTACCGGCCGCTCTGGCAGCGGCCGCTCATGATGATGCTCGATGATGCCCGCCTCAGCCTCCATACCGATGCGCCGCAGACGCCCGGCTCCGATGGCGGGATGATGTTCATATACATACAATGCATGCCCTATTTTCTGCCAGGGGTGCCTCGCAGCCGCGCATTGCCAGCGTCTGGCCAGCGACGGCAGGTAGTGGTACATCAGCACGCAGAAAACCTTGCCCCAGATATCGAGGTCGCCTTTCTCCCGGCCGACATCATGCAGGAGCGCCGCCCGCAGCAGCAAATCCATATCGACGGCCACGCGACACCCGGTCGCCAGCTGCTCAGCCGTACGTGCGACATTCAGGGCATGGACCTGATCGGCCGGATGCATGCGGTAAAACAGCTCCTGCGCCCCGGGATATGCGGACGCCGGCAGCACGCGGGCCACATAGTCCCTGTCCGCCTGCGTCACCCGCGCCGTCACAGCCCGTACGAACTGCCGGACCCGCTGGATCATGCGAGATACACGAGCTCGGCATAGCCGCGCTGCTGCTGCGAGCGCTCAGCCATCTCCCGGCTCTCCGGCATCATCGCGAGCTCCACCACGCGGCCCTCTGAGCGGAGCTCACGTGCCCTCTCGATCGCCTCCGCGCCACGCGCTGCAGCATAGCCTACATAGATATCGCGTGCCGGGCTGTAGTGCGGCAGCTGCTGGCACTGCTGTGCCATGAGGATGCGCTCGATACCGACAGCGAATCCCGTCGCCGGGCAGGCCGCTCCAAAATCGCTGAGCAGGTGATCATAGCGCCCGCCCCCCGCAATCGGGAACCCGAGCCCCGGTGCGTATATCTCGAACACGAGCCCCGTATAATAGCTGAAATCGCGGATGATGCCAAGATCGAAACGAACATACTCCGTCACGCCATACGCCTTCAGCAGACGATAGACCTCGCTGAGATTATCGAGGGCCCGGCGGCTGCGCTCATTGAGCGCCATCGTATAGGCCCGATCCAGGAGCTCTGCCCCGCCATTGAGCAGCGGCAGATTGCGCAGGACCTCCTTGGCATTATCCGGCAGCTTCAGAGCATCGACGAGCTGACCGAGCGCGACGAGATTTCGCTTTTCCAGCGCCGCCCGGATTGCCGACTGGGTATCATCATCGATATTGTACTGCGCGAGTATCGCATTGATGAAGTCGACCTGCCCCACGCAGACCTGGAAATCACTGAGTCCCGACTGACGCAGCGACTCGATTGCGAGAGCGATGACCTCGGCATCCGCCTGCGCGCTCGTCGTCCCCATGAGCTCGACGCCCGCCTGATAAAACTCGCACTGGCGCCCGGCCTGAGCCTCCTCATAGCGGAATACGCTGCTGATATACGAGAGCTTCACCGGCAGCGGCTGATCCTGCAGGCGGCTGCTGACGAGACGCGCGATCGGCGTCGTCATCTCGTGGCGCAACGCTACGGTCCGGTTGTGACGATCGATGAGCCGGAACAGATGCGGCTCGAGCGAGTGACTGCTGCCGCGCGTCAGATTGTCCATATACTCGACGGTCGGCGTCACGACCTCATCGTAGCCCCAGTCGAGGAACAGCCGGGCGATCTTTGTCTCCAGCGCCCGCTTCGCTGCCGCCTCATCCGGCAGGTAGTCACGCATGCCATACGGTATTTCCCATACGTTCTTGTCTTTTTCCATCTGATAAAATCCCTCCCTGTCATTCCTTGGCCGGCGAAGTCTTATCCGCATGCCCTACTCCGAGACGATCCAGCACGATGCTGTAGCCATCGGCACCATAGTTGAGGCAGCGCTTCACACGGCTGATCGTCGCGGTGCTCGCCCCCGTACGGCTCACGATATCATCATACGTATGACCCGTACGGAGCATATGGGCCACCTCCAGCCGCTGGGCCATAGCCTTGAGCTCGCTGATGGTACATATGTCTTCAAAGAACTGGTAGCACTCGTCGACACTGTTCAGTGTCAGGACGGCCCGGCACAGCTGATCATTCTGCTCATCCCTCAGCTTCGGATTAACCAACTCTTCTGCCTCCTTTTACTTTTAATCTTTATCGCTTTAGTTAGTGAAATTGTTTGTATTATAGCACACATTATCCGATAAAGCAAATATTTGACAATTTTTTATCCAAGCCTTCCCCGCCCCCCCCATACGCGAAAGGAGGGCTGCCGTCTCGCAACCCTCTTTCCTTCATTATCTATATACCGCTTCAGCCGGAATCACTCAGCCGCCGGCTCAGCCTCTTCCTCGACCTCTTCGGTTTTCTTGAATCCGAAACCATATTTAATAGTAAGAACCAGCAAAGCTGCCACGAACATCGCCCCGCCCATGATATAGTAACCGAGGTCGAAAGCGCCCGTGTTCGTCTTGATCCAGCCCATCATATACGGGCCGACCCAGCCGCCGAGATTGCCGCAGGAATTGATCAGCGCTATCGAGCCCGCGGCTGCCGGACCAGTCAGGAACGTCGTCGGTATCGTCCACCAAACGCCCATCGATGCATGAATACCGATAGCCGAGAGGCAGATCAGTACGAGAGCGACCGTCGTATCCGTAGCCAGCGGCGAGAGCGCCAGACCGACCGAACCGACGAAGAGCGCGCCAGCCACATGCCAGACCTTGTCACCAGTTTTCGACGAAGACCAACCGATGATCAGCTGCACGACCAGAGCGGCCGTCATCGGCAGAGCGATGGCACCGCCGAGGAGCTGCGTCGACCAGCCGGACAGCCCTTTCAAGACCGTCGGCATCCAGAAATAGAAGCCCCAGAAACCAACAACCCAGAGGAAATAAATCAGGCAGAGACGCAGGACTTTCGGATCCTTGAATGCCTGGAGAACCGTGTACTTCTGCTTCTTCTGCATGGCGGCCTTCTCCGCCTCATAGCTTTTTGTCAGATACTCCTTCTCCGCATCGCTCAGCCAGCTCACCTGATCCGGACGATCCTTGACGAAGAAGAAAAAGAATACCGAGAACATGAGCGCCGGCACTGCCTCGATGATGAACAGCTCCTGCCAGCCATGCATACCAAAGAACGAAGTCTGGAGCAGGACACCGGACAGCGGAGCCCCGATGATATTCGCCAGCAGCAGCGAGCCCAGCATCAGGCTCGTAGCACGGGCCCGCTCCGGCCCCATGAACCAACGCGGGAACAGCACGGAATAGATGACCGGATACAGGCTGGCCTCAGAAGCGCCCAGCAGGAAGCGGCAGAGGTAGAACTCCGTCTGAGTATGCATGAACGCCATGAACACGCAGACAAGCCCCCAGGTGAACATGATGCGCGCAATCCATTTCGATGCAGAGAACCGCGCCGCGATCAGCGAGCCCGGAATCTCGAGCAGCAGGTAGCCGGCAAAGAAGATGCCCGCGCCGGCACCGTATATCTCCGGCGTGAGCCAGCCCAGATCCTGCTTCATTGTCAGAGCCGCATAGGAAATATTGACGCGGTCCAGGCAAGCGATGATGGAGACCAGAAATACGGGCAAAATAATGCGGAAATCCCGTTTTCGCGTCAGTGCTTTCAAGTCGAGTTCTGCTTCCATGATGATTCCTCCCCAAATATCTGTGGCATTAAAGATAATAAAAAAGCCCGCCCCCTCTAAAGGGACGGACTCTTATTTCCGTGTTACCACCCATCTTCCGGTATATACCGGCACTCTGTCGCGTGCGGCGTACACCTGAAAAGAAGACAAGCTCCTGCAACGTACCACCATACGCGTCCCCAGTAACGTGGGGAAAACGTCTCGGCTTACCGATATCTGTTCAGCCTCGCTCCTCCGGGATGATTTTCGTCTCTGCTTTCACTGCCGCCTCCCAGCAAATGGCGGCTCTCTCTTAGCTTCCACAGGGATTACTCTTTCCCGTCATCGGATTTAACATATATAGCGCGTTTACAACTTTACAACTTGTATCGCGTCGATGTGTACAATATACGCTCTATATGCGCCAATGTCAAGTACTTTTGTAAAATAATCAAAGAAATTTACACTTTTTGTTTTCTGCTTCACTACATTGTCCTTCACGAATGGACATGTACAATCTGCTAGGACAAATACCGTCTAACATAACATGCATATTTGCTCGTCATTTTTACAACGAATAGAGCGACAAATATATTGCTATTCTCTTTGCCTTTTGCTAAGCTGAAGAAAAGGAGGTCTTATCTATGGCAAAATTACAGCCCCTGCATCCGACGGTTCCTCTGACGGCTTTCAACCGAGGAAAAGCCAGCAAGATTTTTGCAGAAGTGAAAAAATCCGGTCCGACCGTCGTCCTGAAAAACAATGAGCCAGAATGCGTCCTGCTTTCCCCAGACGATTACAATGCCCTGATCGAGCGCGTATGCGATGCTGAGCTTCTCCACACTGCCGAGGAGCGCCTGAAAGACTATGATCCTGCAAAAACAATTCCCTTCGAGGAAGTCGCCGCTAGGAACGGCATTGAGCTCGCTACACCGAACAAGACAACTAAGAAGACACTAGACGACGCCCGCATCGGTAAAGATATGAGCCGCCCCATTGGGACTGTGGACGAACTCTGGAATGATCTGAATACGTAAACTTCAGTTCAAATTATTGGATCACTTATCCCTTTTCATATCATCCAGCGCATACTCGCAGCACTGCTGTACCAGATTATTCACCGAAATATTCTGTGACTTTGCTACCGCGGTCAGCCGCTCCACCAGCTCTACCGGCATACGGAACGTCTTGTTCACCATCTCTGAGTTCTGCTTGACCACAAACATATCATCACCTCTGTACGTCTCCTGATCTGCTGCCTGTGTGATGAAGAACAACCAGGAGCAGTATATAGTTCGAAATAATCACTGATTCCCATCCACTCCCCGTACGCTGCAAAGCATGCGGGGAATTTATACTATGCCCATAGATGTAGACACATAAGAGACTGGATGCAGGATGCACCAAGAGATAGGCGCTAGAAATGCAACTTAATTAGCAAAATAGTTGAGCGTCCTACGCAAGCCTTCCTCTAGTGTACACTGAAGCTCCCATCCCAGCCCCTGCTTCGCCTTCTCCCGGCTCAGGCAGGAGCGGTATATATCTCCCTCGCGAGCCGGGCCATAGGAAACATTCCAGTCCAACTGCCGGATACTGCCGAATATCTTCACCAGATCATTCAGACTAGTCTCCGTCTGCGTGCTGAGATTATACGCCGTATTCGCATGCTCGGTCACGAGTGCTCGACTGATGCCGCGCGCGATATCTCCTGCATAGATGAAATCACGAGTCTGGTTGCCATCGCCGAATATAGTGATATCATCACCACGCGCCGCTTTTTTGGCAAAGATGCTGATGACGCCACCTTCGCCCTTATCCCCCTGGCGCTCACCGTAGACATTCGCGAAGCGCAGCACAACGTACTCCAGCCCATAGTGCCGATGATAAAGCTCAAGATACCGCTCCGACATCTCCTTCGTCAGCCCATAGAACGATAATGGCGCCAGTGGCGTATCCTCACTCAGCGGCAGCTGCGACTCAGCCACATCACCATAAACAGCAGCCGACGAAGGGAAAATCACACGCCGAACACCACCAGCTCGCGCTCCCTCGAGCACATTCACGAGCCCCATGATATTCTCATCCGCATCGAAATACGGATCACGTATAGATGCATCCACGAGGATCTGTGCTGCCAGATGTACGATGGCATCGAAATGACCACCAGCAATTCGCTCTCGCGTTGCCGTGCTACGGATATCCTCCTGCCAGAATATAACGCCATCCGGTATATGTTCAAACTGCCCAGAAATAAGATTATCGAGAACAACTACGTCAATATTGTCATTCACCAATTGGCGCACTATATGTGATCCGATAAAGCCAGCTCCGCCAGTTATTAAAACCCTCATATAGTCATTTCCCTTCTTAGCAATATTTCACCATGATATTGTTCAATTACCTCATCTTCCGCCCATAAACAATACATTTAACACATGATATCTTTTTATCATCAAATATACTAAATATGATGTAGTAATTATAGCTAACATTTCTAAAAAGCATATCGTATAATTAATGCCTGAAAAAGCACTTGTAATATGCTGCAAAAATATATTCATAATCCCTCCGAAAATATAGATTATGAGTGAGGCCCGTCCCATTTTCTGCAATAAGAACCATATTTGCGCACTTGCAGACTTATCCCATATATACTTCAAAGCCATCATAATACATATAGAACCAAGTGTCGCTACAACCATTCTGTATACATCGTTAGTCGCCTTCCAAATGTGAATTTCATGACTCTTGAAATCAATCATCGTATACATTGATGTATAAATATATGAGTTATAATTGAAATAACTAAACAAAAATAAATAAGCTATAAATGCCACTATAAATATGATTTCCTTATATTGCATAGCCTTCTTCCACCATAACTTATCGAATGCAAAATATCCTGTCACGAAAAATGGATACATATATTTGTACAAATGAAAGTTAAGTGCATCCGGCGTAATAAATAGCAATAAGTATAGAATCATATACACGGCAATACTGTCTCTCAGCCAACGGTGAACAGCAAGCACCACTAGTGAGCAATAAAATATAGCCCATATGAACCATATATCAAGAATCATATGTGCACCAAATGTCTTTATAATACGCCACAGCGATGATAAAATTTCAGGATGAATAACTATCGTCAGAACCCCAACTACTGTTCCCCAAGAAACAATCGGTACTATCAATTGAAAAAATCTTGATTTACATATATCTCTAAATGTATGTCGGCTCATGCTCAGCCCAAACAAATATCCTGATACCAACATAAACAACGCCATGTGATAGCTGTATATCCATTTGAATAAAGGATCATCAAAAAAAGATTCACTTTGCAAAGAATCAACACCACTACCATATTGTATGCAGTGTCCCAATACAACTACCACAATAGCGAATCCTTTCACGATATCTAAATATGGATTACGCCGTCTGTCTGTCTGTCTGTCTGTCTGTCTGTCTGTCTGTCTGTCTGTCTGTCTGTCTGTCTGTCTGTCTGTCTGTCTGTCTGT
>CACXCN010000054.1 GCA_902766095.1 uncultured Selenomonas sp. | reverse complement strand
TTCAGGTGGGAGATAAGCGCCCCTAAAGCCCTGGGTAAGTTCGACTAAATTCAGAGGGAGTAAAAACTCCCTCTGAATAAGTCTCACGTTATCAGCGGTTGCGGCGGATTTTTTGACATTCATAGTCTCTGTTGATAAAATATCCTCTATTAAGGAAGTGATAGGATGCCTTACTCGAAGAAACGAATGATTTTTCTGACGGTATTCCTCGGTGTCATGACGGCCATGGCGCCGCTGGCTACGGATATGTATCTGCCGGCCCTGCCGGAGATGCAGCTCGACCTCGGCATCACGACGTCGCTCGCGCAGCTGACGCTGACCATGACGATGCTCGGCATGGCGCTGGGGCAGATATTCGCCGGTCCGGTTTCTGATATGCGGGGGCGGCGTCCGCCGCTGCTCGTGGGCATGGTGGTATTTGCCCTGGCCTCGCTGGGCTGCGTGCTCGTCTCGAATATCTACTTGTTCCTGCTGCTGCGCTTCGTGCAGGGCTTCGCCGGTGCCAGCGGCATCGTCATCGCCCGGGCCATCGCGCGCGATGTCTGCGAGGGACCGGCACTGACGCGGTTCTTCGCCATACTGATGATGGTGAACGGGCTCGCACCGATCTTGGCGCCGGTCCTCGGCGGTCAGATTCTGCTGTTCACGAGCTGGCGCGGTGTGTTCGTCGTCCTCGTGGCTGTCGGCATATGCCAGTTCCTGGCCTCGCTCATCTACCGCGAGACATTGCCGCCGGAGCGGCGCGTGCGCGGCCTGCTGCGCAGCGTGGCGAAATTCCCGCGCCTCGTCAAAGACCGTTATTTCCGCGGTCATTGCCTGCTGCAGTGCTTCGTGTTCGGCGGGTTCTTCGTCTATATCGGCGGCTCGTCGTTCGCCTTTCAGAATGTCTATGGCTTCACGGCTCAGCAGTTCAGCTTCCTGTTCGGCGGCATCGGCGTCGGCCTGCTGATCTGCGGGATATTGCCGGCGCGGCTGGCAGGGCGGGTGGCTGACGAGGTGCTGCTGCGCATATCGCAGCGCGTGCAGTTCTTCGGCAGCCTGCTGCTCGTGGCGGCCTTCGCGCTCAATCTGCCGGTCTATATCGTCATCCCCGTGCTGTTCGTGACCATCGTGCCGCTGTCCGTCATATCGGCGGCGAGCTTCTCGCTGGCGCTGTCCCGTCAGGGGCGCAATGCCGGCAGTGCGTCCGCCCTGCTGGGCTTCTCGCAGATGGTGCTGGGCGGCATCATGATGCCGGTCGTCGGTGCATTCGGCGGCAGCACAGCGCTGCCCATGGGCGTCATCATGGCCGTCTTCTTCGGCTGCGGCCTCCTGTGCTACCACCGCTACATAGCGGCGGAGCAGCGATGAGATAGCAAGGCTTTAAAAAGCTGCTGTTCTGTTTTTATAGAGCAGCAGCTTTTTCTTATGCATTCTTCGGGGCTGGGGCGTGCCCGGCCAGGTACTCCGTGAACTCCCGCTCGGGCAGGGGCTTGCTGTTCAGGAAGCCTTGGCCGTAGCAACAGCCGCAGGCGAGCAGGAGCTGCTCCTGTTCGTGCGTCTCGATGCCCTCGCAGATGACTTTCATGCCGAGGTCCTTGCCCAGCGTGATGCAGCTGGTCAGTACGAGCTGCATGCGCTCGGAGTCCTCGGTCTCCGAGAGAATGCTGCGGTCGAGCTTCATCACATCCATCGGCAGCAGCGTCAGCAGCGAGAGGTCGGAGTAGCCGCTGCCGAAATCATCCATGTCGATGGTGAAGCCCATCTTTTTCAGGCGGCGCACGATGGTGACGGCGCGCTCATGCTGGCGCTCGTCATTCAGGTCGAAGGCCGTCTCGGTGATCTCGAGCTCGACGTCCTCGAGATGGCCGAAATAGCTGGCGATGCCCTGCATCTTGGCCAGGTAGCCGTCCTCATCGAAATGCAGCCGTGACTGGTTGACCGATATCGGCACGACCGGCAATCCCCGGGCGCGGCGCTCCTGCTGATATTTGAACGTATGCTCCAGCATGTAGTAGTCGAGCTGGGTGACGAAGCCCGAGCGCTCGAACGTATCGATGAACTGCCCCGGCATCAGGAATCCCAGCTCCGGGCTCTGCCAGCGCACGAGAGCTTCGGCACCGACGCATTTCCGCGTCACGATGTCGTATTTCGGCTGGTACCACACCTGGAACTCGTCATTTTCCAGAGCCCGTTCCATGTTGCTCTCGATTTTCTGGCGCAGCTCCTCCTGCTCGCTGAGCTTTTTATCGTAGATCCGCACGCGGTCGGTATTGTGTGCAGCGATATTCGCTTTTGCAGTTGCCGTCTGCGGCGGCATGTCATCGTCGTAGAAATAGCAGACACCGGCCACGAGGGAAACGCGTAGCTTGTAATCCTCATGCGCCTGACGGCCGTTGCGGGCCAGGAATGTGCGGATCGCGGGGATCAGCTCGTCAGGGGCACTGGGGGCGGCCAGTGCCTGTATCTGACCGGCGCCTGAGCGGACGGCTACCGCGGTTATCCAGGGCTCGCGGTCCAGGGCGCTGGCCAGACGGCGCAGCAGCTGGTAGACGGCGTCGAGACCGTAGTTGCTGATCAGGATGTCCTGCTTGGGCAGCAGCAGGACGATCATGGCGGACTGACGGCGCTCCTCCGGTGAGAGCAGGCGGAGCTGCCGGGCGGCCTCCTGTTCGAGCCAGACGCGGGCATGCAGGCCCGTGCCGTGGTCGGTGAACAGCATGTTCTTTACCGCGGACAGATGCCACTGGTGCATATGCATCATGCGCACGAGTAGGAACGTGATGATGATGAAGGCCAGGCAGGCTCCGAGCACGAACCAAGTGGGATAGGCGTACAGCATAGCCAGAAGCGAGCGACCATGCTCGGAAGACCGCATGGCGTCTATGTCCATAGCCTGTATGTCATCGGTGCCGATATGAGCCAGCTCCTTGTCGATGATGCTGATGAGACGGGGATCAGTGTCGATCGCGAAGCCGAGACTTTGAGGCACGACGATGGGCGTATCGCCGGAAATCATGAGCTGGGGATAGTCACCCTTCCAGATGCTGTACTGGGCAAAGCTCGCCTTGACATAGGTGATATCGGCCCGGCCGTCGGCCAGAGCCTGCAGGCACTGATCAGGAGTATCAAAATAAAGCCGCTGCTGTACAGGATAGCTTTTTTCGAGGTAGTTGCGGGTTACGAAGGAATTGCGTATGCAGGCGACGATGGGATGCTCGTGCTTCATTGAGCGGCGGGACACCGGCGTATATAGTATCGCCGGCAGCGCCGCTGACAGCGTCTCGCCATGCTGGGCCGCCCAGCTGTAGTTGAAGGGCATGCTGATGTTTATATCTGCATCGCCCCGGATGGTAGCCAGATAGCAGTCATTCAGCGTATCTGCAGGCTTCACTTCGAACGCTACGCCCAGGTCGGATGCCATGCGGTCCAGCAGCGTGGCCATCATGCCCTGGAACTGGCCATCCTCGCTCATATAGGCGAACGGTTTCTCATGGCTGGCGGCCACTACGCGCAACACAGGATGCTTAGCCAGATAGTCGCGCTCGGCATCCGTGAGCATCAGAGGTAGTTTTTGGCTGCTAGGCGGATAAGAATTGCGCAGCTCCGTCAGGAAATCCGGCCGGTTCGTGCGCAGATCATCAGCTGCGCGGTTCAGCCTGGCCATGAGGTCGGCCTCGTCCTGGCGCACGGCCATATAGCCGTAGGTGACATCGAAGGTGTCGATCGCGTCATCGGAGCTCAGCGGCGCGGCGACGAAGAAGCTGTCCAGGGCACCGGTGTCATACTCGGCCGTCAGCTCCGCCAGAGAGTCGTAGGCGACGGTATGGTAGGTGATGCCGGGATAGCGTATGCGGCTGGGCAGAGAGGCATCATAGCCGTCACCGCGCAGATGGCCGAGGCACAGCGGAATACCGCTCTGCTGATGGGCCGCGATGGTGCTCCAGCCGCCATGGACGAACATGATGCTGAAATTACTGCCCATGGGCAGCCAGGACAGCAACCAGCGCTGGCGGTTGGCATGGGTGTTGGGCACATCGGATATGACATCGACCGTGCCTTCGTCGAGCCAGGTCTGGCACTGGAGAGCAGTGCCTTTGAAAAACACACAGTCCATGCCGGCATAGCTGGCTACGGCGCGTATATAGTCCGCGGACAAACCCTCGACGAATCCCTGCTCAGCCGGACCTGTCTGGACGAGACCGACATGCAGCAAGGGACGCCGCTCGGCTGCGTTCGCTGACGGGCAGACGACGCTGGCCAGCAGACACAGCAGGACCGCTATGATAGAATAGGATATCTGTCTGAACCGTTGTTCCATCGACAAATACCTCGCTTTCCTTGCGTAGTGATTGATTCCGTCAGTGCGCAATTGCACCTGATTATTTATTCGCTAAAACGCAGGTAGGTTCCTGCTCAATTGTCACTGGATTGGCGGTCTGCGGCAAAAATCTGTCGCGGAAAAAAACATTGACGACAGAGGGGAAAGCCAATATAATTAGTAGCAGGTACTAAAATACTCCGAGTGAGTATGGACCAGCAGAAAGGGTAATATCTGCCGACTGCATCTCAGTAAAAGTGAGGTAATGAGCAATGTATGTACATGACTTGGTACACCAGGGCCGCCCTGGCGATATCGCCGTAATAGACCATGACCGCCGCATGACCTACGAGGAGCTGGCGCAGGCCGTGCGGGCCTGCCGGGACCGGCTCTACGCTGTCGGTGTGCGGCAGGGAGACCGCGTAGGCATTTTCTCGCGCAACTGTGCCGAATACATATATGCGTATCTGGGCATCGTCAGCCTCGGTGCTATCGCTGTGCCGATCAATTTCCAGCTGTCGAGCCGCGAGACGGCCTATATATTGAAGGATGCCGGGATCGAGCATCTGCTGACGAGCCAGACGCTCCATCTCGTCGACGCCCTCGCAGCGATGCGCTCGAGCCTGCAGGTCACGCAGCACGACCTGAGGAACTGTGGCACGCCGAAGCCGGGGATCAAGCCGGCGCCGCCGCTCGGCGAATTTTTCTCCGTCGATAATCCCTGCGTCATCATCTATACGAGCGGCACGACCGGCTCGCCGAAAGGGGCCGTGCTCTCGCATCGCAACCTCATCACGAATGTCAAGCAGATCGGGCCGCGCCTGCACATGGAGGCATATCACCGCTCGCTCTGCGTGCTGCCGATGTACCACTGCTTCGGCTGGACCTGCTCGGTGCTCTATCCGCTCTACGCGGGCGCGAGCATCGTCATCCTCGATTCCTTCACGCCGAAGGAGACCATCGCGACGATACGTGACGAAGGCGTCACCGATGCCTGCATCGTGCCCTCGATATGCTCGCTGCTCACGAAGCTCGCCAGCGCTGAGGATATGAAGACGCTGCGCCTCGTCGTCTCGGGCGGCACGGCGCTGCCGCAGAAGATCGAGCAGGATTTCCGCGATAAATTCGACGCGCCGATCTGCGAGGGCTACGGCCTCTCCGAGGCTTCGCCGGTCGTCACGATGAATCCATGGGACAATACGCGGACCGGCTCCATCGGCCCCGTCGTGCCGGATATCGACTGGCGCATCATCAGCGGCGACGGCAGCCAGGTGCCGCTCGGCGAGACGGGCGAGCTCATCATCCGGGGCGCCAATGTCATGCTCGGCTACTGGAACCTCGAGGAAGCTACGAAAGAGACGCTGCGCGGCGGCTGGCTGCACACGGGCGACATCGTGCGGGCCGACGCCGACGGCTACATCTACATCGTCGACCGCATCAAGGATATGATCATCAGCATGGGCGAGAACATATACCCACGCGAGGTCGAGGAGCTCATATACCAGTTCCCGGGCATATCTGAAGTCGCGGTCATCGGTATAGAGGATAAGCTGCGCGGCCAGGCCGGCGCCTGCTTCTACAGCGTGAACAAGGGCGTGAAGCTCAATGTACGCGAACTCAAGAAGTTCCTGCAGGCGAATCTGGCGCTGTTCAAGATCCCGCGCGAGTTCCACGAGGTAGACAAGCTGCCGCGGACGTCCACCGGCAAGATCGCCAAGCGCGTGATTCTGAAGGATTTCTACGGCGATAAGAAATAAAGTGAGACTGATCCAGTCGGGATGTGAAGCAACGGCTGTCGGCAGTGGAGGAGATACCTCCGCCGCCGGCAGCCGTTTCGTCTGTCCGTCAGACACTAAAAAAGACTGCCGCAACGCGACAGCCTGATCAGTCATGGTGCTCGCCAAGGGATTCGAACCCCTGACCCCCTCCATGTGACGGAGATGCTCTAGCCAACTGAGCTAGGCGAGCTAAAATATAAAAGGCTTTCGCGTCAGCGAAAGCCTTATTTTCAATGGTGGGGTTAACAGAATTCGAATCTGTGACCTCCTCGATGTCAACGAGACACTCTAACCAACTGAGCTATAACCCCATGTCCTGACGACAGAGATAATTCTAGCACAAACCAGGGATGCTTGTCAACAAGAAAATAGAACTTTTTGCTGGTTGTGAGTGAAAAAGTTTGCTTTGGCTGCTCTTTTTTGACTGATGGGGCGTTTACGCTCTGGCAATCGAGTCTTTCGTTGTCTGCTAGAGGAACGGGGGAGAAAAAAACACCGCTCTCGTCGAGCGGTGTATAACGGCCAATTCGCACAGAGCGGCCTCATTTACCAACAGCCTTGTCGCTCGGACGGGAATCCTGAGTCAGGCTGATGCGGCGTATCCGATCAAAAGGCACCTCTGCAAAAGAGTAGCGTATATCGAGATAGTCGTTCTTGCGGTTGAATGAAATTTTCTTCAAAGTGAATCGGCTGGTCTTTTTTATCAGGCTTATGTAGTAATTCGCATCCTCCGCTGTGAACGGCCCATTCTCGATGATAACGCGCACGTTATCAACTAGCATGGGAAACACCTCCAATTAGGAATCACAATCAATATGAAAAGGTTTTCTATTCTTGCGGCTGCAACGCTGGGATCCAGCCTTCCCAAACGCTTCGGAGGTATTATATCATTTAGCCGCTGCTGTTGTGAAGTGACATGTGACCCTCTATGGGGAAGCATACGGGAGCTAATGGGAGGTAGCTGATTTAAGTAAACGTTTACTATTGATGGGAGTGGCCCAAACGGGCATACAGGGGCTTTTACGGCGGAAATGAAATAAAAAGGTATGTTTTTTGCCTGAAATAAAGTTCTTTTTCTGGAAGCAGTTCCATATGCGGTCAATCGATTTGTTTTCTATAGAAAAACAGGCTGTAACGACATAGCATCTTGTCAAGTCTGAGCATGTAGCACCGCGGCAGGCATAGTTCCTTCATTTCGCTATTGTGATTTTCACGACGCTCCATTCCGGAATCATGCCTGCCGCTGCTTTATCATCTTAGGTGTCGACAAGTATTTCGTTACAACCCGATCTTTATGCGGTCAGAGATGTATCTCAGTGGTGGAAGAGGCGGATGTGGGTCATCGCCATGGCCATGCCGTATTTGTCTGCGGTCTCGATGACGTTGTCGTCACGGATGGATCCGCCAGTCTGGGCAACGTAGGCGACGCCGCTCTTGCGGGCGCGCTCGATGTTGTCGCCGAATGGGAAGAAGGCATCCGAGCCGAGGCATACGCCTTTGTGGGTGGCGAGCCAGGCCTGCTTTTCTGCCTCGGTGAAGACGGGCGGCTTCTCGGTGAAGACGCGCTTCCAGTCGTCCGTGCCAAGGAGATCCATGTACTCGGGGCCGACGTAGACGTCGATGGCGTTGTCGCGGTCCGGGCGGCGGATGTCGTCACGGAACGGGAGGTTCAGGACCTGCGGGGCCTGACGCAGATACCAGATATCGGCCTTGCTGCCGGCGAGACGCGTGCAGTGGACGCGGCTCTGCTGGCCGGCACCGATACCGATGGCCTGGCCGTCCTGCGTGTAGCAGACGGAGTTCGACTGCGTGTATTTCAGCGTGATGAGCGCTATGAGCAGGTCGCGCTTGGCGTCGGCCGGGATGTCCTTGTTCTGGGTCGGGATATCTTTGAGGCAGTCCTCGGTGATCTCGACGTTGTTGCGCAGCTGCTCGAATGTCACGCCGAATACCTGCTTGCGCTCGATGGGAGCCGGCTCGTAGCTGGGATCCATCTGGATGACGAGGTAGTTGCCCTTGCGCTTCGATTTGAGGATGGCGAGGGCTTCGTCGGAGTAGGACGGAGCGATGATGCCGTCGGAGACCTCATGCTTCAGATAGGCAGCGGTCTGGGCATCGCACTCGTCGGAGAGAGCCGCGAAATCGCCGTAGGAGCTCATGCGGTCAGCGCCGCGGGCGCGCACATAGGCGGTGGCGATGGGGGAGAGGTCGGCCGGAGCGCCGTAGACCTGCTGCAGGGTCTCGGAGAGCGGCACAGCGACAGCGGCACCGGCCGGGCTGACATGCTTGAACGAGGCAGCCGCTGGCAGGCCGGTGGCTTTCTTCAGCTCGCGCACGAGCTGCCAGCTGTTCATGGCGTCGAGCAGGTTTATGTAGCCCGGACGGCCGTTGAGTACCGTGAACGGCAGATCGCCGTCGGTCATGAACACGCGGGCGGGTTTCTGGTTCGGGTTGCACCCGTACTTCAGTTCCATTTCATTCATCGTGATGTCTCCTTGCGCTAAAAACCATATATCATATACGAAAAAAGCCGCACCTGTCTGCGCTATGCCCAGACGGTCGGCTTGCTTCCCCGTGCTCCCTGTGGTTCACCACTTCCGTCAGTCGCACGTCATATATATTTAGCGTAGCATGCAGGTGGACTTTTGTCAAATGTTTTATAGACTCAGTGCAGCAGATCGAGCAGCTGCTTGCCGATGAGCAGGGTCGTCATGACGATGAACAGCGGACGGACGTATTTCGAACCGTAGTGCAGGGCCGTGCGGGCGCCGCAGTGCGCGCCGACGATCATGCTGAGGCCCATGGGCAGGGCATAGGACCAGTCGATATTGCCGAAGTAGGCGAACAGGAGGACGCCGGAGATGTTGCTTGCGAAATTCAGCGCGCGGGCATTCGCGGCGGCGCCGAGGAAGTCGAAGCCGGCCAGCAGGAAGGCGAAGAGCAGGAATGATCCGGTGCCGGGGCCGAAGAAGCCGTCGTAGAAGCCGAGCGCGAAGGCGGAGACGGCGGATATCAACAGCAGGCGCGGCGTCAGGCCGGCGAATTTGTTCTCGGTGCCCCAGTCTTTTTTCAGCAGCGTGTATATGAGCACGAGGATCAGCATGCCCACGACGAGCGGGCGCAGGATGGAGGCCGGTATCTGCTGGACGACGCAGACGCCGAGCGCCGAGCCGATCAGGGAGAGCGGGAACAGGCGCTTTACGAGGTACAGGTTCATCTGACCAGAGCGCAGGAAGGTGAAGAAGCTGGCGCAGGCTCCCATGACGGCGCCGGCCTTGTTCGTACCGAGTACGGTGACTGGCGGGAGACCGGTCATCATGAGTGCCGGCAGGGAGATGAGGCCGCCGCCGCCGACGACGGCGTCGATGAAGGCGGCGAGGAAGCCGAGGCCGATGAGGTAAAGCAGGGTGACGGGATCGAGCAGGGTGAATTCCATATAAATACTCCTAGTTATGATAGCTGTACGTTATATCTTATGCTATTCTACTATGCGGTATATAGGAAGGCAAGCCGCTGGAAAAATATTTCTCGCGATTCTGGTGATGCGTCGCTTCTTTTTCTGGTCGAGCTTTTGTGATATGATAGGGATGAATTTTTGTGAAAGGAGTGGCGGAGGATTTCCTCTGACATAGATAATGAAGATAGCTTTTTCTGATTACGATGGCACGCTGATGCGCAGTGCGGCCTTTGATGATACGAGAGGTGTGACGGAGAGCGATCTGGCAGCGATCCGGGCGTGGCAGGCAGCCGGCAATAAGTTCTGCATCGCTACGGGGCGGAACTATGGCCTGCTGAAGATGGACCTCGACAAATACCGGATTCCCATCGACTATATGATAGGGACGAATGGCGCGGCACTGTTTACGGGCGCTGGCGAGGTTATAGCGCAGCATACGCTGGATCGGGAGACGATGCGCCAGCTGTTCGCGACGGAGGCGATGCGCCGCTACCGGAATGGGATGCTGATCATAACGCCGCTGGATAACTATGGGTATCGGCCCCGCACCGATGTGCCAAGCCGGTTTCTTCACCCGCTGGCTTCGCTGGATGAGGCGCAGAAGGTTCCCGGTGTTGTGCAGATCAGTACGGAGTATGCGGATGCCGCGGAGACGGCAGCTGCTTTTGCTGAGATTAATCAGGCGTTACCGGGGAAATTCGCGGGCAATATGAATCGCTCGTTCCTGGACCTGAATGTTGCGGGCTGCTCGAAAGCTGATGGCATCGCCGAGCTCATCAGCCAGATCGATGATGAGGTGGATGAGGTTCTGACGATAGGTGACGACCGCAACGATCTGCCAATGATCGAGCGGTATCATGGGTTCACCGTCAGCACGAGCAAAGACTTCGTCCAGGCAGCAGCAGCAAAGGTCTACGATTCGGTAGGCGATATGTTGCGCGACCATATGTGAGTACTGATGGCTGATTTGTATGGTCAAGCTTATCCAGAGTAAAGGGGCGCTTAGGCTCCCGCCTCGTCAGGTGGAAGATTAGCGCCCCTTTGCTTTGGGTAAATGTTTCACGTGCAACATAAGCAGTTTGTTGCACGTGAAACATTTTTTTAGTTCTTTTTCTGGGCCAGCAATTCATCTGCCAGCTCGACGGCCTTTACTCCGTCGGCGGCATAGGCGTCGGCACCAGCGGAGTCCGCGTATTCCTGGGTGACGGCGGCACCGCCGACCATGACTTTAGCCTGGCAGCCGGCTGCGCGCAGGTCGGCGATGACCTTGTCGATCTGTACCATGGTTGTCGTCATGAGGGCAGCCAGACCGACGATATCTGCATCGCGGGCGATCGCCTCGCGGACGATGGTTTCGGAGTCGACGTCTTTGCCGAGGTCGACGAGCTGGTAGCCGGAGTTGGCCAGCAGTGCACCTGTGATGTTCTTGCCGAGGTCGTGGACATCGCCCTTCACCGTGGCGATGACGAATGTGCCTTTGGTCGCTTCGGTGCTGGCCGGCAGCAGGACTTTGAGCCGGTCGAAGGCCGCGCGCATCGTCTCAGCCGACAGCAGGACCTGAGGCAGGAACATGCGGCCGGCACCGAAATCAACGCCGATATCGGTCATGGCCGCGGTCAGGGCTTTTGCTGTTATCTCGTTCGTAGAGTGGCCTTCTTTGACGGCTTTGTCGACGAGTTCCGGTACGGCGTCCTTCTCGCCGTCGATGACGGCTTGTTTCAGGGCACTGAGGGTATCAAGATTGCTGGGTTTGGCCGTGGCTGCCTTTTGTGGCGCAGCCATGTTGACGGCAGTGCGGCTGTAGTCGAGACCGCACGGATCCTTGCCGATGAGCGCCTTGCCAGCGAGGAATGCATTCTGCATCGCCTCATCATAGGGATTCATGATCGGTGCGTCGAGTCCGGCAGCCAGGCACATCGCGAAGAAGGTGCTGTTGATGAGCGGCCGGTTCGGCAGGCCGAAGGAAACATTCGACAGGCCCATCGTGCTGGGATAGCCGAGCTCCTGGCGGTAGAGCTGCAAGGTGCGCAGAACCTCCTGAGCAGCACCGGCATCCGCCGATATCGTCATGACCAGGGCATCGAGCAGGAAATCGCCGTCCTTCAGGCCGGCTTCTTTGGCGGCGGCGATGATGCGCTTCTGAGTGGCGAGGCGTTTCTCTGCTGTCTTTTGGACACCGTCCTCGGCAATAGGCAGGCAGAGGATGGCAGCACCGTATTTCTTCGCCAGCGGCAGGAAATCGCGGATGCGGTTCGGCTCGCAGGTCACAGAGTTCACGAGTGCGCGACCGGGGTAGGCGCGCAGGCCCGCTTCGAGGGCTTTGGCATCCCCCGTGTCGACGGCCAGCGGCACATCGGTGAGCTGAGCGATTTCCTTTACGGCACGCTGCATGGCAGCAGCTTCGTCGATGCCGGCGACACCCATGTTGACGTCGAGGAGGTTGGCCCCGGCCTTGACCTGATTGACGGCTTCCTTCTTGACGACGAGCAGGGATCCGGTCTTTATCTCGGCGGCGAGCTTCTTGCGGCCGGTCGGGTTGATGCGTTCGCCGATGAGCTGTGGCGGCAGGTCCTTGTCTATGCAGACCGAGCGGGAGCGGCTGGCAAGCCAGAGCCGGCGAGGCTCTTCCTGCGTGGCACGGCGAGGCTCAGGCAGATGGCTTACCGATTTTGCCAGCGCACGGATATGAGCCGGAGTCGTACCGCAGCAGCCACCGAGATAGGTAGCGCCGGCATCGAGCAGCGCCGGGCCCCAGTGACCGAAGTCGGCCGGGCTCATGGGGAATACGGTCTTGCCATTCTCGAGATGGGGCAGGCCGGCATTCGGCTGGACGCTGATGGGGACGCGACAGTTCGCTGCCAAAGTCTTCACGATGGGGACGAGCTGTTCCGGGCCGAGCGAGCAGTTCACGCCGATGACATCAGCGCCCATGGCCTCGAGAATGATCGCGGCCGACTGCGGATCGGTACCGGTGACGGTACGCCCATCTTCAGAGTAGGAGAGCTGGCAGATCACCGGCGTCTGCGGGGCGACATCGTGTACAGCCAGCAGAGCCGCGCGCATTTCCTGGATGTCGATGCAGGTCTCGATGATGATATAGTCGGCACCGGCTTCAGCGAGGGCTTTGGCCTGAGCCTTGAATGCGCCATAGGCCTCCTCGAAATCCAGATCGCCGAGGGGCTCGATAAAGCGCCCGGTAGGTCCCATCGAGCCGGCCACCTTGGCGCGTTCAGCGGCTGCGGCCTTGGCAATCTTTACCGCAGCCGCATTCAACTCAGCCATGCGATCCGTCAGGCCATAATGGTCGAGCTTCAGCGGACTGGCACCGAAGGTATTCGTCTCGATGATGGTAGCACCGGCGTCTATATATGCCTCATGCACGGCCCTGACGACCTCAGGGTGCTCGATATTCATGAGTTCGGGGCAGGCCCCGGGCTGGAGCCCGCCAGCCTGCAGCATGGTGCCCATGGCACCGTCGAATATATGTATCATTATAATGTCTCCATGTAGATATCTAAGGTTGAATAAAAGAGTCAAAGCAGAGAAGCATCTCTGCCGAAGCCTTCCCCTGAGGGGAAGGCTTCGGCATGTTTCACGTGAAACATCACCCCGGGCTCACACTTGCCGCGAGGGACAGTCGAGCTTGTTGCAGCTGGCGCAGCCGGCTTTTGTGTGGGGGGCAGATGCGGCCTGCGGCGTGTCGTGATAGAGGCCGATGATAGCCGTCACGCTTTTCTGCGGATCCAGCATGAGCGAATCCGTCAGGTGGACGCCGATGCGCTCGGCTCCCGTCAGACGCAGCAGTTCCGGCTGCTGCTCGAGCGGCCAGTCCCCATAGCCGGGGGAAAAGCGCCAGCGCATGCGGTAGCTCTGCGCGGCGGCCCGGGGGCGCAGCAGGTCCTCCAGCGAGTCTGCCAGTTGCTCCACCGCTGTCGTCGCTGCTGCATCCAGCAGCTGGCCATGACTGTATTCGCCACGCTGGAAGCAGGCGCTGGATTCGTTTTCGATGCCAGGGCCTACTGTGACGGCCAGTACGATGACTTTATCACAGCCTTGCAGATGGGCACCGATTTTTTCCCCGATGATGTGAGTGAGCGGATCGGCGGCAATCATCTGGTTTTCACAGTCGTAGTCATATATTTCGTAGCAGCCGCGTGGCGTGGCCAGCAGGCGCGCATCCTCGCAGGCCTCGATGATGCGCTGCTCGGCGAAATTCTCAGCCCGTGCCAGCCCCGCATAGCGGCGGGTTTCTTTCGTATCGATGAAGGGCAGGGCGGGATTATATATCGGCATAGGTATCACCTTGATCGTATTCGGACTAAGACTCTGCTGCAAACTGGCAGCGACATGCAAGCCAGCCTTACTCAAAAAAATTGAAATGTTTCACGTGAAACAATGGTAATTTAGAGCCGTTTATATTATTATATAGGAAGGTATACGGCTGAGCGGCGAGGCGAAAGGCCTCAATGTAACAATTATACTTATTATAGCCGATAAACACAAGCTGGTCTGTAACATTTGTGCCATGAAGGTGGATGAATATGTGGCAGAACAGCGGAAAGGGTGAGAATGTGGCAAGAATAATCGCGGTAGCTAATCAAAAAGGCGGTGTGGGTAAGACCACGACAGCGGTCAGTCTGGCAGCCTGCTTGGCGGAGCCACGCGAACAGGGAGGCCCGGGGCGCAGGGTACTGCTCGTTGATTGCGATCCGCAGGGGAATGCGACGAGCGGCTTCGGCATCGACAAGGGAGCACTGGAGCAATCCGTATATGATGTGCTGATCGATAAAGTGCCGGCATCGCAGGTACTCGTGCCTACCGAATTCGCGGTGGACGTCCTGCCCGCCAATATCCAGCTCGCAGGGGCTGAGGTGGAGCTCGTATCGGCCATAGCGCGAGAGACGCGGCTCAAGAAAGCACTGGCCGAGGTAGAGCAGGATTATGATTTCATCATCATCGACTGCCCGCCTTCGCTGGGCCTGCTGACGTTGAACGGCCTGACGGCGGCGCAGACGGTGCTCATGCCGATCCAGTGCGAGTTCTATGCGCTCGAGGGCGTGTCCCAGCTCATGAACACGATAAATCTCGTGCGAGACGGCCTGAATCCGGAGCTCGGCATCGAGGGCATCGTGATGACGATGTACGATTCACGCACGCGCCTCGGCGCCGATGTCGTAGCGAAGGTTCGCGAGAATTTCGGTGATGCACTCTACGATACGATGATACCGCGGACCGTACGCCTCAGCGAGGCCCCGTCGTACGGCCAGCCCATCATATATTATGAAAGCAAGTCGAAAGGTGCCGAGGTATATCGGCAGCTAGCCAGGGAGGTGCTGAAGCGTGGCCAGTAAACATGGAGGACTGGGCGGCAAGGGCCTGAATGCCTTGTTCCGCAATACGGCGCCGGCCAATGGCAGCCGTGACCAGGTACAGGATATCGCCATTGCTGACATCCAGATGAACCGCTACCAGCCGCGGCAGGAATTCGATGAGGCGGCGCTGTCCGATCTGACGGAGTCCGTGAAGCGCTACGGCATCATCCAGCCCGTGCTCGTACGGGCGCTGCCGCTCAAAGATGGGCATCAGACCTATGAATTGATTGCCGGAGAGCGGCGCCTGCGGGCAGCCCGTCAGGCCGGCCTCGCCAAGGTGCCGGCCCTCGTGCGCGAGTACAACGACGCCGAGACGAGCGAGGTCGCGCTCATAGAGAATCTGCAGCGCGAGGATCTGAATCCTATCGAGGAGGCCAGAGCCTATGAGAGCCTGATGGAGAAGTTCTCGCTGAAACAGGAAGAACTGGCCGGCCGGGTGGGGCGCAGCCGCTCGCATATCGCGAATTTCCTGCGCCTGCTGCGTTTGGCACCGGAAATCCAGGACTATCTGGCCAGTGGTACGCTGACCATGGGTCAGGCCAAGCCCCTTTTAGCGCTGGACAGCTTCGAGCGGCAGCGGGAGGCAGCCGAGTACATCGAGGAGCATGATCTGTCGGCCCGCCAGTCGGAGGAGCTCGTGCGCCGGCTGCAGGCGGATCCGGAGCTGCTGCATGAAAAACAGCAGGCGAAGAAACAGCCGGAACCCGATGTGTTCGTACGCGACGCTGCCGAACGCCTGACACAGCTGCTCGGTACAGCGGTGCATATCCGGCCGGGCAAGAAGAAGAGCCGCATCGAGATCGAATATTATTCAGATGATGACCTCGAGCGCATCTTAGGCATGATAACTGAGCAACGTCAGGCTGTCAATCAGAAAAAGCTGGAGGCACTGCGCAAGTTCAGCCAGGGGGAAAAATTGACGGTTTGAACAGGGCGAATAATGTTGCACGTGAAACATAAGGACAACAGGGAAAGGGAGACGATATATTTTGGATGTACAGCAGATAAATAAGTTGGTAATGGAGAACACGATGATCATAGTGGGTGTGCTTGGCGTGCTCGTCATCGTCATGTATGCAATCATATTGAATCTTTACCTGAATCTGCGTTATTTGAAAAAACGCTATCGCAAGATGATGACGGGCGTCGACAACGGGAACCTCGAGCGCATGCTCATCGGTCATATCGACGAGGTACGGCGTGTCCAGCAGGAAAATGCCGAGATACGGGCAGAGGCCGAGCGGCAGGATACCCTGCTGAAGCAGGCCATCACGCGCGTCGGCGTCGTGCGCTTCCGCGCTTTCGATGATATGGGCAGCGATCTGAGCTATGCGGTGGCGCTGCTCGACTCGCACAATGACGGCGTGGTGCTGTCGAGCATCTTCGGCCGCGAGGATTCGCGCAGCTATGTAAAGCCGATCAAGGACGGCCAGTCGCAGTACATGCTGACCGACGAGGAGAAACAGGCTCTGGCCGACGCCGAGCAGCAGTAAGAGAACAGAAATCCACTGAGCTGTCGCAGAAGATTGCGGCAGCTTTTTTGGTTCCCGAAAAAGTATTGGCAACAGGTATATAATAAATGCAGCATATATCAATGACACGCTTGGATTCTAAGGAGACAGCAGTATGATACAAGACATTTCCCCACATCACCTCTACAACGAATGGCAGCCGGACAAGCAGGTCAGTGCTGCGGACGTCGTCATCTGCGTGCAGGACGGCAAACTGCTCACGCGAATCGATGTTGATGGCTGGCGTTTCCCGTACTATAGCGAGCTGCCGGAGGCAAAGGATTGCTGCTTCCTGTTCGCTGTCGATGAAAAGGACTTCTACCTCTCGTTCACGCCCATCATGGAGAACGCTACGTATCGCTATCTCTCGCTGCGCGACCTGCGTCAGCACATGAGCGAGTCGCATACCTTCATGTACATCGCCTACACGGCGTATCATCTGGCCGGCTGGTATCAGGACAATCGCTTCTGCGGACGCTGCGGTACGCCGACGGAGCACGACGAGGCCGAGCGGGCACTGCGCTGTCCGAAGTGTGGCCGCATCATCTATCCGCAGCTTGTGCCGGCCATTATCGTCGGTGTCACGGATGGCGACAGACTCCTGCTGACGAAGTATGCGAATCGCGAGATCAGCTTCTATGCGCTCATCGCCGGCTTTACCGAGATCGGCGAGACGCTCGAGGAGTGCGTGGCCCGCGAAGTCATGGAGGAGGTTGGTCTGCGCGTCAAGAATCTCCGCTACTACAAATCCCAGCCCTGGGGCAGTGCCCGCGACATCCTGATGGGGTTCTACTGCGACGTTGACGGCGACACGACCATCCGCCTCGAGGAGGACGAACTGAAGGAGGGCATCTGGGTGCAGCGGGAGGACATCGAGGGCCAGCCCGACGACTTCAGCCTCACGCATGAGATGATGATGGTTTTCAAGGCGGGCAAGGAGCCGAAGTAAAAAGAAGAAAATATCTGACTGAAAGCAACATCCCCGCCACGATGCGAAAGCAAAGTGGCGGGGATGTTTTGGCGTATGAGGCTGGAATCGGGGATCAGCTCGCTGCGTCGTCGTTGCGCTGCTCGAGCAGGGTGTCTACGGCGCGCTGCTTGCGGTCAGTGATGTAGCGGTGGATGAATATGTTCGGTATAGCGACGCCGACGGCTATGCCGATGATGATCGTGACGGCGTTGACGCCGCTGCGCAGGCCGGCGAGCAGGGCGTCGGGGCCCAGGCTGTCGATGTTTATGAGCGCGAACAGCAGGCGGTAGAGCAGTACGCCCGGGATCATCGGGATGGCCGAGGGGATGGTCAGGATGATGTTCGGCGTGTGGAACCAGTGGATGGCCTTCAGGGCGAGCAGGCCGACGACGGCGGCGCCGAGGAACGAGCCGGCTGTCTGCGAGAGGCCGCATTCGAGTACGGCGAAATTCCGCAAGAGTACGGTGATGATGCCGCCGACAGCGACGACGGGCAGCAGGCGGCGGGGGAGGTTGAATATGATGGAGAAGCCCATGGCCGAGATAGCAGCGGCGATGACCTGCGACAGATAGATCGTGTCGGGGCTCAGGCTCACGCTCGTGAAGTCGCTGATGCCGGCAATGCGTATGGCCGTGACGATGCCGAAGGTCATGCTGCCGACGATGAGCAGCGTGTGCGTGGCACGTGTCATACCGGCCATGATGAAGCCATTCAGCAGGTCATCGACGGCATTGATGAGCGGTATGCCCGGCACGAGGAACAGGGCACAGGCGATGAGCGGATACCAGTGCAGGTCGCCGGTGGCGAACTGGGTGGCCCAGGCGGCCAGTGTGGCGGCAAAGGCGGTGATCGCGATGCAGGCATAGTCGTTGAAGCCGTAGCGCTGGCAGAGGCGTCGCACACTGAAGCCGATGATGGCACAGACGGCCGTGAGCAGGAAATCCAGCCACGAGCCGCCAAACAGCTTGCAGAAGCCGCCGCAGGCGGCTCCGGCTCCGATGGCCGTCTGCCAGAACGTATAAGCCCGAGGCTGGGCCGCGATGTGGTCGAGTTGACGCTCGAAGTCATCGAGCGTGTACTGCTTGCGCAGGGCGCGCCAGGTCAGTTTGCTGATCGCCGAGAGCGTAGTCATGTTGACGCCGTGCTTAGTGACTTTGCGGAATTCGGTGTAGGTATGCTGATTGTCGTTTATATTCAGCATTAGCGTCGTGTACATGACGTGCATGTGGATGCGCTCATGCGGGATGCCGAGGAAGTCCGCCGTGCGCATCATGTCACGCACGGTACGGTCGGAGTCGGCACCGCTCTCCATGAGGAGCTGACCGGTCTTCAGCAGCAGGTGCATTTTCTGATCAATCGCGGCATAGGGACGCTTCAGCAACTGTTCGGTGGTATTCATAGAACCCTCCGTCATTTTTAGATGAATGTCCAGTATTTCAAGTGGAGAACAGCAGCAGAAAGCATAGCTGTCCTGACTTCATCATAGCGAAGCCGGCAGCAAGTGTCAACCGATACGGCCCTATTGTTCGCAGATGCAGTTTGTTGACCGACTCAACCACTTTTTTACAGGAGGAAACACCTCTGGCCGATCCTTGATATTCATTTTTTCAGCTTTTTCGCCTCATATGCCATGACACTCTTTTTTCCGTTTTCACGAAAAATCGAAAACGATAAAACGGCCGTAAAACGATCAGGATCTTTTCAGCTCTGAATGCATTTTATAAATAAAATGTCCGTGGTATGAAATCAAAAAAAGGATTTTTGTTTTCTTTGTTAAATTTACTATATGGAAGATGATGCTGAATACTGACCATAGGGGGGAATTTATGCTTGACGTTATATGGCCGGCGCTCGTCATACCGTTTTTGGGTACGACGCTCGGTTCGGCCTGTGTGCTGTTCCTGTGCGGAACGCTGGATCGAAGCGTCCAGCGCGCGTTCACGGGATTTGCAGCCGGTGTCATGGTGGCGGCGAGTATCTGGAGCCTGCTGATCCCGGCCATCGAGGAGAGCGGTGCGGCCTGGGGCAGTCTGTCCTTCGTGCCGGCGGTGATCGGCTTCTGGGTGGGCATCGGCTTTCTGTTGCTGCTCGATCATGTGACGCCGCATCTGCATTTCGGCAGCTCGGAATGCGAGGGGCCGGCATGCTCACTGCCACGCACGACCATGCTGCTGCTGGCTGTGACGCTGCACAACATCCCCGAGGGCATGGCGGTCGGCGTCGTCTACGCGGGCCTGCTGACCGGCTCGGGCGTGCCGTTTGGTGCAGCGCTGGCGCTGGCCATCGGCATCGCGATACAGAATTTCCCGGAGGGCGCCATCATCTCGCTGCCGCTGCGGAGTGCGGGCGAGAGCCGCTGGCGGGCCTTCGTGAATGGCGTGCTGTCAGGTGCCGTGGAGCCGGTGGGAGCCGCGCTCGCCATAGCGGCAGCGAGCTTCGTGGTGCCGGTGCTGCCGTATTTCCTGAGTTTCGCGGCCGGGGCCATGCTCTACGTCGTCGTGGAGGAACTCATACCGGAGATGAGCGAGGGCGAGCATTCAGATATCGGCGTCTTGTCTTTCGCTGTAGGATTCACGCTCATGATGGCACTCGATGTGGCTCTGGGATGAGGTGTGGAGCCGCACTCCCGGTGGACAACGATGGCCGTGATGAAGTATAATTACTATTATTAATGGAATGATAAAGGATAACACAGCCCCGTACCGGCGGCTGTGGCTGAGGAAAATAAAATGTACCATTGTCATTTGCGCATAGCCTTGCTGGGGCTGCCGGCCGATCTGCTGTCATTCATGCAGCTGCATGAACTGCCGGAGCGCTTCACACAGAATGTCCAGGGCTACGCGTCGATCGCCGAGCTGCCGCGGGAAAAGCTGGACGTGCTTATCTATGCACCGGAATGCCAGCTGCCGGCACATGATCTGGCACATATCGCGGCCTGCGGTGTGTATTGCATAGCGGTTACAGCGCATCCGGAGGAATTGCCGGATAACATACTGGCCCAGCTCTGGGATGTGTGGCCGCCGCTCGTGGGACGGCTGCGCGAGTTCTATGTGCGCCGCCTCTATGAGCGCCTCAAGGAGGAAAAGGATGCCTGGCTCGTGCGCAACTACTGGCAGACGACGATCAATATGGTCCCCGACCTGATATGGTACAAGGACAAACGCGGTGCGCATCTCGAGGTGAATGATGCGTTCTGCCATGTGGTGGGCAAGACGAAGGACGATATACGCGGTCGCGGCCACTACTATATCTGGGATCTGACCGAGGAGCAGTACAAGAAAGGCGAGTTCGTCTGCAATGAATCGGAGATCGAGGTGCTCACGAAATGCAAGCCGATGCGGTTCGATGAGCATGTGCTCGAGGGCAAGGATATGCGCCAGCTCTCGACTTACAAATCGCCGCTGTTCGACCTCGATGGGCAGGTCATGGGCACGGTCGGCGTGGCGCATGATGTGACGCATGAGCGGGCACTGACGGAGTCGGTGGCCTATGATTCGCTCGGCGGCGTGCGCTCGCGCACCTACTTTTTCAATCAGATAGAGAAAACCTGGCAGGCGGGGCCGATCGTCATGATATTCGCCGAGCTGAGCCGCATGACGTTCGGGCTCGAGGGGCCGCGTACGGCGGATGACGAGCTGACGAGTCTGGCGGGCAAGCTCCTGCAGCAGCGATTCCCGGACTCGGTCGTCGCCCGCATGGGCGGCGAGGAGTTCGCCATCGTCCACGTCGGGACGTATGCGGAGGCCGATTTGAGCGAGCATATACAGAGGCTGTTTGACGAGCTGGAGGAGCAGCTGGAATCCAGACCGGAGTTCGGCGAGGTATCGCTCGACCTCGGCATCGCGGTAGCTGATGACCGCGGGGTCACGGTAGATGAGCTGACATCCCTGGCGGACCGGGCGCTTTACCGGGCCAAAGTCAGGACCCAGCAGGACGGGCTGAACCATTACGAACTCGAACAGGCACCCGAGCGCTGAGCTGCCGGTATCGGTACAGAGGAGGAAATCAAATGAGTTTTCGTTTCGCGCACAATAATTTCAATGTCCTTGATCTGGACAAGAGCCTGAAATTCTATGCGGAGGCACTGGGCTTCAAGGAAGCTCATCGCCTCGAGATGCCGGATTTCACGCTGGTCTATCTCTCCGATGGCGGTCAGACGCCGCACGAGCTCGAGCTGACGTGGCTCAAGGATCGCACGAAGCCGTATGACCTCGGGGAGAATGAATTCCACCTCGCGGTCACGACGGATGACTACGACGCCGCGCATGCCAAGCATCAGGCCATGGGCTGCATCTGCTATGAGAATCCTGGCATGGGCATTTATTTCATCAATGATCCCGATGGCTATTGGATCGAGATATTGCCGCGCTGAGCAGCCAGAGAAAAAGACACCGAGAAGCGATACGATTGCTTTTCGGTGTCTTTTTAGGTATGGGATTTCCGGTTATTTCGGGATGACCTTCAGGTCGATGTCGAGCATGCGCTCGATGGCGCCGGGCTGGGCATCGAACAGCTCGAGTACGAGTCCGTCCGGCAGTCGCAGCCATTTGGCCGGGCGGCCCGGGATGCTCTCGACGCCCGGATAGGTCAGCATTTTGGCGCGCGTGTCGTCGAGGTTCTCGACGACGAGGCCGATGTGATGCGGCTGGCCGCTCTGCCAGTCCTCAGGTGCGGCGACGAACTGCAGTCCGCCGGCCAGCCAGACCTGCTTGAGCTCGCCATCGATCTCCTTGCGGCGCGTGACCTCCATGCCGCATACCTCGCCGAAGAAGTGGATGCACCAGTCGATGTCTTTGACCGTGATGGCGGTATGGTCGACGAATGATTTCATGCGGATTCCCCCTATGTTTTTTCCGTGTATGCTGGCAGCTGGTTCCTGCACCGGGGCGGGTCGGCTGCCATCTTCTCTGGTCTCAGTTTAGCACAATCCGGCGGAGAAATGAATAGCAGGAAAAGCCGGAGGTGTCGCGAAATAAATACGAGGTGATGGGGAGTGATAATATGGAGAAAGGTAAGAAGTATCTGTTGCTGGCCGGTATCGCATGCCTGCTGGGCAGCGGCTTGGGCGGCAACGCTCACATAGCAGTGGCGGCCACGCCGGCCGCGACTGCCGCGACGACCAGCGCCGGGGATGCGACCGGCACTGCTACCATCCGGCAGCCGCTGCGGGTGGCCCGGCTGCCGCTGCAGCTGGAGGGCTTCATGACGCCGGGGCAGGATGTGGTGGATGCGCTCGAGCGGCAGATCGACCGGGCGACGCATATACCGTTGAATGGCGTGCTGCAGGCGGCATCATTCCTGTCGGAGGACGACTGCGAGGCGGCTCTGGCTGAGGCCTGTGAGCAGGCGGGGCGGCGGCCGAAGCTGAAGAACATCGTGAAGCCGCTCGCAGACAAGCTGCAGGCCGACCTCGTCATCGTGCCGGTGCTGACGGCCTATGAGGAATACACGACCATGAGCATGTTCTGGGATCATGCGACACTGCTGCATGCCCGGGCCGGCCTCGAGATGGTCATCTACGACCGCACGGCGGACAAGGTGATCGACCGCAGCGCTTTCCGCAGCTTCGACGATGAGTACTCCACCAGTGGCGAGGCCAGCCAGCTGGCACGGGACTGCATGTATCAGGTGCTGGATGAGACGCAGCTGCATGACCGCATGCGCGTTCGTCTGCCTGCAGGAGACAGCAAAAAATAATTTTATAAAACTTATTGACAAAGTATGATTTACTCTCTATAATGTAAACATATTAAGCAGATATGTTTAGAGCAAGGCCGCTACGGCTGTGCATTCATGGTCGCTGGACCATTTTGAAAGGAGCAAACCACTATGAGCGAGAAGAGAGAGTACAAATTCGAGACGTTGCAGCTGCACGTAGGGCAGGAGCAGGCCGATCCGACGACGGACGCTCGTGCGGTGCCGATATATCAGACGACTTCGTTCGTCTTCCACAATGCCCAGCACGCGGCTGACCGCTTCGCGCTGAAGGATGCCGGCAACGTCTACGGGCGTCTCACGAATCCGACTGAGGATGTTTTCTCGAAGCGCATCGCTGCACTCGAGGGCGGCGTCGCAGCCGTCGGCACGGCCTCCGGTGCTGCTGCCGTAACCTATACGCTCGAGGCCCTCGTGCACAGCGGCCAGCACATCGTGGCAGCTACGACCATCTATGGCGGCACGTACAATCTCTTCGAGCATACGTTCCCGAACTACGGCATCGAGACGACGTTCGTCGATCCGACGAAAGGCGTGCAGGTATTCGAGGATGCGATAAAGGACAACACGCGTGTCGTCTACATCGAGTCGGTCGGCAACCCGAATGCGAACCTCATCGATATCGATGCGGTGGCTGAAATCGCGCATAAGCACAATATCCCGCTCGTCGTGGATAGCACGTTCGCTACGCCGTATCTGCTGCGCCCGATCGAGCACGGCGCGAACATCGTCGTCCACTCGGCTACGAAGTTCATCGGCGGCCATGGCACGACGCTCGGCGGCGTCCTCGTCGATGGCGGCAATTTTGACTGGGAGAAATCTGGCAAGTTCCCGCAGTTCGTCGAGCCGAATCCGAGCTATCATGGCATCAGCTTCGCCAAAGATGTCGGCGCGGCAGCCTTTGCCACCTATGTGCGTACGCTCATTCTGCGCGATGAGGGCGCTACGCTCTCGCCGTTCAATGCGTTCCTGCTGCTGCAGGGCACCGAGACGCTGTCCTTGCGTGTCGAGCGCCACGTCGAGAATGCGCTGAAGGTCGTCGACTATCTCGCGAAGAACCCGCATGTCGACAAGGTGAACCATCCGTCGCTGCCGGATCATCCGGATCATGCGCTCTATGAGAAATACTTCCCGAATGGCGGTATCTCCATCTTCACGTTCGAAATCAAGGGCGGCGCCGAGGCAGCGAAGAAATTCATCGACCATCTCGAGGTATTCAGCCTGCTGGCGAACGTCGCCGATGTGAAGTCGCTCGTCATCCATCCGGCCTCCACGACGCACAGCCAGATGAGCGAGGAGGAACTGCTGGCCTCGGGCATCACCCCGTCGACCATCCGCCTCTCCATCGGCACCGAGCACATCGATGATATCATCTATGATCTCGACCAGGCCTTCAAGGCTCTGGACTGATGAGAAGCATCAGCGCCTGACAGATATAGCAAGGGGCTGTCTCACGAAAGCATTTTCGTGCGGATAGCCCCGTTTTCTTTGACCTCAATCACGGTCATCTGACACTGGCGATAAT
>CACXCN010000053.1 GCA_902766095.1 uncultured Selenomonas sp. | reverse complement strand
TGTTAGTGGGCCGTTTATGCAATAGTACTCGAGTAAGATTACCAACTCGCCACCCCCACCACCGCTAGCGCGGTCCTCCTCCCCCAAAGGGGGATGCTTCACTCATCGCAACATCTCATCCACCGCTGGCGCGGCCCCTCTTCTCCTAAGGGAGATGCTTCACTCATTAGCGCCACCTCATCTACGGAAAGTGGATGAGGTGGCGCTGGAAATGACTATATATCTATACTTATAAATCGGCCAGCAGATTCTGTACGGTGCTGACTACATCCTGGGCGGCGCAGGTGCTTACTTCGCCGGTCTTGCGGACCTTCAGCTCGATGGTGTCGCCCTCGACGGCTTTCGGGCCTACGACTACGCGCAGCGGATAGCCGATGAGGTCGCAGTCCTTGAACTTCACGCCGGCCCGCTCGCGACGGTCATCGAGCAGGACATCTACACCTGCCGCCCGCAGCTCATCATAGACTTTCTCCGCATAGGCCAGCTGGTCATCTTTCTTCGCATTGACGGCTACGACGACGACCTCGAACGGTGCGATGGAACGCGGCCATATGATGCCGTCCTTGTCGTTGTTCTGCTCGATGGCGGCAGCCATCGTGCGGCCTACGCCGATGCCGTAGCAGCCCATGTAAAGCGGCTGCTCTTTGCCGCCCTCGTCGAGGAACGTCGCATGCATGGCCTCGGAGTATTTCGTGCCGAGCGTGAATACCTGGCCGGCCTCGATGCCGCGCGTCATCTTGAGCGGTGCGCCGCAATGCGGGCAGGCATCGCCCTCCTTTACGAGGCGTACATCGGCCACCGTTATGGCATCTGCTGCGAAATCGCGCTGCGGATTGACGTTCCTATAGTGATGGTCCTTCTCGTTAGCACCGGCCACAGCATTGTACATGCCCATGACCGTCTGGTCGACGATGACTTTCGTGCCCTTCTTTATGCCGATCGGGCTCATGAAGCCGGGGCAGCCGCCCGCAGCGATGATGGCTTCCTCATCAGCCATGCGCAGCTCGAGGGCATCATCAAGCAGGTTGATGACCTTCGTCTCATTGACATCATGATCGCCACGTACGAATACGAGCACGAGCTCATCTTTATCCGTCTGGTAGGCGACGGCCTTTATGGTCTTCTCTATCGTGACGCCGAGGAATTCGACGAGGCTGTCGATGGTGTTCGTAGCCGGTGTCTCTATTTTCTCGAGCGGCTGCATCTCTTCGGCCGGCGTCTCGATGGGCTTCATCTCAGCCTTTTCATCACTCGCTGCATAATCGCACTGCGTGCAGTAGGCGATGTTCGACTCGCCGGCGTCGGCCAGCACCGTGAACTCATGCGAGTGACCGCCGCCGATGGCGCCATTGTCGGCCTCGACCGGACGGAACTCGAGCCCGCAGCGCGTGAAGATTTTCGTATAGGCATCGTACATCTTCTTATACGATACATTCATGCCCTCGACATCTTTATCAAAGGAGTAGAGGTCCTTCATGATGAACTCGCGGCTGCGCATGAGGCCGAAGCGCGGACGGCGCTCATCGCGGAACTTGTCCTGTATCTGATAAAGCATGAGCGGCAGCTGCTTGTAGGAACGCACTTCATCGCGCACGAGAGCCGTCATCATTTCCTCATGGGTCGGTCCGAGGCAGAACTCACGTCCATGACGATCCTTCTGACGCATCATCTCATCGCCATATACGCCCCAGCGTCCGCTCTCCTGCCAGAGCTCGGCCGGCTGCAGGATCGGCATCATGATTTCCTGACCGCCTGCCGCATCCATTTCCTCGCGTATGATCTGCTCGATCTTGCGGATGACGCGCCAGCCCAGTGGCAGATAGTTGTAGAGTCCGCCAGCGACTTTGCGGATGAGTCCGGCCCGGTACATGAGCTGATGGCTGACGATCTCAGCCTCGGCCGGTGTGTTGCGGAGCGTGGGTGCGTATAGATTACTTGCTCTCATTGTGTTTGCGTTCCTCCAGTATATTATCTATTTCTTTAAATAGTTCATTGACGAGTTCTGACTCCGGGACCTTGCGCAGTATCTCGCCCTTGCGGAATACGAGTCCCTCGCCCTTGCCGCCGGCGATGCCGACATCAGCACCGCGGGCCTCGCCCGGGCCATTCACGACGCAGCCCATGACGGCTACCTCGATGGGCTCCGTGATACTCGCGAGCTTCTGCTCGACCTGCGCCGCGATGGCTGGCAGGTCGATGCTCGTACGGCCGCAGGTCGGGCACGAGACGAGCGTCGGACCGTAGTCGCGCAGGCCGAGTGCTTTCAGTATCTCGCGAGCCACGCGCACCTCGACGACCGGATCGCCGGTCAGTGAGATGCGGAACGTATCGCCTATGCCCTCAGCGAGCAATGCGCCGATGCCGACCGCCGATTTGATGATGCCGGCGTGCGGCGTCCCCGCCTCGGTGATGCCGAGATGCAAGGGATAGTCCACCGTCTGGCTCATGAGTCGGTAGGCCGCGATGGTCATCGGCACATCATGCGCCTTCAGCGATATCTTTATATCGTGGAAATCCATATCCTCGAGTATGCGCACATGCTGCATGGCAGACTCGACCATGGCCTCCGGGCAGACACGGCCGTATTTGGCCAGCAGCTTCTTGTCGAGCGAGCCGGCATTGACACCGATGCGTATCGGGATATGATGCGCTTTGGCCGCCTCGACGACTGCCCGTACCTTGTCCGCACTGCCTATGTTGCCCGGATTCAGCCGCAGGGCTGCGATGCCCTGATTGATAGCCTCGAGCGCCAGCTTATAGTCGAAATGGATATCGGCGATGAGCGGCACATTGACTTTCTTTATGATGTTGCCGAGGTTATGAGCGGCCTCCATGTCCGGCACGGCCAGACGCACGAGGTCGCAGCCGGCAGCGATGAGCGAATTGATCTGTGCGACTGTCGCCTCCGTGTCCGTCGTCTTCGTATTCGTCATGGACTGCACGGATATCGGGGCCCCACCGCCGATGGCGACATTTCCGATATGTATCTGACGCGTCTTCTTGCGTTCGTACATTTTTTATCCCCTTCCCTTTTCTGCCTGTACTCAGCCGCCCATGAATATCCTGACGATGTCATTCTTCGTCGCGAACAGCGTGAGCAGGACCAGGAGCGCGATACCGCCCTTGGCGAGATACTCCATCGTCTCAGGCTTGAGCGGCTTGCCGCGCAGGGCCTCGAGGCAGAGCATGAAGAAATGGCCGCCATCGAGCGCCGGTATCGGGAACATGTTCACGATGCCGAGGTTCAGGCTCAGGAATGCTGCGAAATTCAGCAGCGGCACGATGCCCATCTGGGCGACTTCACCGGCCATCTGGGCGACGCCGACCGGACCAGCCAGATCAGCACCCGACAGCTCGAGCACGATGCGATAGAGCGCATCGCACATCATGTAGATGATGTAGCCCGTGCGCTGCACCGCCAGACCAGCCGACTCCAGCAGCCCCGGGTATGTCGTCTTCACTGAGCTCGTCACGCCGATCATGGCGCGCTTCGTCTGGGAATCGTAGGCTGGATGCACCTCGGTCGTGAATGTATCGGCTCCGCGCTGCATCGTCAGCTGGATGGACTCATTCGCCGGCGTGTCCTTGATATCATTGACGAATTCCGTCCACGTCGTTATGGGCCGTCCATCGATGGACAGCACGCGGTCGCCCTCCTGCAGCCCGGCCTGAGCCGCCGCTTTCCCGGGGATGACCGTACCGAACACCGGTTCATTGACCGGCTGGCTCACACCCGCAAAATAGGCGACACCGAAGAATATGAATATCGGCAGGATCAGGTTCATCGCTGAACCCGCGACGATGACGAGCATGCGGCGCGGTATGGATTTCTCGCAGTAGCCGCGCTCGCCCGCATCATTATTCTCCGGGTCCATGCCCGCGATATCATTGAAGCCGCCCAGCGGGATGGCACGGATCGAATAAACGGTCTCCCCGAACTTATGACTTATCACCTTCGGGCCGAAGCCGATGGCGAACTCATCGACGCGCATGCCCGTCAGCTTCGCTGTAGCGAAGTGCCCGAGCTCATGCACCGTCACAAGCACGCCGAACACTACGACTGCTGCCACTATAGTGGTCAATAACAATCCCTATTCCCCCTATGAAATTACCCGTGCGGACATCTCCCGGACATCACGCACCAATCCGATCGTGATCCTCATGCTCAAGCGAGTTTCTGCAGCAGCTTCTGCGCATATTCACGCGCCCAGCGGTCCTCCTCGAACAGCTCCTCGAGCTCCGGCTCTATGATGGCCGGACGCGCGAGCATCGTCTGCTCGATGATATCGTAGATGTCGAGGAAATGGATGCGTCCGTTCAGGAAGGCCCCTACCGCCACTTCATTGGCAGCATTGAACACGCAGGGCATCGAGCCGCCAATCTTGCCCGCCTCATAGGCGAAAGCCAGCCCCTTGAACGTCTCCATGTCCGGCTTATCAAACGTCAGCTCTTTGATTTTCCAGAAATCCAGCCGCTCCCACTCCGAAGGCTGCCGCTCAGGATACGTCAGCGCATACTGGATCGGCAGGCGCATGTCCGGGCAGCCCAGCTGAGCGATGACGGCACCATCGCGGAACTGCACCATGGAATGAACGATGCTCTGCGGATGGACGACGACCTGGATCTGATCGTAGTCGACGCCATAGAGCCATTTGGCCTCGATGACCTCGAGGCCCTTGTTCACGAGGCTGGCCGAGTCGACCGTTATCTTCGGTCCCATGTTCCAGGTCGGATGTGCCAGCACCTGCGCCTTCGTGACATTCTCGAGCTCAGAGCGCTTCCGCCCGCGGAACGGCCCGCCCGACGCTGTCAGCAGCAGCTTCTCGATATCGCTCAGGCGCTCCCCCTGCAGGCATTGGAAGAACGCGCAGTGCTCCGAATCGACCGGCAGCAGCGATACACCCTGCTCCTTGGCCCGGCGCGTCACGATCTCGCCTGCGACTACGAGCGTCTCCTTGTTCGCGATAGCGATATTCTTGCGGGCCTCGAGCGCCTTCATCGTCGGCTCAAGCCCGGCGAAGCCCATCATGGACGTCACGACCGTATCGACGTCGGGATAGGCCGCGGCATCGATGAATGCCTGCCGCCCGCCGGCCAGTTTCGTCGGGCCCTCATAGCGCTCCCTGAGCCGCGCATAGGCTGCCTCATCAGCCAGCACCGCGAGTTCCGGCTGGAACTCCCTGATCTGCTGCTCGAGCAGCTCATCCCGCGAATTCGCCGCTATGACCTTTACCTGCAGCAGTTCTGGATGGCTGCGCACGACATCGAGCGTCTGTGTACCGATCGAACCAGTAGAGCCGAGTATGGCTATATTCTTCATGGCGTCCCCCACTACATCACCGGCTCAGTGCATGAGGCCGGACAGAATAACGAAATAATAAACGAGCGGCGCCGTCATCAGCGCACTGTCGAAGCGGTCCCATACGCCGCCATGGCCCGGGATGATATTCCCGGAATCCTTTATACCCGTATAGCGCTTCGCAGCCGATTCGACGAGGTCGCCAAGCGTCGCCATGATGGCGATCACACCGCCGAGTATGGCCATCTCGAGCAGCGGCAGGCCGAAGAAATAGCCGACGCCCGCGATAGCCGCCGTCGTGCCGACGAGCGAGCCCATGAAGCCCTCGATCGTCTTGTTCGGGCTGATGGACGGGCAGAGCTTATGACTGCCGATCGCCGAGCCAACGAAATAGGCAAAGCTGTCGCTGGCCCACGTGCCGATGAACATGACCCAGATCATCGCCGCACCGAATTCGAACGGCCCGATCGCGCTGGCCAGCGGTGCGGCATCGAGCGTCCGCAACATGACCATATGCGCGAAAGGCAGGCCAAAATAGAGCACACCGGCGACAGACAGCCCCGCAGCCACGAAACTCACGCGACCGTAGAAAATGACGCTGCAGAGCAACATGATGAGCACCGTAGCCGTGATGACGGCCTGCATCTCCTCCGCATTGCCGAGATATCCGCAACCCCAGATAAAGAACAAAGCTACAAAGCCGAGTATGAAGCAGAGATGCTCGCCCCGCTGCTGGAACGCCCGCACATACTCGAACCACGCGATGAACGACAGCACGAGTGCGAAGCCGGCAAAAACCGCTCCGCCCGTCTGTATGACGAAAGCCGCCAGCGCTATGCCCACGACACCAGTTATTATCCTAGTCAGCAATATTAAGAAATCCCCCTTTACAAACGTTCTAGTTCCAAATCATCATTGATTGCAAAACCGAGACAGCCTTCCCCTCAATCCTTTTTCCCCAGCCCGCCGAAACGGCGGTCGCGCTGAGCGTAGGCCACCATGGCCTGTACGAAATCCTCCGGCGTGAAATCCGGCCAGTTCGTATCCGTGAAGTAGAACTCCGCATAGGCCGACTGCCAGAGCAGGAAATTACTCAGACGCAGATCACCGCTCGTGCGGATGACGAGGTCGACCGGCAGATTCCCAGCCGTATCGAGGCAGGACTCGACCATGGCCTCATCGATATCGGCCGGCTTGATCTCGCCGGCAGCCGCCCGGGCCGCCAGCGTCTGCATGGCCCGCAGCAGCTCATCCTGACCGCCATAGTTCGCTGCGACATTGAACTTCACACCCGTATTGTCGCGCATGAGCTCCTCGGCCTCGTGCATCTGCTTCTGCAGGGACTTCGGCAGGCCATCGATGCGGCCGAGGAAATGGATCTGCACATTGTCCTCGTTCATTTCTGCCAGTTCCTTGCGCAGATATTCCGAGAAAAGATTCATGAGGAAATCGACCTCAGCATGCGGGCGCTTCCAGTTCTCCGTCGAGAACGCATAGACCGTCAGCGCATCAAGTCCCAGACCGATTGCCGTCTTCAGCGCATTCTTGAGCGTCTTCACGCCCGCCGAATGGCCGGCCGTACGCAGCAGGCCGTGTCCCTTGGCCCAGCGGCCGTTGCCATCCATGATGATGGCGACATGACGCGGCAATTTATCCCAATCGATAGGCGCGAACAGGGGTGAATCGTGCTCAGGTATAGCAAAAGTCTCTGAGCTGCCCAGTCCCCCCAGCAATTTCTTCATCATATCATATTCTCCAGCATAAATATCATCTATATAAAGTATCTGCTACATAGATATTAAAAATGCCCCTCCTGCCCGGTACGCCCAGTCAAGAGGGGCCTTGAACCTTGACCTTTCAAGCAAGATCAGGGAGCCGATATCGCCGATACCGGGCAGCCGGCAGCGCAAGAACCGCACTCCACACACTTGTCAGGATCAATCTCATAGTGCTCAGAACCCTCGCTGATCGCCTCAACCGGGCAGGTAGCAGCACAAGAACCGCAAGAGATGCAATCATCGCCAATCTTGTAAGCCATAAATGTCTCCTCCTTCCTGTTCACTCTCCTAAAAGTGATTCATAGTGTATATTGCTTACCAGCCTGGCGGCCAGCGTCAGACTGATAGTGCCATCCGGCAGCTCGCGCTGGCGGACGACATGCAGACGGTCAGGATCCGTCTGGAAATAATCACGCGTGGAGCGTGTAATTTCCGTTTCATACCGGCAACCGGCAGCCTCGAGACGGGCCTTTGCCCGCGGCCACTCGAGAGCCAGTACATCAGGTGCAGCCATCAGATCTCCATGACCTCTTTCTCTTTGACTGCCTTGGCCTCGTCAGCGAGCTTTATGTATTTGTCCACGAGCTTCTGCATCGCTTCCTGGCCTTTTTTCGACTCGTCTTCCGTTATCTCCTTGTTCTTCTCGAGCTTCTTTATGTCATCATTGCCATCGCGGCGCACGTTGCGCAGCGCGACTTTGGCCTCCTCGGTCTTCTTGCCGACCGTCTTGACGAGCTCCTGGCGGCGCTCCTGCGTCAGAGCCGGTATCGTGAGGCGTATGGCCGTGCCATCCGAGTTCGGCGACAGGCCGAGGTCGGACTTCATGATGGCGACCTCGATATCATGAAGCACGGATTTCTCATACGGCTGTATGAGTATCATGCGCGGCTCCGGCACCGCTACCTTCGCGATCTGGTTGACCGGTGTCGGTGCCCCATAGTAGTCGACCAGCACCTTGTCGAGCAGCGACGGCGTAGCCCGCCCAGCGCGCAGCGAGGCGAATTCATGCTTCAGCGACTCTATGGATTTCTTCATGCGGTCCTCGTGTGAGGACAGGATATCTTTTATCATCATTCAGCTCCCCCTACTATCGTGCCGATATTCTCGCCAAAAGCTGCCCGGCAGATATTGGCATGGTCATCGATGTTGAATACGACGAGCGGTATGGCATTATCGCGGCACAGAGCCGAGGCCGTAGCATCCATGACCTTCAGATGAAGTCTCAGTATATCATCATAGCTGAGCTTATCGAACTTCTTCGCCTGCGGATTCTTGTTCGGATCACAATCGTATATGCCATCTGTGCCCTTCTTGGCCATGAGGATGACATCAGCCTCGACCTCAGCTGCCCGCAGTGCAGCCGTCGTATCGGTCGAGAAATACGGCTGACCCGTGCCAGCACCGAAAATGACGACGCGGCCCTTCTCCATATGACGGATGGCCTTGCGGCGGATATACGGCTCGGCGACCTGACGCATCTCTATGGCCGTCTGCACGCGCGTATCGACATCGAGCTTTTCAAGAGCATCCTGCAGCGCCAGAGCATTCATGACCGTAGCCATCATGCCCATGTAGTCGGCGGTTGCCCGGTCCATGCCCTTGGCGGAGCCGGCGAGACCGCGCCAGATGTTGCCGCCACCAACGACGATGGCCACATCGACACCATGCTCGCGGACTTTCTTTATCTGCTGAGCGATATCCTCGACGACGGCCGGATCAATGCCGAACCCCTGCTCGCCTGCCAGTGACTCACCGCTGAGTTTCAGGACGATTCTCTTGTACTTTGCTGTATCCAAAGCTCTGCCTCCATATTCGTTTAGCGAATTACATACATTTTCATTTTATACCAAAAAACAGGATAACACAAGTAAACTGTGCTATCCTGTTTAATATTTTTTTTGCAGACGATTGCCGGATTACTGCATCTGAGCCTTGACCTCAGCTGCGAAGTCTTCCTGCTTCTTCTCGATACCCTCGCCGAGCTGGAAGCGCGTGAAAGCAGTAACCTTGTTGCCGCCAAGGATGTCGCTTACCGTCTTGTCGCTGTCTTTGATGAAGACCTGCTCCGTGAGGCAGACTTCCTTGTAGAACTTGTTCAGACGGCCCTCGACCATCTTCTTGAGGATCTCCTCCGGCTTCGGTTTCTTGGCCGAGGCATTCTCCTCTTTGGCCTGCACGAGCAGGACCTCGCGCTCATGCGCTACAGCAGCCGGATCCACATCGTCACGGCTGATAGCCGTCGGGTTGGAGGCTGCGATCTGCATAGCGATGTCCTTGCCGAGCTGAGCGTCGCCGCCCGTCATGTTGACGAGGACGCCGATCTTGCCGCCCATGTGCGAGTACACAGCCAGACGGCCGTCGCTCTCATAGCAGGCAAAGCGGCGGAGCGAAATCTTCTCGCCGATGGTAGCCGTAGCATTCGTGATGAGGTCTGAGACCTTCTGACCGTCGATCTCGCTGTTGTTCAGCGCATCGAGGTCCGCCGGCTTCGTAGCAGCGATATGCTTTACGACCTTGTCGAGCAGGCTCTTGAACTGGTCATTGCCAGCAGCGAAGTCCGTCTCGCAGTTGATCTCGACGACAGCACCCGTCTGGCCATCCTCAGAGACATAGACGCCGACAGCGCCCTCAGCGGCGATGCGGCCAGCCTTCTTCTCAGCCTTGGCTATGCCCTTCTCACGCAGGAAATCGATAGCTTTATCCATGTCACCATCGGTAGCAGTCAGGGCCTTCTTGCAGTCCATCATGCCGGCACCGGTCTTCTCGCGGAGCTCTTTGACCTGCTTAGCGCTTATTGCCATTTATTCTTCCTCCTAGTATTGCTCAAAAAGTTAACATTCAACGAAAAACGGGGTAAGGGATAACGTTCCCTTACCCCGCCTTGTTCTACCTATTCTGATTACTCAGCGTCGGACTCTTTCTCCTCGGCCTCAGCCTGGTTGTCATCGCTGGCCTGCTGGCCCTCGAGCACAGCCTCAGCGGCGATGTTTGTCAGGAGCTTGACGGCGCGGATTGCGTCATCGTTGCCCGGGATGACATAATCGATCTCATCCGGATCGCAGTTCGTATCAACGATAGCTACGATAGGAATATGGAGCTTGCGAGCCTCAGATACAGCGATACGCTCCTTGCGCGGATCGACAATGAACAGAGCGCCCGGCAACTTGTGCATGTCCTTGATGCCGCCGAGATACTTCTCGAGCTTCTCCATCTCGTGACGCAGTACCTGGACCTCTTTCTTCGTGAGGACCTCGAACGTGCCATCCTGCTCCATCTGCTCGAGCTCTTTGAGGCGAGCGATACGGGTCTGGATGGTCTTGAAGTTCGTCATCATGCCGCCGAGCCAGCGCTCGTTGACATAATACTGGCCGCAACGCTCAGCTTCCTCTTTGATCGAAGCCTGAGCCTGCTTCTTCGTGCCGACGAAAAGCACGGATTTGCCAGCTGCAGCCGTCTCACGCAGGAAAGCGTAAGCCTCGTCAATCTTCTTGACGGTCTTCTGCAGGTCGATGATGTAGATGCCGTTGCGCTCCGTGAAGATGTAACGAGCCATCTTCGGGTTCCAGCGGCGGGTCTGATGACCGAAATGGACACCAGCCTCAAGTAGTTTTTTCATGGATACGATTGCCATGTTGGTGCACCTCCTGTTTTCTTCTTCCGCACGTCTCATTTACACTGCACCACCTGCAGCATCGCTGCCGTCAGGCACAGGGCAGGTATCGACCGTGCGTGTTTATTTTATTACACCGCTTGCCATTATAGCATAGCCCATCCCGGCTGGCAAGCCCATCCCCCGAAAAAATTATCGTATCACTTGAAGAAAACCGATTTGCCGATGAATTCGCGGAGCAGCGAGTTGTTCGGGATCTCATCCTCGGCGGTTATATCGTCGAAATACTGGCAGAAATCGAGCAGGCGCTGGGCTTTGGCGTGGACCGGCTCCTCGGGCGGTATCATCTCGAGCAGCGGCTTGGCATACTTCTTCAGCACGCCCAGCTCGTATATGAGGGCCGAGTTGAACATGACATCGGCCTCTTCCTGATACGGGAATATGTTCTTTTCCTCACCGGCTCGCACATCCGGCCACTGCTTGAGCGTCTTCAGTGCATAGGCGCCGCGGAACTGATAGTCGCGCACAAGGCGGCGCAGCAGTCGCGCATCCGTCGTCGGGATGCGGTTGTGGGCATCGATATTGAGCTGGGTCAGCGCGCTGATGTATATCTTGAACTTGTTCTCACGGGGCACTGCGGCACTCAGCTTCTCATTCAGCCCATGGATGCCCTCGATGATGATCGGTTGTCCCTTCGGCAGCGCCATCGGCACATCCTGCCACTCACTATTGCCCGTTATGAAGTTGTACCTGGGCAGGCGCACCTCACGTCCGGCCAGCAGATCGACCATATTCTGGTTGAACAGGTCGACCTGCAGAGCCTCGAGACATTCGTAGTCGTATTCACCGCGCTCATTGCGCGGCGTCTCCGCCCGGTTCACGAAATAATCATCGAGCGATATGGACACCGGCTCGAGTCCCGCCACGCGCATCTGAACCTTCAGCCGCTGGGCGAACGATGTCTTGCCTGAGGACGACGGACCGGCTATGAGCACGAGACGCAGGCGGTCGCGATGCGCCGCTATGTGGTCGGCGATCTGCGCGATCCGCTTCTCCTGCAGCGCCTCTGACACGCGTATGAGGTCGCCGATCTGGCCATTGCGGTTGATGCGGTTCAGATCGGTGACATACCGGCAGTGCAGGATACCCGCCCATTCCTTGGCTTCGGCCAGGATGTGGCTGAGCTTCGGCTGCGGCAGGTAAGGCGTGATTTCTCCCTTCGTCCCCGCCTCCGGCGTACGCAGCAGGACGCCCGGGGCCTCGAAATCGAGGGCGAACCGTCCCAGACTGCCAGTGGAGCCGATCATCGCGCCATACAGATAGTCGGCATAATCTCCGCATTTATATATGCTGACCTCCGGCTGCTTCATGGCACTGATGAGATTGGCCTTCTCGATCTGCCGCGACTCCTTGAACAGGCGGACCGCATCCTCGCGGCTCATCGTGCGACGCTTCACGGGCCGGTTCTCAGCAATGATTTCGCGCATGTGCTTCTCGAGGTTGCGGACGGCATCTGCCGTCAGCGGAGCATCATGCGGCAGGCTGATCTCGATGAAAAGTCCCTTGTTGGCCGTGAACTGCGCTACAACCTCGGCCTCCGGAGACAGCTCATGCGCCGCCGTTATGAGCAGGAACAATACACTGCGCCGATATATATGCCAGCCCATCTCGCTGTCCAGTTCGATAAACTTCAAAGAAGCCTGCTCGGGAAACTCACTGACCGGTTTCTGCAAATCCGTCACCGTATTATTGATGAGCGCCGCTACGAGCGGGCTCTTATAATCCTTCTGAGCGGCTGCAGCCTGCTCTGTCAATGGCTGAGTGGTCAATTCATAAACATTGCTTTCCAGCATTTTTCTCACTCTCCATAAAACATCATGAACCAAAATGACCGTATGCCCTTACTATAGCATACGGTCATTAACGTTTCGTTTAACCAGTGGGAACAGTGTCCGGATACAGGCAGCTCGGCCGCCCTCTCATCCCGCAAAGAAATACATCACGACATGATAGGCCAGCGCACCCATGAGCGCTGTGCACGGAATCGTCAGCACCCAGGCCACGACCATCTGCTGGGCAGTATTCCAGCGGACAGCCCGCACGCGCTTAGCAGAGCCGACACCCATGATGGAGCCGGATACGACGTGCGTCGTCGAGACCGGCAGATGCATCAGCGTCGCCGTGAATATGACCAGCGACGAGTTGAGGTCCGAGGCAAAGCCGGTGACCGGCTCGAGCTTGAATATGCGCCCGCCGACCGTCTTTATGATGCGCCAGCCGCCGACCGACGTACCGCAGGCCATGGCCGTCGCGCAGAGGACCTTTACATAGGTCGGCACCTCGAAAGCATCGAGATAGCCGCCCGTGATAAGCGCCAGCGTTATGATACCCATGGACTTCTGGGCATCGTTGGAGCCGTGCGAGAACGCCATCATCGCTGCCGCCAGTACCTGCATGCGCTTGAACTTATTATTCACCGCTGAGGGGCGGAAGCCCTTGCAGACGCGGAACAGTATCGTCATGACGCAGAAACCGGTCGCTATGGCGAGGATTGGCGAGCCGATCAGCGACAGCACGATCTTGCCGATGCCGTAGAAATTCAGCCCCTGAGTACCGACCGATGTCAGCACCGCGCCCATGACGCCGCCCACGAGCGCATGCGAGGAGCTCGATGGCAGCGCGATCCACCAGGTCAGCAGATTCCAGATGACTGCCCCGATGAGGGCCGCGATGATGACGCGCTCATCGATGAGCTCGGCGGAACTCACGATATCGCTGCCGATCGTCTTCGCGACGCCGGTCGAATACATAGCCCCCAGGAAGTTCAGACAGGCCGCCATGATGATGGCATGGCTCGGATGCAGGGCCCGTGTCGACACCGAGGTCGCTATGGCATTCGCCGTATCATGGAAGCCATTTATGAAGTCAAACAGCAGGGCCAGGCCGATGACTGTGAATATCATCAGTTGGAGCTCAGGCATATTTCATTACCACTCCCCGGATCATATCCGCCATCTTCTCGCAGTGGTCGAGCGTCTCCTCGAGCTTCTCCAGTATGTCTTTCCACTTGATGAGCTTTATTGCATCTTTTTCCTTGTCAAACAGATTGGCGATCTCATGGCGATAGACGCGGTCGCCCTCGCTCTCGAGCGCCGATATCTTATGCGTGGCCTCGAGTATCTGCTCCTGATTGGCCCGGATATTCTTCAGCATCTTCAGCGCCTCGATGATCTGCTGCGCTGACTCGAGCAGCAGCTTCGTCATCGACACGGCGCCCGACAGGGCTTTGCCGGTGCGATACATGACGATGCGCTGCAACGTCCCCTGCAGGTAATCCACGCCATCATCGAGGCCATTGGCCAGCGCATAGATATCTTCGCGGTCGATCGGAGTGATGAATGTCATATTGAGCTTGTCGATGATCATGTCGTTCACTGCGTCAGCATCGTGCTCGAGCTGCACGATTTCCTTCACCTTGTCGGCCGCTTTGCCATAGTCAAGCATGACCTCGTCCATCATGAGCGCGCCCTGGTAAAAATACTGGGCGCTCTCGACAAAAAGGTCATAGAACTCGCTGTCCTTCTGTTTGAAACTGAACATGTTTTTTCTGTCCTCTCCACCAAAGACTATAAATACACTCATTAATCATAACATTATTCCGACCGGCCAGCAAGAAATAATTTACAGTCCGTTAACATAAAAAAGTGCCAGCCCGCGCTGTGCAGCACCGGCTGGCAGAGATCAAAAATATATTTAGGAATATGAGGGCTGATTCATCAGAAGCCGCGAGACATATCCTGGCTCGTCATGCTTCTACCGCATCCCAGGCCCGCTTCACTTTGGCAGCCAGGCCTTTCATCTTCGCGGTCGATACCGAGCAGGCCGCAACGCGCACACCGAGCTTCAACGGCACGGCGAACACGAGATCCTTATGGAGTTCATTGCAGACGGCCTGCGGATCCTTGGCCGGCACCGAGATGAAGAACCCACCCTTGTAAGGCAGGGCGCCGAGGCCGCATTCCTGCGCCTCGTCCATGAAGGTGCGAGCCCGCTTCTGGATCATCTTGTAGAAATCATCGCGCTCCTGCTCGAACTGGGCCAACGTTGCCGGATCCTGCTGGATACGCAGCAGGACGGTCTGAGCGCCGCGGTTGATGTTCGACCAGGTAGCACGGCTCGTGTATTTATTTATTTCTTTGAATTCATCGATGACATCCTTGCTCGACGACATGGCGACGAGTGCGCCTGTACGCTGACCATAGAGCGTGAAGCCCTTCGACATCGAGTAAGCGAACAGTACGAGGACATTCTCTGGCAGCTTGGCGAACTTCTGCATGAATGCGCGTGTCGCATGCTTTTCGCCAGCGAAATCGATATAAGCGATATCGACGAGCAGCGTCAGCTTCTTGCCTTTCGCTGCGAACGACTTGGCCACCTCTATGACCTCGTCCCACTCATCGTCCGAAAGGCTGAAGCCCGTCGGATTGTTCGCCGGGGAGTTGATGATGACGAGCAGACTTTCCTGCTTAGCGAAGAGCTCCGTGACCTTGGCCGTGAAGTCCTTGATATCGAAGCCGCCCTGCTCATTGATGAGGCGGAAGTTCGTCAGCTTCTTGCCTGTCTCGTTGCAGATGACGTTGTACGTGCCCCAGAACCAGTCCGACGTCAGCACATAATCGCCGCGCTCAGCGTAGTTCGCCACGGCATGATGGACAGCACCCGTGCCGCCAGCGGTGGCTACCGCTGCCGTGTATGCCTCCGGCAGCTGACCGCCGAATGTCAGATCGATGGCCGCATCGAGGAATGCCGGCAAGCCCGATATCGGAGCATAGGCCGCAAAATCGGCTACGTTCATCTCGCGGAACACGCGCTCCATCGTCGGCATGGTAGCCAGCTTGCCGTTATCGTCCAGCATCGTACCGATCGTAGCATTGGTGACGGCATCTGCTCCATGTTCTTTGGCCGCGGCCGCACAAGCTGCGCTGGCCCCGAAAATGGCGTCCTTCAGTCTCTTGCTTGCTGCATGCGAAGCTGCCATACTCATCGTCAATTGAAAAACTCCCTTTCCATATTCATATTCTAGATTGTACTATCTTATAATAACTGTTATTCGCTGTCCTGTCTATATGTACCGATGTTAGTATACAATATTCTTTCAAAAGAGGTTCATACTATAACTATTATGTTATATAAACTATGACTTTATTTGATAAGCAGCGACAGGCATGGTTCCGGAATGAAGGAACCATGCCTGTCGCGGTACTACATGCTTAAGTTTGACATATGCTATTTCGTCACAGCCCGGTCTTATTACCTGGCTATACGGACAAGATCAATGCTCAGGGAAGAACTCGTCATGGATGGCGTTCACAGCCTCCTTGAGCTTCGAACCCTGTACGAGGCAGGAGATACTGATCTCGGACGTGCTGATGATATCGATATTGATGCCGGCTTTTGCGAGCGCACCGAACATGCGCGAGGCCACGCCCGGATTGCCGAGCATGCTGGCGCCGACGATGGACACCTTCGCCACATCCTCCTCGACGAGGACAGCAGCCGCTCCGAGCTCGTCAGCGACCTTGTCGACAACGCTCTTGGCCTTGCTGAGGTCGATGGATGCCACCGTGAACACCATATCGGTGACATTCTTCTCGATATTGCGGATGCTCTGCACGATCATATCGACATCGATATTGGCATCGGAAAGCGCTGAGAAGATGGAGTGCGCGATACCCGGATCATTCGGCACCGCCAGGACAGCAATCTTCGCTACCTTATCATCATGCGCTACGCCGCGTATCTCGAAATCTTTTTCCTGCATCGTATATTCCTCCCTAATAATCGTACCGGGTGTATTCGTGAATGTCGAACGGACATGGATCGGTATGTGATAGAATGAGCCCATCTCCACAGAGCGCGGCTGCATGACGCCGGCTCCGAGACGTGCCATCTCGAGCATCTCGTTATACGTGATTTCCTTCATCTTGCGTGCGGATTTCACGATGCGCGGGTCAGCGGAGTACACACCATCGACATCGGTGTATATCTCGCAGCTGTCTGCCTTCAGTGCGCCTGCCAGCGCCACTGCTGACGTATCCGAGCCGCCACGTCCCAGCGTCACCGGGTCGCCATTGGCATCCACGCCCTGGAAACCGGCCACCACGACGATATTGCCGGCCTTCAGCTCATCGAGCACGCGCTGCGGCTCGATATCGAGGATGCGTCCTTTCGTATGGCACGAATCCGTCTTCATGCCGATCTGATCACCAGTCAGCGATATCGCCGGCTGACCGAGCGTTTTGAAAGCCATCGCCAGCAACGATATCGAAACCTGCTCACCCGTAGTCAGCAGCATATCCATCTCGCGCTCATACTGGTACGGATTCTTCGTGATGCCCTGAGCCAGCTCGATGAGATTGTCCGTTGTATCGCCCATGGCCGAGACAACCATCACAATCTGATCACCAGGCTGCTTCTCCGCCAGGACACGCTTTGCGACATTCATGATTTTCTCCGTAGTAGCCACAGAGCTGCCGCCAAACTTCTTTACAATAAGCGCCATGATTCTCCCCCTCAACATCTGCCAGCCAATCAATGTAACGGATATATACAAAAATGTACTAGCAAGACCATATTAGTGTAATGTTTTTGATACGATGAATATTATACAGGAAAACAAGCGTCCTGTCTAGGGAAAACGTACATTATTTTGTATTCATGTTTTCCTTTAGTAGACATGAGCATATCCACTGATACGATAGACAGGACGGCGTCATTATGCTATAACGGGATAAAAGGCTGCCACCACTGAGGGATGCTCCATTTATGACGGAGCACCTCTTTCGTCAGCTACGCTTCCCCTGAGGGGAAGGCTTATTAC
>CACXCN010000052.1 GCA_902766095.1 uncultured Selenomonas sp. | reverse complement strand
GTCGAAGTAGCGCCCTGCCGCCAGCTTCTGCTGCAGCGCTTTGAGGCGCTCCGTGCGCTTCTTGAGCGTCTTCTCCTGCATGGCTTCCTGGAATTCTTCCTTGTAGGCGTCGAGGAACAGCGGGTCTATGACTTTATGGATGTTCTCGATGCTCGTATAATGCATGCCGCCAGCGCGCCGGGTTCCCTTATTCAGCGTGTCCTCGAATATAGCGCCGAATATGGTCGGAGATATGCGGCTCCAGTCGAATTCGCAGGCATCTATGAGTATGAGCTGACGCACATCCTCGTTCATCGGCGGCACAGGGACAGTCTCGCTGAACAGGCTGCCATTGACATACGGGAACTGAGCCAGCCCCTCCTCCAGGAACGGATCGCGCTCCTCCGGCTTCTGGTCGAGCACCTTGAAAAGATTGCTGAGAGCTTGCGCGAAATGCTGTGGACGATAGTCGGCCAGATAGTCGTGGAACATATTCCGTTTACCGAAGATGCCAGCATCCTCGGCGTACAGGCAGAATACGAGACGCACGCAGAGCTTGTTCAGATATTCCGTGGCTTTCTCCTCAGTCAGCTGTGGAGCCTGAGTATACAGAGGATACAGTGCCTTATACAGGCGTCCGACCAATTCACCGGCGCTCTTGCTGATCTCCATTTCTTTGGTGATATGACTGTCTTTCACATCAACCATGAATTGGAGGCGGTAGTATTCCTTCCCGAGATCAGCCAGTTCGATGAGCTGCGGCGCATCATTCGGCCGCTCCATGTCGAATACCTGGAACTGCTTGAAATTGCAAGCTATGATCCAGCGCGGACGCTCGGAGTACGGGAGAGCCGCCGCATAGCGTTTTGCTTGCTCGGACGGCTTCAAAAGCGTGCCATCGCTCTGCTTGATCGGCTTTTCCAGGTCGATGTCGCGGCCCTTCTGCTCGATCATCGTATGCGTGGCCGGTATCATAACATCGATGAAGCTGGTATGGGAGAGCTTCACACGCGTCTCAAAGCGCACGAAATCAGCCGGATCTTCAACACCGTAGACCTTCTGAAGCAGTTCTATCCAGAAACGCTGGCTGTCCTGCTTCTCGTCGCCCTTGCCGGCCCATTGTTTCGCAAAATCCTGAGCCGCTTTCTCCTGTTGTGCCGCCGTCATCATGACAAAATCCTCCGTGTATCATACGTTTCTCTAATAATTATATCATATCGATTCCGTTTGTAAATCAGCACATAAAAAGCCGCCTCCCGAATGAACGGGAGGCGGCTTTTTTATGCTGTTGCCAGAGCAGAGGGGCTATTATTTGCCAGCCAGTGCTTTGTAGGTGTTGTAGCGGGTCTCAGCATCTTTGCGGGTCTTCACGAAGAGTGCCTCAGCCTGATCCGGATAGGAGCGCTTGAGGTTGATGTAGCGGTTCTCGCCCATCAGGAAGTCCTGGAACTTCTCGAAGTCCGGCTCCTTGGAGTCGAGCGTGAAGCCGTTCTTGCCCTGAGCGATGAGCTCCGGATTGTAGCGGAAGTTTGCCCAGTAGCCACACTCAACAGCGAGCTTGCCCTCGAGCTGGCTCTTGCCCATGCCTTTGCGGATGCCGTGGTTGATGCACGGCGAATAAGCGATGATGAGGGACGGGCCATGATATGCCTCAGCCTCAGCCAGAGCCTTCACGACCTGGTTCTTGTCAGCACCCATGTTGACCTGTGCTACATAGACATAGCCATAGGTCATAGCCATACGGCCGAGGTCCTTCTTCTTCGTCTTCTTACCGGAGGCTGCGAACTGAGCAATTGCTGCAGCCGGCGTAGCCTTCGAAGCCTGGCCGCCGGTGTTCGAGTAAACCTCGGTATCGAATACGAACACGTTGACATCCTCGCCCGAGGCCAGGACATGGTCGAGTCCGCCGTAGCCGATATCATAGGCCCAGCCGTCGCCGCCGAAGATCCACTGCGAACGCTTGACGAAGTAATCCTTGTTCTCGTAAATCTTGTTGAGGAGCTCATCGTCGCCCTTCTCTTTCTCGAGCAGAGCCGTGAGCTTATCCGCACGGTCACGCGTGCCAGCACCCTCAGCCAGATTGTCAACCCAATCCTGCAGAGCAGCCTGGAGGTCCGCCGAGCCCTTGCCAGCCTCAATGGCGGCCTTGGCATCAGCAGCTACCGACTCACGGACCGACTTCGTGCCGAGGAACATACCGAGACCATACTCAGCATTATCCTCGAACAGGGAGTTCGCCCAAGCCGGGCCATGGCCGCGATGGTTCTTCGTGTACGGCATAGCTGGTGCGGATGCGCCCCAGATGGAGGAGCAGCCCGTAGCGTTCGAGACCATCATGCGATCGCCGAACAGCTGCGTGATGAGCTTCGCATACGGAGTCTCGCCGCAGCCAGCGCAGGCGCCGGAGAACTCGAACAGCGGCTGCTCGAACTGCGAGCCGAGAACCGTCTCTTTCTTCATCGGGTTCTTCTTCGGGGCTACCTTCTTCGGGTCGACCGCATAATCGAACCAGGCCTGCTGAGCCTTCAGAGTATCATCCAGCGGCTTCATATCGAGAGCTTGTGCCGGGCAGACCTGCGCGCAGTTGCCGCAGCCGAGGCAGTCCATGGTCGAGACGACGATCGAGAAGTTGACATCTTTGTACTGCTTGAGCTGCTTCGACTGGAAGCCCTCCGGAGCAGCAGCCTTCTCCGCATCGGTCGTGAGCGCCGGACGGATAGTAGCATGCGGGCAGACGAACGAGCACTGGTTGCAGCCGATGCACTTCTCTGTATTCCAGACCGGCACATTGATCGCCGTACCGCGCTTCTCATAAGCCGAGCCGCCGACCGGGAATGTACCGTCTTCCATGCCATTGGCGAATTTCGAAACCGGCAGCTTCTCGCCTTCCTGACGGTTCATGACATCCTGGATCTCGCTGATGAATGCCGGTACATCCTTCTTCGATGCCGGTGCATCCTGAGCCTCTGCCCAGTCAGCCGGTACAACGACCTTGTGCAGGGCCTCGATGCCTTTCTTGACAGCACCCTGGTTCATGTCGACGATGTTCTGGCCCTTCTTGCCGTAGGACTTCACGATTGCATCGTTGAGGTACTCTACTGCCTTGTCGAGCGGGATGATGTTCGCGATCTTGAAGAATGCGGACTGCATGACCATGTTGAAGCGGCCGCCGAGGCCAAGCTCCTTGGCGATGCCCACCGCATTGACCGTGTAGAACTCGATGTTGTTCTTGGCGATATAGCGCTTCATAGCGGCCGGAAGGTGCTGCGAGAGCTCCTCATCCGTCCAGAGCGTATTGAGCAGGAACTTGCCGCCCTTCTTCAGTCCAGCCAGCAGGTCATATTTATAGACATAGGACTGCTGCGAGCAGGAGATGAAGTCTGCATTGTTGATGAGGTAAGCGCTCGTTATCGGGGATTTGCCGAAGCGCAGATGCGACATCGTGATACCGCCGGACTTCTTCGAGTCATAGGCGAAATAAGCCTGCGCATACATGTCGGTGTTATCGCCGATGATCTTGATCGCGCTCTTGTTGGCGCCGACCGTACCATCAGAGCCGAGGCCCCAGAACTTGCAGGCCGTCGTGCCCTCCGGCGTCAGGTTGACGTCGGACTTCGTCGGAGCGATGCTCAGATGCGTCACATCATCCTCGATGCCGAGGGTGAAGCCGTTCTTCGGCTGGTCTTTCTTCAGCTCATCGAACAGGCCGAATGCCATATCCGGAGTGAAGTCCTTGCCGCCGAGGCCGAGACGGCCGCCGACGATGACCGGATTGCGGTCGCTGTCGTAGAAAGCGCTCTTGACATCGAGGTAGAGCGGCTCGCCGATAGCGCCCGGCTCCTTCGTGCGATCGAGGACAGCGATTTTCTTGGCCGTCTTCGGGATGGCACCGAGGAAATGTTTGATGGAGAACGGACGATAGAGATGTACGGACAGCAGACCGACTTTCTCGCCATTCTTGTTCAGATACTCGACAGCCTCGCCGACGGTCTGGCAGTCAGAGCCCATGGCGATGATGACGCGGTCAGCGTCCGGTGCGCCATAGTAGTCAAACAGATGATGCTCGCGGCCCGTTATCTTCGCGAGATCAGCCATAGCCTCTTCCACGAGATCAGGTATCGCGTCATAATAGCGGTTTACAGCCTCGCGCTCCTGGAAATAGATATCCGGATTCTGCGCGGTGCCGCGAATGACCGGATGATCCGGATTCAGCGCGCGGCGACGGAATGCTTTGACGGCATCCCAGTCGAGGATCTTGGCGAGATCATCATAGTCGATAACCTCGATCTTCTGAATCTCATGCGAGGTACGGAAACCGTCGAAGAAGTTGATGAAAGGAACGCGGCCCTTGATCGCTACGAGATGAGCGACAGCGGCGAGGTCCATGACCTCCTGGACGCTGGCCTCGCAGAGCATGGCGCAGCCGGTCTGACGGGCAGCCATGACATCCTGCTGATCACCGAATATGTTCAGTGAAGACGTAGCGAGTGCGCGCGCGCTGACGTGGAACACGCCCGGCAGCAGTTCGCCCGATATCTTGTAGAGGTTCGGGATCATCAGCAGGAATCCCTGTGATGCTGTATAAGTCGTAGTCAGCGCACCAGCCTGGAGCGAGCCATGTACAGCACCGGCAGCGCCGGCCTCAGATTCCATCTCGATGACCTTTACGGTCTGGCCGAAGAGGTTTTTCTTGCCCTTTGCGGCATCGTCGTCAACATGCTCTGCCATCGGGGACGACGGGGTAATCGGGTAGATTGCCGCGACATCCGTGAAAGCATAGGAGATGTAGCCGGCGGCCTGGTTGCCGTCCATGGTTTTCATCTTTTTGCTCATGTTTTGTTTTGCTCCCCTCATATGAAACCTAAACACATAACGGAAAAACCGCGAGACAGTGAATCGTTTTGTAAACCGGTCAATAAATTTGTCTAAAAAAAAGAGTCATTTCTGACATTCGGCGTTATATAAGCGTTTCTCTGCCTTCACACAGCTACTATTATACACCAATATACTACGTATGTAAATAATAATAAAGGAAACAATTAAACCGGAAGCTTCGCGTTTTTTATCACTTTGTTGAATTTTCAAAAGTTTTATTTCACGGCTACCACGAAAAAAAGAAATGTGCTATAATATTTTTAGTTTCATTGATGCAAAATGAAGTAATTACTATTAGGGGGTAATCAAATGCCATTAGTTGGAACTAAAGAAATGTTCAAGAAGGCTCATGAGGGCGGCTACGCCATCGGTGCTTTCAACGTCAACAACATGGAGATTGTCCAGGGCATCACCGAGGCCGCTGGCGAGCTGAACTCTCCGATCATCCTGCAGTGCTCTGCCGGTGCCCGCAAGTATGCCAAGCATGCTTATCTCGTGCACCTCGTCCAGGCTGCTCTCGAGGTCAACGATATTCCTATCGCCCTGCACCTCGACCATGGCGCTGATTTCGAGACCTGCAAGTCCTGCATCGATGGCGGCTTCACGTCGGTCATGATCGATGGCTCGAAGTATTCCTTCGAGGACAACATCGCTCTGACGAAGAAAGTCGTCGAGTATGCTCATGCTCACAACGTCGTTGTCGAGGCTGAGCTCGGCAAGCTCGCCGGCATCGAGGATGCTGTAAAGGTCAACGCTGCTGATGCCTCCTACACCGACCCGGCCGAGGTCGAGGAGTTCGTCACGAAGACGGGCGTTGATTCGCTGGCTATCGCTATCGGTACTTCGCATGGCGCATACAAGTTCACGCCGGAGCAGTGCACGCGCAACCCGAAGACGGGCGTGCTCGAGCCGCCTGAGCTCCGCTTCGACATCCTCGAGGAAGTTGAGAAGCGCATCCCAGGCTTCCCGATCGTCCTGCACGGTGCTTCCTCCGTCACCCAGAAATACGTCAAGATCATCAACGAAAACGGCGGCAAGCTCAAGGATGCTGTCGGTATCCCTGAGGATCAGCTCCGCAAGGCTGCCAAGAGCGCTGTCTGCAAGATCAACATCGACTCCGACCTGCGCCTGGCTATGACGGCTGGTATCCGTGAGCACTTCGTCGCTCATCCGGATCACTTCGATCCGCGCCAGTACATCGCTGACGGCCGCACCTACATCAAGGAGCTCGTCGAGCACAAGATCAAAGACGTCCTCGGCTCCGAGGGCAAGGCTCCTGAGATCATGGCGCTCATCAACAAATAATCACTACTGCCTACTGGCAGCATGATTCAGTAAAATAAAAAAGGAAGGAACGCGGTTCGCCGCTGTTCCTTCCTTTTTTGCTATGCAATATGAACGGTATTCCTGGTATTCCTGCTCAGAGCCTCTCAGGCTTCGCCGTTCGCCTCGAGGATGTTCTGGGCAGCCTGGTCGAGCCAGTCGCCCTCGACGCTCTCGATGGAGCCGGCGTCGCACTCGGCTGCGAGCGTCGGTACGATCGGTATGCGGGCCAGCACCGGCAGCTGATACTGATCAGCAATCTCGGCAATATGGCTGTGGCCGAATATCTCATGGCGCTTGCCGCAGTCCGGGCACTCGAAATAGCTCATATTCTCGACGAGGCCGAGGATAGGGATATTCATGAGCTTGGCCATCTTGACCGCCTTTTCGACGATCATGGAGACGAGCTCCTGCGGGCTCGTGACGATGACGATGCCATCGACCGGTATGGACTGGAATACGGTCAGCGGCACGTCGCCGGTTCCCGGCGGCATATCGATGAACATGTAGTCGACATCTTCCCAGATGAAATCATGCCAGAACTGCTTGACGATGCCGCTGATGATGGGGCCACGCCAGACCACAGGATCGGTCGTATGCTCGAGCAGCAGGTTCATGCTGACGATATCGATGCCGCCAGCCGATTTGATCGGATAGGCGCCGATCTTGCTGCCGGTCACCTCGCCGCTCGTACCGAACATCTTCGGGATGGATGGACCGGTGATATCGGCATCCATGATGCCGGTATGCTGTCCCTTGCGCGACATGGCCACTGCCAGGAGGCCGGTGACGAGGGATTTACCCACGCCGCCCTTGCCGCTGACGACAGCTATGACATGCTTGATGCTGCTCAGGTCGTTCGGTTTCTCGTGCAGATCCTTGCGCGTATCCTGCCCACAGGTCGTACCGCAGGAGCTGCAGTCATGATTACATTCTTCAGCCATCTTCATCCTCCTAGATATATCTCACACATAAAAGGGGAGAGAACGATCCGCCTTATTCCGGCAGAAAGTTCCCTCCCTTGCTTTTTATTTAGTAAAGCCTGATGATCAGGCGCCCTGATTCATCTTGGTCAGCGGAGTCAGGTCGACATTATCATCCGGATCCAGATCCGGATTCGGCTCTGGCTGGTCATCATCCTTCTCCGGCGCCGGCGGCTTCGGGCAGTTATCGACAACCTTGAGGTTGCGATAGCGGCTCATACCAGTACCAGCCGGTATCAGCTTACCGATGATGACGTTCTCCTTCAGGCCGATCAGCGGATCGACCTTGCCCTTTATAGCGGCATCCGTCAGGACACGCGTCGTCTCCTGGAACGAAGCTGCCGACAGGAACGAATCCGTAGCCAGCGAAGCCTTCGTGATACCGAGCAGGATCGGCTTAGCCACTGCTGGCTCGCCGCCTTCCTCGATTGCCTTCGTATTCGCTGTCTCGAACTGGTTGATATCGATGTACTCGCCCGGCAGGAAGTCGGTCGCGCCGCTCTCCTCGATCTTCACCTTGTGGAGCATCTGGCGTACCATGACCTCGATGTGCTTATCATTGATTTCAACACCCTGGGACTTGTACACCTTCTGCACCTCGTAGACGAGGTAGCGCTGCGTAGCCTGCAGGCCGCAGACGCGCAGGATATCATGCGGATTGATCGAGCCCTCGGTCAGGCGGTCGCCCGGCGCCAGCACGTCGCCCTCATGAGCGGCCATGCGCGCGCCATACGGTATCGCATACTCACGTGGATCGCCGTCCTCCGGTACGATCGTGACCTTGCGCATGCCAGTGCCCATATCCTCGATATGCGCCGTACCACCGATCTCGGCGATGATGGCATGATGCTTCGGCTTGCGGGCCTCGAACAGCTCCTCGACACGCGGAAGACCCTGGGTGATATCGTCACCAGCGACACCGCCGGAGTGGAACGTACGCATGGTGAGCTGTGTGCCCGGCTCGCCAATGGACTGAGCAGCGATGATGCCGACGGCCTCACCAATCTCGACCTCAGACTGGTTCGCGAGGTCACGTCCATAGCACTTGACGCAGACACCGAACTGCGATTTGCAGGTCAGGACGCTGCGGATGCTGACTTTGTCACGCACCTTCTCGATGCGCTTCGAGAGCTCCTCATCAACCGTCTGGTTGATCGATGCGATGCGCTCACCGGTCTGCGGATCATCAATGTCCTCAGCCAGCACGCGGCCGACGATACGATCGGCCAGCGACTCGATGATGCCGTCGCCTTCCTTGATTGCCTCGACCTCTATGCCGCGGACATTGTTATTGCGAACATGGAGTTCCTTGGCATCACTGGCGAGGATGGAGTCGATTGCTTCCTCATCCAGCTTCCCGCCAGCAGCGAATACGACGTTGCCATCCGAGTCATGTACATCTTTCGTGACTTCTTTGCCGAGCATCTCATGGACCATCGACTCCTTGGCCTTGGCCCGGGCCTCGTCATCCGGCTCACCGAGCGTGATGGCCTCAGTAATCATGGCGTTGCTGATCGCAGCCTCAGAGGCCAGCGACGAGCCACGTACCATGATCTCATGAATCTCATGCTCAGCGATGCCCTGCAGGACGTCATCCGTGATAATCGTATCACGCGGATAGACGACTTCCTGCGTCTCCGGGTCCAGCACATCGGCGCCGAGCAGACGGCCCATGAGGCTGTCGTTCAAAAGCTCGAGGGCATCGAAGCACGACTCGCAGAGACGAGCCCGGATGTGGACGAGGTTCAGCGTCGAAACGTCGCAGTCCTCCTCGCGGACGATGACATCCTGGGCGACATCGACGAGACGACGGGTCAGATAACCCGAGTCAGCCGTACGCAGAGCCGTATCAGCGAGGCCCTTACGAGCACCATGCGACGAAATGAAGTAATCGGAAACGGACAGACCTTCGCGGAAGTTAGCCGTGATCGGCAGGTCGATGGTCTTACCAGATGGGTCAGCCATGAGTCCGCGCATACCGGCGAGCTGACGCATCTGCTGCTTATTACCACGAGCACCAGAGTCAGCCATCATGAAGATCGGGTTGAACGGATCCATGTTATCCATCATGGCGTCAGCGACATCATCCGTCGCTTTCTCCCAGAGCTTGATATCCTTATGATAGCGCTCGTCGGCCGTTATGAGACCGCGGTTGTACTGACGCTCGACCTTGTTGACGATCTTCTGCGTATTGGCAATGATGGTCTTCTTCTCCGGCGGTACGATGACATCGGAGATAGCGACCGTCATACCGGCGATGCAGGCATAATGATAGCCGAGGTTCTTGACGTTATCTATGACTTCAGCCGTCTTCGTGGCGCCGAAGTGGTTGTAGCAGTTTGCGACGAGCTGACCGAGCTGCTTCTTCGCGATGCGGATACCGAGGCACCACTGGCCGGTCTTCTCATCCTTATGGTAGTAGCGGAGCTCCGGCGGCAATATCTCGTTGAAGATCATGCGGCCGAGCGACGTCTTGACGAGGCCATAGCCCTCGATGCGCGTCTCAATCTCTGCCTGCAGCTCGAGGTCATGCTGCTGATAGGCCAGCAGAGCCTCTGCAATGCCCGTGAAGACCTTGCCCTCGCCCTTCGCACCTGGCTTCAGTATCGTCAGGTAGTAGGAGCCGAGCACCATATCCTGCGTCGGGACGATGATCGGTTTGCCGTCCTTCGGAGCGAGGATGTGGTTCGCAGCCAGCATCAGGATGCGGGCCTCCGCCTGAGCCTCGGCCGACAGCGGCAGATGGATAGCCATCTGGTCACCATCGAAGTCCGCGTTATAAGCCGTGCAAGCCAGCGGATGAAGCTTCAGTGCATGGCCCTCGGTCAGTACCGGCTCGAAAGCCTGAATACCGAGACGATGCAGTGTCGGCGCGCGGTTCAACAGGACCGGATGCTCTTTGATGACATCCTCGAGCATGTCCCAGACCTCAGGACGGGCACGCTCGACCATGCGCTTAGCCGATTTGATATTGTTAGCCAGACCAGACTGCACGAGCTTCTTCATGACGAACGGCTTGAACAGCTCGAGTGCCATGACCTTCGGCAGGCCGCACTGATGCAGCTTGAGCTCCGGACCGACAACGATAACGGAACGACCGGAATAGTCGACGCGCTTGCCGAGCAGGTTCTGACGGAAACGTCCCTGCTTGCCCTTGAGCATATCCGAGAGCGACTTCAGCGCACGGTTGCCCGGGCCCGTGACCGGACGGCCGCGACGGCCGTTATCGATGAGGGCATCCACCGCTTCCTGCAGCATGCGTTTCTCGTTGCGGACGATGATATCCGGTGCCCCGAGATCAAGCAGGCGCTTCAGGCGATTGTTGCGGTTGATGACACGACGATAGAGATCATTGAGGTCAGACGTGGCAAAGCGGCCACCATCGAGCTGGACCATCGGGCGCAGCTCCGGCGGTATGACCGGCACGACATCGAGGATCATCCAGCTCGGCTTGTTGCCGGACTTGCGGAATGCCTCGACAACCTCGAGACGACGGATCGAACGAATCTTTTTCTGACCGGAGCTCGTGCGGACTTCTTTGCGCAGCTGCTCGCTCATCGCATCGAGGTCGAGCTCCTCGAGGAGCTCTTTTACTGCCTCGGCGCCCATGCCGACGCGGAAAGCACCGCGGCCATATTTATCTACGGCCTCATGGTACTCCCGCTCCGTCAGCAGGGATTTCTTCGCGAGATCCGTGCTGCCTGCATCCAGCACGATATAGCTGGCAAAGTACAGGACTTTCTCGAGGGCGCGCGGCGATATGTCCAGTATGAGGCCCATACGGCTCGGTATGCCCTTGAAATACCATATATGCGATACCGGAGCAGCCAGCTCGATATGGCCCATGCGCTCACGGCGCACTTTAGCGCGAGTCACCTCGACGCCGCAGCGGTCGCATATGACGCCCTTATAGCGGATGCGCTTGTACTTGCCGCAGTGGCATTCCCAGTCGCGGGTTGGTCCGAATATGCGCTCGCAGAACAGGCCGTCACGCTCCGGCTTGAGCGTACGATAGTTTATGGTCTCCGGCTTCTTTACCTCGCCGTACGACCACTCACGTATCTTTTCCGGCGAGGCCAGGCCGATGCGCATTGAATCGAAATTATTTACATCCAGCAAAGAGATGACACTCCCCTCTTATTCCTCACCCTTGGTATCGCTATCAGATGGCGCCGTGGTATCCTCTACCATAGCACCGATATCAGCAATTATATCGTTGGCATTGCTGTCATCATCGCTGGCAACACCTGCCTCGTACTGGTCAGCATTCGTCTCGTCCGTCCGAGCTGCAGCTCCCTGTCTGGTCGGATCTACGCCATCGACATCGAGGTCGAGCTTTCTAGCGCGCTCATTGATGCTGACATCATCGTCATCATCATCGTCGGAGATGCTGATCTCCTTGGCATCCGAATTCAGTACCTTGATATCAAGGCCGATGGACTGGAGTTCCTTGATGAGGACCTTGAACGACTCCGGTACGCCCGGCTCAGGGATGTTCTCGCCCTTGACGATCGCCTCGTAAGCCTTGACACGGCCCTTGACATCATCGGACTTGACCGTCAGCATTTCCTGCAGCGTGTAGGCAGCGCCGTAAGCCTCGAGTGCCCAGACCTCCATCTCGCCGAAGCGCTGGCCGCCGAACTGGGCTTTACCACCGAGCGGCTGCTGCGTGACGAGGGAGTACGGGCCCGTCGAACGGGCATGGATCTTATCATCGACGAGGTGATGCAGTTTCAGGAAGTAGGTGCAGCCAACAGTGACACGGTTCTCGAACGGCTCGCCCGTACGGCCATCATAGAGGACCGTCTTACCATCTTCCGGCAGGCCGGCCAGACGGACCGTGCCGAACACATCATCCTCGCCTGCACCATCAAAGACTGGTGTAGCGATATGGATGCCGGCCTCATCCGGTTTCGGCATACCGTATTTATCGAAATCATAGCCCGCAGCCCGCAGTCTGGCCTCGACCGTAGGATCGCCAGCCTTGATCTGCTTGCCGAGCTCACGGACAGCCATGCCGAGATGAACCTCAAGCACCTGCCCGATGTTCATGCGGGACGGCACGCCCAAAGGATTCAGCACGATATCGACCGGAGTACCATCCGGCAGGAACGGCATATCCTCCTGACGCATGATGCGCGAAACGACACCCTTGTTGCCGTGACGACCGGACATCTTATCGCCGACGGAGATCTTGCGCTTCTGCGCGATGTAGACGCGCACCTGGCGATTTACGCCAGCCGGCAGCTCATCGTTATTCTCACGGCTGAAGACCTTGACATCGACGACCTTGCCCTGCTCACCATGCGGCACGCGCAGCGAGCTGTCGCGGACCTCGCGGGCCTTCTCACCGAATATAGCGCGGAGCAGGCGCTCCTCAGCGGAGAGCTCCGTCTCGCCTTTCGGCGTGACCTTGCCGACGAGGATATCGCCCGGACGCACATCGGCACCGATGGAGATGATACCTTCTTCATCGAGGTCTTTCAGAGCATCCTCCGACACATTCGGCACATCGCGAGTGATCTCCTCAGGGCCGAGCTTCGTATCGCGCGCATTGGACTCGTACTCCTCGATATGGATGGAGGTATAGAGATCGCGCTTGACGAGGTTCTCCGAGAGCAGGACAGCATCCTCGTAGTTGTAGCCCTCCCAAGGCATATAGGCAACGATGATATTATAGCCGAGAGCCAGCTCGCCATGGTCCGTAGCCGGGCCATCAGCGATCGGCTGCTTCTCCTCGACTTCATCGCCCTTATAGACGATAGGAACCTGGTTGATGCAGGTGCCCTGGTTCGAGCGCAGGAACTTCTGCAGTTTATAGTGGTCGAGCTCGCCATTCTCGCGGCGGACATCGATATAATCAGCCGTAACGTCCTCTACCGTGCCGGCGTGCTTCGCGAGGATCATAACGCCCGAGTCACAGGCGGCCTTGTACTCCATGCCAGTACCGACGAGCGGGGCCTGCGTGCGCAGCAGAGGAACTGCCTGGCGCTGCATGTTCGCGCCCATCAGAGCACGGTTGGCATCATCATTTTCGAGGAACGGGATCATAGCCGTAGCGATGGAGAACACCTGACGCGGGCTCACATCCATGTAGTCGACCTTGTTGCGGTCGAACAGACTGGTTTCCTCATGATGACGACCCGTGACACGCTCATTCTTGAACCACTCGTTCTCATCGAGCGGCTCATTGGCCTGAGCGATGATGAACTCATCCTCTTCGTCGGCCGTCAGATAGCGGACCTCATCGGTCACCGTATGGTTGACTTTGTCGACGCGGCGATACGGCGTCTCCATGAAGCCGAACTGGTTCACGCGCGCATAGGTAGCGAGCGAGCCAATCAGACCGATGTTCGGTCCCTCAGGCGACTCGACCGGGCACATACGGCCATAGTGCGAGTTATGGACATCGCGGACTTCGAATCCGGCGCGCTCACGCGACAGACCGCCCGGGCCCAGGGCCGACAGGCGGCGCTTATGCGTCAGCTCGGACAGCGGATTATGCTGATCCATGAACTGCGACAGCTGCGAGGAGCCGAAGAACTCCTTGACGGCAGCCACAACCGGACGGATATTGATGAGTGCCTGCGGCGTGATGATATCCGAATCCTGTATGGTCATGCGCTCACGCACGACACGCTCCATGCGCGAGAGGCCGATGCGGAACTGGTTCTGCAACAGTTCACCCACGGCACGCACGCGGCGGTTGCCGAGATGATCGATATCGTCTGTATTGCCTACGCCTTCCATGAGGTTCAGCAGATAGTTGATTGAAGCAATGATGTCATTGCGCGTGATGGTGCGATCATGGATATCGAGCGTCGGCGATGCCAGCACCTTGAGCTTGCTGCCATCCTTCTGCTTCAGATACATGACGATGAGCTCGCCCTTGCCATCCTCGCCAGCGCCGAAAATCTCGCGCTCACGATCAACATCGACCGCGTCGAGCATATCCTCGGTGACCGTCTCGTCAGCCGGGATGACGATCTCGCCCGTGGACTTGTCCACGATCGGCTCAGCCAGTACGCGGCCGAGGATGCGGCGCTTCCAGCCGAGCTTCTTCGTCAGCTTGTAGCGGCCCACCGTAGCGAGGTCATAGCGCTTCGGATCGAAGAACAGGCTCTCGAGGAGCTGCTGGGCGTTGTCCTCGTTCGCCGGCTCACCCGGACGGAGGCGCTTATAGATCTCTATGACCGACTGCGCATGCGACTTCACGATATCATCATCGCGCTCGAGCGTAGCCTTTATATGAGGATCATCGCCGAACAGGTTCAGTATCTCCTCATCCGTCACGAAGCCCAGTGCGCGGATGAAATACGTCACTGGCATCTTGCGCGTACGATCGATACGGACGGACACTACATCATTCGTATCCGTCTCGAGCTCTATCCAGGCACCACGGTTCGGGATGACCGTAGCATTGTAGAGATGCTTGCCGGTCGGGTCGATCTCCTCACCATAGTAAGCACCTGGTGAGCGAACGAGCTGGCTGACGATGACACGCTCAGCACCATTGATGATGAATGTGCCTGTGTCCGTCATCAGGGGGAAATCCCCCATGAAAACATCCTGCTCCTTTATCTCGCCGGTCTCGTTATTGAGGAGGCGGACATTGACCCGTAAAGGCGCAGCCAGCGTTATATCGCGGTTCTTGCACTCATCGAGATCATATTTCGGTTCACCGAGCGAGAAGCTCTCGAAGGAAAGCACGAGATTTCCCGAAAAATCGGTGATTGGCGAAATATCATGGAATACTTCCTGCAGCCCCTCGTCGAGGAACCACTTGTAGCTGCCGCGCTGGATGTCCAGCAGATGCGGCATCTCCATGACCTCTTTGATCCTGGCATAGCTATACCTGGTTCTTTTGCCCACCGGCACAGGATTAAACATTAAATCCTTCACCCCTTAGCCTGAGAAATGAAAATCTTAAACATGGGAATCATGCTGCTTGCGGGAGACAATAAAAAAACAAGGTGAAGTTTCTTACCGACCTTGCTCCTCTTTGCCTATATCCTTTCCGTCAGCGCATAGTTTCCCCTATGTAGTTACCTGTAGTTTTTTACTTTAGCATAGTTTTTCTCAGCTGTCAAGGTTTTTTCATTGACAGTTGCAAAAAACCATTTAAAAAAGGACCGCCCCAGCGGAGCGGCCCTCGTAGACTAAATGGGAAAACTGAAATTACTTCAGCTCAACCTTTGCGCCAGCCTCTTCGAGCTTAGCCTTCATAGCCTCAGCATCAGCCTTAGCTACACCCTCTTTGACGTTGCCCGGGGCACCATCAACGAGAGCCTTAGCCTCTTTCAGGCCCAGGCCGGTGATCTCGCGAACAGCCTTGATCACGTTGATCTTCTTGTCGCCGATATCGGTCAGAACGACGTCGAACTCGCTCTTCTCCTCAGCAGCAGCACCGCCAGCAGCACCGCCAGCAGCAGCAACAGCAACCGGAGCAGCAGCGCTGACACCGAACTTCTCTTCCATAGCCTTTACGAGCTCGCTCAGCTCGAGGACAGTCATGTTCTCAATGGCTTCCATGATTTCTTCTTTAGTCATTATGATATACCTCCAAATTTGTGTTATAGTCTTACTTCATGCGGGTCGCCCCGCCCTTATGCAATCAATCTGCGATCAGGCAGATTCCTTCTGGGCACGCACAGCGTCAAGCACATAGACAGCGTTGCGAATGACACCCTGCAGTACGTTGACCGTATTGCTGATCGGAGCATTCATGCTGCCAAGCAGCTTGGCGATGAGTTCCTCGCGGGACGGCAGAGCTGCCAGAGCCTTGACCTCGTCAACGCTGATGACCTTGCCCTCAACCATACCGATTTTCACGAAGAGCTTGCCGTCATCTTCCAGCTTGTTCTTCTTCATGAAATCGCAGATGACTTTGGCCGGAGCCACCGCATCCTCCGTCGAGAATGCGAAAGCCGTCGTACCGGAAAGCACCTCGTCGAGGCCCTCGATGCCGGCAGCCTCAGCGGCGCGACGCAACATCGTGTTCTTTACGACGTGGTAGCTGACGCCAGCCTCGCGGAGCTCGCGGCGCAGCTCGGTATCCTGAGCAACCGTCAGGCCTTTGTAACCAGTCAGCACGACGCTCTTAGCGGCAACGAGCTGATCCTTAAGACCATCGACGATCGCCTGTTTTTCCTTCAAAACAACTTCACTACTCAAATCATATACACCTCCTGTCGATTTTATTTTAAAGCCTGCAAAAAAACCTCCGGCTGCTCGCCGGAGGTTACATTTTCAAAGTAAGTCTCCGACCTCGGCAGGCGACGTATTGTCGTTAGAGAAAATCAACCTGCTGTCTACAGCCTTCGTATTTAGTTAAGCGCCTTTTTTGCGTAAGCGGCGCTCCCTGTCATTCGCTTAGGCGAACTGGACCGGTACGCCCGGGCCCATCGTCGAGGCAACCGTCACGGAACGGATATACTGTCCCTTGGCAGCAGCCGGCTTTACGCGAATCAGGGTATCCATCAGGGCCTGGAAGTTCTGCTGAAGCTTCTCAGCGTCGAAAGATGCCTTGCCGATAGGAACATGGACATTGCCCTGCTTATCGGTGCGGTACTCGACTTTACCTGCTTTAATCTCGCCAATGGCCTTCGTGAGATCCATGGTGACCGTACCCAGTTTCGGGTTCGGCATGAGGCCGCGCGGGCCGAGGATCTTACCAAGACGACCGACCGTGCCCATCATGTCCGGAGTAGCGACAGCGACATCGAAGTCGAGCCAGCCGCCCTGGATCTTCTGCACAATCTCATCGGAGCCGACGAAATCTGCACCTGCAGCCTCGGCCTCCTTGACCTTCTCGCCCTTGGCAAAGACGAGAACGCGGGTTACTTTGCCGGTGCCGTTCGGCAGAACCATGGCACCGCGCACCTGCTGGTCAGCATACTTCGGATCTACGCCGAGACGTACATGGAGCTCGATGGTCTCATCGAACTTAGCCGTAGCCGTCTTCTTGACGAGGTCCATAGCCTCAGCCGGTGCATAAAGCTTGCCAGCCTCTACGAGCTTGGCAGCTTCCTGATATTTCTTACCAGGTTTTGACATGCTTATTCTCCTTTTCGTGGTACAAACGGTATTTGCCTCCCACGGGTACGAGCGTCAATCTCAGTCGACGATCTCGATGCCCATGCTGCGGGCAGTGCCCTCGATCATGCTCGTAGCAGTCTCGATGTTAGCAGCGTTGAGGTCTTTCATCTTCTGCTCAGCTATCTCACGAGCCTTAGCGCGCGGCAGCTTAGCGACCTTGTTCTTGTTCGGCTCACCCGAAGCCTTCTCGATACCAGCTGCTTTCTTGAGCAGAACCGGTGCCGGCGGGGTCTTCGTGATGAACGTGAACGAACGATCCTCGAATACGGTAATCTCTACCGGGATTATGAAACCAGCCTGCTGCTTCGTGCGCTCATTGAACTCCTTGCAGAAGCCCATGATGTTCACACCTGCCTGGCCGAGTGCCGGGCCAACCGGAGGAGCCGGAGTAGCTTTGCCTGCCATAATCTGGAGTTTCACCATCTTGGAAACTTTCTTTGCCATTATAATTCCACCTCCTTAAAGTGGTGTCTCTATCACTTGTTTACTTGCTGATGCAAGCTCAGAGCTTTTCGACCTGCTTGTAGTCAAGATCCACAGGGATATCATCGACCTCGGCCTTTATGCGGCCGTTCTCAGAGTCAACCTCCAGAATCTTGCCTGTATAATTCTCGAATACGCCCGAGGTGACACGAACCGAATCACCGACCTCGAAATCAAGCTGCGGGCTCACGAGCTCCGCATCGCTCTTTTTCAGTATGCGATCGGCTTCAGCAGCGGTGAGTGGTATCGGATGCTTCTCAGATCCGACAAAGCCGGTCACGCCCGTAGTATTACGCACGACATACCAGCTGCGCTCATCGACAATCATATCGACCAGCACATAGCCCGGGAAAACTTTGCGCGGAACAATCCGCTTCTCGCCGTTCTCCTTGATCTCTACTTCATCCTCGACTGGCACAACCACGTTGAAGATCTTGTCCTTCATGCTGTCCGAGTTCTGAATCAGGCGCTCGATATTGGCCTTGACCTTGTTCTCATAGCCCGAATAGGTATGAATGACATACCAAGCCCGCCCCGGGTTATCCTCGTGCAGGTTCATCTCTTCTTTATCTGCCATGTCTATCTCCCCGACTACCTTATGATGACGTTGAACACTCGAGCAAATATCGTGTCGCAGATCCATATGAGAGCGCAGACCACCACGACCGCGATGCCGACAACGCCGGTATCGGTGATGACTTCCTGCTTGCTCGCCCACGATACTTTCTTCATCTCGGCGATTACCTCGTCGAGGAATTTCTTTACCGCCATCTGATGTCTCCGATCATCCAGAAAATACGCAGATTACTTCGTCTCCTTGTGGAGAGTATGTTTCTTGCAGTGGCTGCAATACTTGTTCATCTCCAGGCGATCTGGATTATTCTTCTTGTTCTTGTTCGTACGGTAGTTGCGATTATGGCAAACCGTGCACTCAAGAGTTATGTTGTTGCGCATTCTTTCACACCCCTTACGCGTATATTCTATGACATACTGCCTTTCAAAACGTCACTAATATAATTTAGCATACCTTGCAGGGTCTGTCAACCATAAAACCTTGACAAGCTGGAAAATTTATCAGGACTAGCAGCTAAGCATAAATATAACCCCTCGTCAGAGGGGTTTATAATCAATTGGTGGCGGCGAGGAGATTCGAACTCTTGACACTGCGGGTATGAACCGCATGCTCTAGCCAACTGAGCTACGCCGCCTTATTTATAATGGAGCTGATGACCAGGATTGAACTGGTGACCTTATCCTTACCAAGGATACGCTCTACCGACTGAGCTACATCAGCACACTGACACATTTGGTTGCGGGGATAGGACTTGAACCTATGACCTTCGGGTTATGAGCCCGACGAGCTACCGACTGCTCCACCCCGCGATAATAGTGGTGGGCAGGGATGGATTCGAACCATCGTAGCCGTGAGGCGGCAGATTTACAGTCTGCTCCCTTTAACCACTCGGGCACCTAC
>CACXCN010000051.1 GCA_902766095.1 uncultured Selenomonas sp. | reverse complement strand
CATTCCGCTATTGTGGTTTGGCTAAAATAAAATTTTTCCCAATTAATAGGTCCCTTGAAAGTACTTAAACGCGCTACGCTTGAACGAAAGTACTTTCCGCGGGATTGTTTGATAGGGAAAAATTTGATTTCTTGACGCCAAAGCACGACGCTCCATTCCGGAACCATGCCTGCCGCTGCTTTATCATCAGATAAAAAGGTTGGAAGCCGCACGAAAAAAGCCTGTCAGCACAAGCAGGGAAGCTGTGCTGACAGGCATGGGCAGATGACCGGATCTGAGGGACAGGCAGTCATCAGTAGATGCGGTCGATATCGTAGCCCTCTTTGTTCAGAGCGGCGATGATGCGCTGGACGTGATCCTCGTTGTGCGTCTCGCAGGTGACCTCGAGCACGACTTTTTTGAACGAGTCGGTTACTTTTGCCTGGTTGTGGTCGAGCTTTATGACGTTGGCATTCTGCTCGGCCAGGATGCGGGCGATATTCAGCAGCTGGCCCGGCTTGTCCGGGAGCTGGACGGCGAAGCAGAATACGCGGCTGCGCGCGATGAGTGCCTTGTCGATGAGGGCTGATATCATGGAGATATCGATATTGCCACCCGAGATGATGGCAGCGACTTTCTTGCCTTTGAGTTCCGCGGGCAGTTTCGTGAGGGCAGCCAGCGAGAGCACGCCGGCACCCTCGGCGATGAGCTTGTGTTTCTCGACGAGCGACAGCAGGGCGCCCATGATCTCCATCTCGCTGACGGTGATGATGTCGTCGAGATATTTGCGGCAGAAAGCATAGGTCAGCGTACCGGCGGTCTTGACGGCACAGCCATCCGCTACGGTATCGGAGCTGGCGAGCGTGACGATCTTGTTCTGATCGAATGCAGCTTTCATGCAGGCGGCATTGGCCGGCTCGACTCCGATGACCTTTATGTCCGGATTCGCGAGCTTCGTCGCTACGGCTACGCCGGAGGCAAAGCCGCCACCACCGATGGGGACCAGTATGGCGTCGATATCGCGGCAGTCGTTCACGATTTCGAGTGCTGTCGTGCCTTGGCCGAGCAGGACATCGCGATCGTTGAAGGGATGGACGTAGACATAGCCCTTTTCCTTTTGGAGTTTCAGGCTGTGGGCATAGGCATCATCGAAGCCGTCGCCATAGAGCACGACCTCGGCGCCGAGAGCGCGTGTGCCCTCGACCTTCAGGATCGGGGTCGTCGCCGGCATGCAGATGACAGCCTTGATGCCGAGCTTCTGAGCCGCATAGGCTACACCCTGGGCATGGTTGCCGGCGGAGGCAGTTATGACGCCCTTGGCACGCTGCTCCGGTGTCAGCTGGCTGAGCTTGTTGTAGGCGCCGCGGAGTTTGAACGCACCGGTGTGCTGGAGATTTTCCGGCTTGAGCAGGACATTGCAGCCCGATATTTCTGAGAAATAGTCGCTGTGTATGAGTGGCGTATGCTTCACGATGCCTTCGAGGTGCTGGGCTGCACTGTAGACATCAGCCATGGTGGTATTAGCTACGATTTCCTCGACGGAGGGAGTGGCGGACTCTTGTTTGTTTGTAGACATTTATTCAGCCTCCTGCTCAATTGCATGCATTTTGATTCTTGGTAATTCAATAAAGTTTACCATTGAAAGCAGCCGGATGTCAATGGCCAATAGCATGGAGAACGCTCTGGCGGGTGATGATGGATATGGGGGAGATTTAGAAAAATTTATGCGATTAGCAACTTATAATAGAGGATTTTTGCAGAACGGAGGCGAAATATAGTAATAGTGAAACGAGGAGGGATACATATGGAGGACTTCCGCATTCTGGTATCAGTCGATGGTTCGGAGTGCTCCGACCGAGTGGTGGCCATGGCCGCCGAACTGGCCCGTGCTGCGGAGGCCGAGCTGGATGTATTGTATGTGTCTTACTTCGCCAGCGAGACTGACGCTACGGAGGATTCGTGGCTGCCGGATATCGTTGCGGCGCCGGTGAGCGAACAGCAGGAGGCGGCTCTGGCACGGGCACGGGCGTTGATTCCGGCGCGTCAGCCGGTGGCTTTTCATCAGCGGACCGGTCGCCCGGCCGAGGAGATCCTGCGCTGTGCCGAGGAGTATGGCTCGCGGCTCATCGTCATGGGGCGTCATGCCCAGCACGGGCTGCTGAATGGCTTCCTGAATGGCAGCGTGAGTCAGGAGGTCCTGAATGAATCGCCGGTGTCAGTGCTCGTCGTAAAATGAGTCGTCTGCAGCCTGGCGGCTGTGACATATATTTATAAAGCAAGTTTCAATAATATACTATCCTATCAGGGAGGTAATACTATGGAAATGAAGACTATTCTCGTACCGGTTGACGGATCTGAGGGCTCGGATCGTGCGATAACTGAGGCGATAGCATTGGCGGAGGCCTGCGAGGCTAAACTGAACTTCCTCTATGTGGCGAACATCAACCAGCTGGCTATCAATGCCTGCCTGTCCGATGCCATACTCGAGGCGGTGACGAAGGCTGGCCAGGTCATCCTGGACCGGGCCATGGAGATGGTGCCGAGCGGCATCGAGAAGGAAGCGTTCTCGGAGACAGGTTCGCCGGCGGTCGTCATACTCGACTTTGCTGAGAATAACGACACTGACCTCATCGTGATGGGGAGCCGCGGCCTCGGCGTCGTGAAGGGCGTACTGCTGGGCTCGGTCAGCCAGTACATCATCGAGCAGTCGAAGTGCCCGGTGCTCGTCGTGAAATGAGATTGAGAAACTGCTGAGCAGCAGATAGACGGCTGAACACGCCGGCCTGAGAGCAGAAAAGGCTGCTGCCTGAGATGATATATGAGTCATCACAGGCAGCAGCCTTTGTCGTAGCAGGGTGGATCAATGGATCAGTCTTCGTAGAGCAGCACGATATGTCCGGTGGCCCGCGTCTGGTTCATATCGATGACGCGCTGGTTGCGGGAGCCGCGGAAGTGCAGCGTGAGGTCACGCTCGGTCTCTCGATAGTCGCCGTCGACGAGTACGTCGATCTGAGCGAGCAGGGCGTCGATATCAGCGTCGTGCCGGGCGGTGAGTTCCTCGAGGGTAAAGCCGGTATAGCACCAGACATCGAGGTGGCGGGCATGAGCCGCCCGGGCCAGCTCGGTCAGCGGGCGCGGCTGCAGCATGGGCTCGCCGCCCGAGAATGTCAGGCCGGTCAGCAGGGGGTTGGCGGCTGCTTTGGCCAGCAGGGCATCGGTATCGGTGAGGCGCCCTCCCTCGAGCGGCTGGGTTTCAGGATTCTGGCAGCCCGGGCAGTGGCGTTCGCAGCCCTGCACGAATATGGTCAGGCGTATGCCATCACCATCGACCACCGAGTCATCGACCGTACCGGCTATGCGTATATTCATGATGATCGCTCCTTGATATGTCAGAGATTGCGCAAAAAAAGGGGCTGTATATAACAGCCCTTTTTTGCGTTCGAATAAAATGCCGAATCAGTTGAGTCCGTGCTTCACGCGATCGCGCTCTTCGGCCTGCTTGGCGTCGTTCCAGCGATCGATGGTGCCGACGAGATAGCCGGTGATGCGGCGGATGCGTTCGAATTTCTGCGGCTGCAGCTGGTAGTCGAGGCTGATCTGACCGTCGGCCTTCGCCGATATCGTCAGACGGCCGAGCTTCTCATCCGTCTTCGACTCGACATAATCGATATAGCGCTGTATCTCCTGCGGCGTTATATCCGCGATTCCCTCTACTTTTACATTGATGCCATTAACCAGCATGTCGCTCACCTGTCCTTCTCATGTCGTATATGTATGGCTCCCTGCGGGCACCATATATTGTGTATCTTGCCTTATTGCAGAGCTATTATACAATATATAGCGGTGCGAGTCAATATAACATACAAGATGTGGATATCCGGTGGATGAGCTGTGCATAAGTCTGATAGAGCCTGTCATTGCTTGACTGACGATATATGCCATGGCGGTATCGGATGGAACATGAAGGAAAAATTAGTTCTTGTCATCTTCGTCCGGTGTCAGCACCGTGCGGACCGGATAGGGGATCTCGATATTCTCGGCCCGATAGCGGCGGATCAGGGCTTTTATGAATTCATGCTTTATGATGGCCTGGTTATCGAAGCGGCTCGAATGCAGGATGACGTTGAAGTCGATGCTCGACTCGCCGAAGGTATGGAAGCGCACGGCAGGCTCTTTGTCCGAGGAGACGAGGTCGGCCGAGCGCAGTTTCGCTATGACTTCGTGGGCAACGTCGAGGGTGACGCGCTCCACCTGGTCGAGGTCGCTGTCATAGGCGACGCCGAGCGGCAGGACGATGGCGATATCGCGCTCAGGCTGGCTGAAATTCGTTATATTCGCGGCGGCAATCGTCTTGTTCGGGATGACGATGGTATTGCTGGCCCCGACGGGGACCATTTTCGTGTAGCGCCACGTTATGCCGGTGACGCGGCCCTCTTCGCCGGTGCCCAGGCGGATATAGTCGCCGAGCGTGATCTGCTTCGACAGGAGCAGATGGATGCCGGAGAATATATTGGCGAGCGTATCCTGCAGGGCCAGCGCGACGGCCATACCACCGACGCCCAGGGCCGTCAGTATCGGGGCAATGGATATGCCGTAATACTGCAGGATGACGAGCAGGCCCATGGCGTAGATGATGGCGGCCAGGATATTGTGGATGAGCGAGTTGCTCGTGTCAGCCTCGCTGCTGTCGATGATCTTGTCCTGGTCGAGCGTGCGGGCGAGCTGCATGGTGACGAGGCCGGTGACGGTGCGGGCCAGCACGCGCGTGATCGAGAATATGATGACCGTGAACAATATGTAGGAAAAGAAGCGCGAGAGGAAGGGCGGGATGTCGATGGTGTTCGCGATCCAGTACAGCCCGATGACGAGGCAGAGCGATACGGGGACGCCACGCAGAGCATGGATGAATATGTAGGCAAGGCTGTTCCGCTCCGGGTCGAGCTGGCCGTTCAGCTGGCGGATGACGATGCGGTTCAGCGCGATGCCGGCAGTCAGCGCAGCTGCAATGATGCAGAGCGGTACGATGAGCATCTCGGCCAGATGGCTCCAGTTGATGAGATTCATCAGATACGAATCGGGCATATGGGTTCCTCCGTTTTTTATGTTATACTGTTATAGGCATGAGCAGCTGTACGGACCGCTGGAAACGGCGGGCTGCAGCATCATTATAGCATGGATTGGTTGTGGGCGATAGCTGTATGATCCGTCGGATTCCGGCTGGGGGCAGATTCCGGGGGGGGGGGCAGCAGCTGCCTGCAGTACAGGATTGTCAGGAAACGGAGGCATCATGATGGCTATAGAGAGTGGCATCGCTTTTCAGGCGGCGACAGGTATCGAAGTACCAGCAGCCGGCCAGGTACTTGTCGAGGGACCGCGGCTGCGTCTGCGGCGGGCGGCTTTGACGGATATTGATTTCATCATGCGTATCACGCAGGCGCCGGAGAATGTACCGTATATTTTTCCGTTCGACCGGGATACCCATACCGCGATCATAAAGGGGACGACGATACGCCTGCAGGAGCTGGTAGAAGCGGCGGCTGCAGCCAGCATACCGGTGGCCACGGTCGGAGCCTTTGCTGCTATCGTCGCGGAGTCCTATGGCGCTATAGATATCATCAGCGAGGAGAAGTCGACCGGCGCGCCCGTCGGCTATTTCCTCGTGCGCGGCCTGATGAATGAGCTGCGGGAGCTCGAGTGGACGCATGTCGTCGTGGATAAGAAGGGCTGCGGCTATGGTCATGAGGGCCTGAAACTACTCAAGAAATGGAGCTTTGATGTCATGGGCTTCCATCATGGCTGGCTCGATTGCAAGGAGTATAATGCGCGGGCTCTTCATCTCTATGAGTCCGAGGGACTGCAGCGGCAGGGGCGCGAGCGCGACACGCTGCGCCTGGCTGACGGGACCTATGAGACTCTCGTCGTGCTGGATATGCTGGAGGACGAGTACCGACAGCGGCAGTCGGCCGGGCTGGAGCTTGGCTGAACCGGACATAATGCGCAACTTTGCGCCATATAAAGCCGCAGCACGTCCGCCAAAGTACCTATAGGCAGGCACAAGTGGGACACATATCCAGTGAAACAATATAAAATAACTACTTCTTAAGACATGTGTCCTTTTATTATTATCTGGTAAGCCGTAAAATAAATTCAGAAAGAAAAGTTCAATCATTTCGAGTAATCTTGGAGGTTATATTCATGAACGCAGCAGACATACTGGCTCACGTCGACCATACCTTTCTGAAGCAGACGGCCACCTGGGAAGAAATCCAGACCATATGCGAGGAGGCCATAAAGTATCATACGGCTACAGTCATGGTCCCATCCTGCTACGTGCCACGCATAGCGGCCCAGTATGGCAAGCAGCTCAAGATAGCTACAGTCGTCGGCTTCCCGAACGGCAATTGCAATACGGCAGCCAAGCTGGCAGAGACGGCCCAGGCGCTGGCTGATGGTGCCAGCGAGATCGATATGGTCATCAACGTCGGCATGCTCAAGGCCGGCGAGACGGAGTATGTGACGAACGAGATCAAGGCGCTCAAACAGCTCGTGGGCGATCGCGTGCTCAAGGTCATCGTCGAGACCTGCTTCCTGACGGAAGATGAGAAGATAGCGGCCTGCAAATGCGTGACCGAGGGCGGTGGTGACTTCATAAAGACGTCGACCGGCTTCGGCACGGCAGGCGCCAAGCTCGAGGACATCAAGCTGTTCAAGAAGCATATCGGCCCGAAGGTACAGATGAAAGCCGCGGGCGGCATTCATACGCGCGAGGAAATGGAGTCCTTCCTCGAGGCTGGCTGCACGCGCCTCGGCGCCAGCGCCGCAGTGAAAGTGCTGAAAGACGAACTCTGATACAGGAAAATTTTATTTCATATAACAGCCTGACGGGGCTGCCCTGCTAGCGGCAGCTGGATTCGTCAGGCTGCGGGGAAGATTAGGAAGATATTTCTTCAGGAGAATGGAAAATGAGCAAGATAAAACGTGTATTTCTGATCGTGCTGGACAGCTACGGCATCGGTGCTGAGCCGGATGCGGCTGATTTCGGCGATGGCGATTGCAATACGCTGCGTTCGATACAGGCGTCGGCGAAGTACGCTACGCCGAACATGGCAAAAATGGGCCTGTTCAACATCGACGGCGTCGGTTGCGGTACGCCGGAGGCCGATCCGACGGGCAGCTTCGCCCGCCTGCGCGAGCTTTCGCGCGGCAAGGATACGACGACCGGCCATTGGGAGATTGCCGGTATCGTGTCGGAGCGCCCGATGCCGACGTATCCGAATGGATTCCCGGCCGACCTCATCGCGAAGCTCGAGAAAGCTTTCGGCCGGAAGATACTCTGCAACAAGCCGTATTCGGGCACGCAGGTCATCAAGGACTATGGCCGCGAGCAGAAGGAGACAGGCGGCCTCATCGTCTACACCTCGGCTGACAGCGTTTTCCAGATCGCAGCCAACGAGGCTGATGTGCCGGTCGAGGAGCTCTACGATTATTGCCGCACTGCCCGCAAGATCCTGCAGGGCGAGCACGGCGTCGGCCGCGTCATCGCGCGTCCGTATGTCGGCGAGTACCCGAACTATACGCGCACGCCGCGCCGGCATGATTTCTCGCTCGACCCGACGGGTGATACGATGCTCGATGCGCTGGCCCGCAAGGGACTCGACACCATCGGCGTCGGCAAGATCTCCGATATATTCGCCGGCCGCAGCATCAGCCGCACGCTCGGCATCAACAAGGACAATGTCGATGGCATGAACAAGACGCTCAAGGTCATGGACGAGGATTTCACCGGTCTCTGCTTCGTGAATCTCGTGGACTTCGACATGCAGTACGGTCATCGCCGCAATATCGATGGCTATGCCGAGGCAGCTACGGTGTTCGACAAGCAGCTCGGCGAGTTCCTCGGCAAGATGAAGTCCGATGACGTGCTCATGATAACGGCTGACCACGGCTGCGATCCGGGAGCGCCGGGCACGGATCATACGCGCGAGTATATACCGCTGCTCGTCTATGGCGATATGATAAAGGCGAACAACAACCTCGGCACCTATCCGACGTTCGCCATGATTGGCGCTACGGTGGCGGATATGTTCGATGCCCCGCTGACGACGAAGGGCGAGAGCCTGCTGCCGCGCCTGCTGAAGTGATAGACAATCAGGAGTATGGCGATGGACCGGATGGCGCGGAACCAGAGCAAAGGAAGGGCTGACCGGCCATCGCCTCGTGTTGAGAAAGGGAGAACTTGAGATGACAGACCAGGAACTTATAGAGGTAGCTCGTAAATACCGTGAATATTCCTACAGCCCGTATTCGCATTTCGCTGTAGGTGCTGCCGTGCTGACGAAGAAGGGCAATGTCTATGGCGGCTGCAATATCGAGAATTCGAGCTATCCGGTAACGAACTGCGCTGAGCGCACGGCCATATTCAAGGCCGTGTCGGAGGGCGAGCGCGAGATCGAGGCCATAGCCCTCATAGCCGATACCGAGGGGCCCTGCTCGCCCTGCGGTGCCTGCCGCCAGGTCATGGGCGAGTTCCACATCAATAAGATCATCATGGCGAATCTCAAGGGCGATGTGAAAGTCGTCACCCTGGATGAGCTGCTGCCGTATGCCTTCAGCGACAAGGATCTCTGATAGCTTCCTTCCATCAACTGCGAGAGAGGTATGATTATGTATTTTGTCATCAATGTGATAGGCATACTGGTATTCCTCGGAATGGGTGTGCTGTTTTCCAAGAAACGTCGGGAGATCCAGTGGCGCAGCGTCGGCACCCTGCTGCTGCTCAACCTGTTCATCGCCTGGTTCCTGACATCGTTCTCCATCGGCCGCGAAATCATCGTGGCTGCCGCGGCGGCCTTCAACTGGCTCGTCAGCGTGGCATATGAAGGCATCGCCTTTGCTTTCCCGGACTGGGTGCATGTGGAGCAGATGAACTTTTTCACTTCGGCACTCATGCCGATCCTGCTCGTCGTGCCGATGTTCGATATACTGACCTATATCGGCATCCTGCCGTTCATCATCAAATGGATCGGCAAGGCGCTGGCCTTCATCACGCGCGAGCCGAAATTCGAGTCATTCTTCGCTATCGAGATGATGTTCCTCGGCAATACCGAGGCACTGGCTGTCTCGAGCCTGCAGCTGAAGCGCATGAAAGCTGACCGCTGCCTGACGCTCGCCATGATGTCCATGAGCTGCATCACAGCTGCCATGGTCGGTATCTATACGAAGATGATGCCGGGTGAGTTCATCATTACGGCTATCCCGCTGAATGTCATCAACGCACTGATCGTCACGAACCTGCTGCATCCGGTCAAGATATCGGAGGAAGAGGATATCGTTGCCCGCGTCACCGACGGTGGCAAGAAGCGTGAGCCGTTCTTCTCGTTCCTCGGCAACTCCATCCTCGGCGCTGGCCGCCTGATCCTCATCATCTGCGCCAACGTCATCGCCTTCGTCGCTCTGGCCAAACTCATCGATATGCTGCTCGTGCTCATCCATCCGATGATAACGCTCGAGAACATACTCGGCTGCATCATGTTTCCGTTCGCCTGGCTCATGGGCCTCGATGTGAATGAGGCCTTCATGCTGGCTCAGAACATGGGCACGAAGCTCGTGACGAACGAGTTCGTCGTCATGCTGAGCGTGCAGGACACGCTCTCGACGTACAGCCGTCACCTGCAGGGCGTGCTGACCGTATTCGTGACCTCGTTCGCGAACTTCTCGACGCTGGGCATGATCATCGGTGCCTTCAAGGGCATGGTTGATGACAGCAAGAACGAGCTCATCAGCCGCAACGTAGGCTACATGCTGCTGTCCGGCATACTGGTATCCCTGCTTTCCGCCGGCATTGCAGGCCTGTTCATCTGGTAACCCATACATCGTCTTATATTCATCCCGGGTCTTCGGACTCGGGATTTTTATTAGGCGCAGGGGCAGGAAATCAGCGCCTTTATGGCGAAAATATACAATCAAAAGAGATAAATCCATGATACTCCAGTAAGGAGGGGAACTGGTTTGGATAGTAAATTGAAGATATTGATAACGGATGATTCGAAGCTGCTGCGCAAGAAGTTGCGCGATGAGCTCGAGAATCTGGGGTGCGAGGTCATAGAGGCGGAGAACGGCAAAGAGGCCATCATGATGGACCTGCAGGAGCAGCCGGACTGCATATTCCTCGATATCGTCATGCCCGAGGTGGGCGGCATAGAGGCGTTGCAGGTGCTGAAGGAGGTCAATCCGAATACTCCGGTCGTCATGCTTTCCTCGGCAGGAACGCCAAAGAAGCTCATGCAGACGCTGAAGATGGGCGCTATGGATTTCATACAGAAACCCTACACGCATGAGCAGATCGTGAAAGCGGTAGAGGCTGTTCGGAGAAAGGTAGCGGCCGATGAATAATTTCAATATAGCGCAATGCCTTTATAACGACGGCTCCTACAGCGCAGAACGCGTGCAGGAACTGCTGATTGCGGGCGAGCAGGACGAGGCGGCTGTCGTGCGCAGTATGCCCGACGTCGCCATAGACGAGCGGCCGGTGCGGACGGCAGTGCTGCATGCGGCTGGTGACAGATATGATATGCAGATCGATTTCTATGCGGACTATATGGAGCTGTTCATGGACTCCATGCGCGACATCATGCACACCGAGGCCGTGGTGGCGAAAGAACCCAGCCATGGCGAGGAGGACGAGCCCTACTACGTAGTGGCTCAGCGCATCAGCGGTGACTGCAGCCTCGTGGGCGGCATCGTGGCGACGGAGCCCGTGTTCATCGAGCTGGCTCACCGCTACAGCCAGGAGGATTTCGACACGGTCGATGATATGGTCGTGGACAGCCTCGAGGAGTTCATGAATGTATTGAACGGACTTTACAGCGTCGAGCTGGCAAACAAGAAATTCGAGACGGATCTCGAGATGCCGCGCTGTGCGAAGAATCAGCCGCCGCAGGGCAGCCATCAGCTGCGGCTCAAGGTGTATACGCCATTCGGCTCCATGCAGGTCGTCATGGCCACCGATGAGATCATATGATGCAGGCGGGAGGGGCTGACCTTTTCCCGCCTGAATATTTCATTTCAGGGGTTGACATGCTGTGAGCATGATGATATAATTTTACCTGTTGTTGGCGCTTACGCCACAGAAAACAGAATAGCGCTTTTCTTGAAGTAGAGCATTGTGGAGAGTTGTCCGAGTGGTTGAAGGAGCACGCCTGGAAAGCGTGTGTACGGTGATACTGTACCGAGAGTTCGAAT
>CACXCN010000050.1 GCA_902766095.1 uncultured Selenomonas sp. | reverse complement strand
CTAACAGAAAACCTATGCTAGAGGAACCGGCTTAGTTACAGGGGAAATCGGCATTTCTTGCCCACAGGGATGCCCGAAGAGCCAATTTTGTATACTTTGCGAGCAACCAGCCCCGCTCATGCGTATTCCGCCATGACCTCATCGAGGATACCACAGACTTCGTCGACCTGCGCCTCGGTCACAATGAGCGGCGGGATGAAGCGCAGGACCTTGCCGACCGTGCAGTTGATGATGGCGCCCTTCTCCAGGCAGCCATTAACGATATCGCGGCCGTGCTCCGCCGAGGCCAGCTCAGCGCCGAGTATGAGCCCCTCACCACGCACATCGACGATCAGGGACGGGTATTTCTGCTGCAGAGCCTGCAGTTTCTGTTTGAAATAGCCGCCGACCTGCTCGACATGAGCCAGGAATTCTGGCTTCGGTATCGTATCGAGCACGACATTGGCCGCCGCACAGGCCAGCGGATTGCCGCCGAATGTCGTACCATGGTCGCCCGGCTTGAAGCACTGCGCGACTGCCTCGGTGACGATGAACGCGCCGATTGGCACGCCGCCCGCCAGGCCCTTGGCCAATGTCACGATGTCCGGCTTCACGCCGTATTTCTGATAGGCAAAGAATTTGCCCGAACGGCCGATGCCGCACTGGATCTCATCGAATATGAGCAACGCTCCATGCTTGTCGCAGAGCTCGCGCACCTGCTGCAGGTAGCCCTCCGGCGGCGTATAGACGCCACCCTCGCCCTGAATCGGCTCGAGCAGCACGGCCGCCGTCTTATCCGATATCTTGGCCGCCAGCTCATCGATATCGCCGAAATGCACATAGGAGAAGCCTGCTGGCAGCGGACCTACACCCTCCTGATAGTGGGGCTGGCCCGTGGCCGTCAGCGTCGCAAGCGTGCGCCCGTGGAAGGAGTTCCAGGCCGAGATGATCTCGGATTTCTCCGGATCGATGCTGTGGGCATACTTGCGTGCCGCCTTTATGGCGCCCTCGTTGGCCTCAGCGCCCGAGTTGCCGAAGAACGCCCGATCGAGGCCGCTCAGCTTCACGAGCTTCGCGGCCGCATCCGCCTGGACCTGCGTATAGTACAAGTTCGAGCAGTGCAGCATCTTGTGCGCCTGCTTGCATATGGCATCGACGAGCGGTGGGTAGTCATGCCCGAGCACGTTGACCGCTATACCGCCGAGGAAGTCGATGTACTTCTTGCCGTTTATATCGTAGTCATAGGCACCCTCGCCGTGATCCAGCACGATATTGTAACGGCTGAATACCGGCAGATACGATGCTTTATCTTCAGTAATTATTTCCTTATCCTGCATATTGTCCTCCTCTGCGGTCTTAGCTCAGCGCACGACCTGCGTGCCGATGCCCTGCGAGGTGAATATCTCGAGTATGATGGAGTGCGGCTGGCGCCCGTCGATGATATGGGTCTTGCCCGCTCCCGTCTCGAGCGCGCGCAGGCAGGCCTCGACCTTCGGTATCATGCCGCCACCGATGATGCCATCCCTGATATACTGACGCGCCTCCTGCTGATGGAGCGTCGACAGGAACGTCGTCTTGTCGTGATAGTCCTTGTATATCCCCTCGATGTCGGTCAGAAGCAGCAGCTTCTCCGCATTCAAGGCTCCGGCGATCTCCGCCGCGACATAGTCGGCATTGATATTGTAGCTTTCGCCATCCTCGCCTACGCCGATCGGGGCTACGACGGGGATATAGTCGCTATCGAGCAGATCATCGAGGAGTCCGGTATTGATTTCCTTGACTTCGCCGACATAGCCGATATCGACGTTCTTCGTCTCATCGCCCTCATATACGGTAGCCAGTTTCTTGCGCGCGATGATGAGGTCAGCATCTTTGCCCGAGAGTCCTACCGCCCGGACGCCGCGGCTGTTCAGCAGCGTCACGATTTCGGAATTTACCTTGCCGTCGAGCACCATCTCGGCAATCTCGACGGTCTCCTCATCCGTGACACGCAGGCCGGAGACGAAGCTCGATTCCTTGCCGACTTTCTTGAGGAAGCCCGTGATCTCCGGGCCGCCCCCGTGAACGACGACGGGACGGATGCCGACATACTTCATGAGCGCGATATCCTGCATGACCTTGTCCTTCAGGTCATCATTGATCATGGCATTGCCGCCATATTTGATGACGATGGTCTTGCCATAGAATTCCTGTATATAGGGCAGGGCATCAACCAGTATATCAGCCTTGTCGACCGCACTGAATTTTTCTGTCGTCTCTTTATCTGTGTCCATCAGGTTGAATACTCCCCGTTTATCTTTACGTACTCATAGGAGAAATCGCAGGTCCATACGGTGGCCTCGGCCTTGCCGTAGCCCATGTAGATGTCGACCGTGACCTCGCGCTGCTCCATGACCTTGCGCAGTGCCTCCATATCAGCCTCTGCCGGTACCCCGTGATCATATACGGTTATGCCGCCGAACTTCACGACCGTCTTCTCCGGATACATCGGCACCGGAGCGTAGCCGACCGCGCAGATGACACGGCCCCAGTTCGGATCGCCGCCGAAAAACGCCGTCTTGACGAGCGGGCTGTTGGCGACGCTCATGCCGACGGTCTTCGCATCGGCGAAGCTCTCCGTACCATGAACGTTGATCGTGAGGAGCTTCGTGGCGCCCTCGCCATCACCGGCTACACGCTTGGCCATGCCCGTGCAGAGCTCGAGCAGCTTGGCATGCAGCGCTTCGTAGTCAGCATCCTGCTCCGTTATCGTCTGGTTGCCGGCGGCACCGTTGGCCAGCACGACGACCATATCGTTCGTCGACATATCGCCATCGACCGATATCATGTTGAACGTCGTCTCGACGATCTCCGACAGCATGTGTTGGAGCAGCGGCTGCTCGATCGCTACATCGGTGGTGATGAAGCAGAGCATCGTCGCCATGTTCGGACGAATCATGCCGGCGCCCTTGCAGATAGCACCGAGATGGATTTCCTTGCCGCCTATCATGACATTGGTCGAGCAGGCCTTGGAGTAGGTATCGGTCGTGATGATGGCGCTGCCGGCATTGGCGCTGCCATCCTCAGACAGCTCGCTGATTGCCAGCTTGATGCCCTTGTCCACCTTGATCATCGGCAGGCATTCGCCGATCATACCGGTGGAGCCGACGAGCACTTCGCCCGGCTCGCAGCCGAGCGCTGCGGCAGCGATTTCCTGCTCCTCATGCGCGTCCTGCATGCCCTGCTCGCCCGTGCAGGCATTGGCGCAGCCCGAGTTCGCCACGATGGCATGAGCCTTGCCGCCCGCTACGACTTCCTTCGATACATATACCGGCGCCGCTGCTACCTTGTTCGTAGTGAACGTGCCTGCTACGACCGCTTCTTTCTCTGTATAGATAACCGCGAGATCGCGATCGCCGCTCTTCTTGATGCCGGCTCTTACTCCGGCAGCCTTGAAGCCCCTGGCGTAGGTGACACCAGCTTTGGCTGATTTCTCATCAAACATAGTATGCCTCCTCAAGATTTCAAATCGTAATGATACGCCGTGTCCCTCAGGGGTACATCGGCACATAATCAAGTCCCAGGCGCTCATCAAAGCCGCAAGCAATGTTGAAGTTCTGCACGGCCTGACCGGCTGCGCCCTTGACCAGGTTATCTATAGCTGACAGCACGATGACGCGATGGGTGCGTTCATCAATATGCCAGGCGATATCACAGAAATTAGAGCCACGTACTTCCTTCGTCGACGGATAGCCGCCACGGCCCAGCAGACGGATGAAGAATTCCTTGCCATACAGCTTCTCAAAGGCCGCATCGACGAGCTCCGGCGTAACGCCGTCCTTCAGACGAGCATAGCACGTAGCCAGTATGCCGCGCGACATCGGCACGAGGTGCGGCGTGAAGTTGATGACCGTCGTCTCTCCCGAAAGATCAGTAATGGCCTGCTCGATCTCCGGCGTATGACGATGATGAGCCACATTATAGGCCCGGAAATTGTCGTAGAGCTCCGGGAAATGGTTGGCAGCCTTCGGAGAGCGGCCAGCACCGGATACGCCGGACTTCGCATCGACGATGATCGTATTGACATCGATGAGGTGCTGCTTGGCCAGCGGTGCGAGCGCCAGTATGCTGCAGGTCGTGAAGCAGCCGGCGTTGCCGATGATCTTCGCATCCTTTATGACGTCGCGGTAAAGCTCGGCCAGACCATATACGCGCTCTGCATCCGGATGCGTATGGGGCACGTGATACCAGGCCTCATATACAGAGGTATCGGCGAAGCGGTAGTCAGCGCCGAGGTCGATGATGCGCGTTGGCAGGCCCTCCAAAGCCTTGCCGACCGCCATAGCATGACCATGCGGCAGACCTATGAACACGAAATCTGAGTCGCGGCCGATTGCCACCACATCCTTCATGCTCTCGAGCTTCATGTCGTAGAGTCCTCGCAGATGCGGGTAGATGTCCGCAATGCTCTCTCCGGTATGACTCTCCGAGGTAATGTGGACCACCTCGGCCTGCGGATGATTGTAAAGCAATCTGAGCAGCTCCGCTCCGGCATAGCCAGTGGCTCCGAGTACGCTTACCTTCATGGCTTTTCCTCCTTCATCATGGCGGGCCTTTGTTTGAATACGAGGCCCCGCTGACGATGTTTATAATTATACATCATTTATGTATAATATTGCAATAGGTATTATGAAACTTATTAACCAGGCCACCTAAGGCCTGACAATGGCAAAATGCAACGATTGGCGTTATAATAGAAGTTACAGCACCTTTTGATTACTTTAGGAGACGATATGCGAAAATCCACTAAGAAACGCTATTGGCGCCGCTTGCTGCGCTACATATTCTTCCTGTTGCTCGTTTTCTGCCTGGCTTACTTCCTGTCCGGCGGCACGAAACTTTTCTCGCCGCATACCTGGCAGGCAGCTGGTGATTTCCTGCCCCGCCTCGAGCAGCAGCCCCCCGCCATCGCTCAGTCCGGACAGGGCACTCCGCCCTCAGCCACTGATCGCCTCAGCCGTATCCTGTTCCTGAAGCGGGCCGTCAACAGCCGCATCAATGCGGACACCTATGTGAAGCTCAACGATATCCCCGACTCCATGCAGGAGGCCATCGTCGCTGTCGAGGATGGCCGCTTCTACAGCCATCACGGCTTCGACATCGAAGGCATCATGCGGGCTTCCCTGGTAAACATGCAATACGGCAGTGTCGAGCAGGGCGCCAGCACCATCACCCAGCAGCTCGTGAAGAATCTCTTCCTGTCGAATGAGCAGTCATTCGGCCGCAAGGCCGAAGAGCTGCTGCTGGCCCTCGACATGGAGGCCAACTACTCGAAGGACGAGATCCTCGAGCTGTATCTCAATACCATCTACTACGGCTCCGGTGCCTACGGCATCGGCCCAGCCAGCCAGGAATATTTCGGCAAGAAGCCCAAAGAACTGAGCCTGCCGGAAGCGGCCATGCTGGCCGGGCTGCCCAACGCTCCTTCGGTCTACTCCCCCTATAATGATTTCCTGCTGGCCAAGAAGCGCCAGATCGTCGTACTCGACGCCATGGTCCATGCCGGCTTCATCGATGAGAGTACGGCCGCCAGCGCCAAGATTGAACCGATCCTGCTGGCTCACTGAGCCTTACAGGCAAAAAAGAGAGACAAGTCCGCTGTCTGCCCATAGGGGCAGACAGATGACTCATCTCTCTTTTTTTATTTCTTATCTTTCTTGGCAGCAGCCTTCGTCTGCTCTTCGACCGAGCGCGCAAAATGCTTGTAGAACTGGTCACAGAGATTCGTATAGGTCGCTATGGAATCCGCCTCATTGCGGTTGGCCGCGATCTGATAGCTGTAGAGCAGCTTGTTCGTACCGGCCTGCCAGACATCGAAGAAGAACTGCGTGCGGCTGTTATTGGCCACCGTCAGCGTGATATAGCCGTCAGCGACAGCCGAGACATTTTCCTTGAACACAGCCTTGGCCATGCGATCGTTCAGCTTCGTCATATCGACCTTGCGGCGCGTCTGGACATCCTTGACCACATCATTGTAGGACAGGACATAGAAATTCGTCGCAACCCGGCTCGTATCGTACTCGATCTGGCAGAGCAATGACTTGTCCGGAGATTTCGGGTCAACCTGATAATAGTTCGGCTGAGCGATAGCCAGACGATGCACACTGGTCAGGTCTGCCCCGTCAGCTATGGTCACCTTGTCGGCATTTGCAAAAGCAATCTGCGTACTGAGCACTACCATGCAGGCTATGACCAGCAGCTGGACTAGTTTTCTCATATAGATTTCCTCCCATGCTATGTGGTTCCTATAACGGATATTTCATAGTATACTATTGTACACCCGCCATAGCAGCTCGGTCAATTAAGTCCGGCTTGGAATCAGTTTGGGGTTTACTTCAGCAGGCCGTGATGACGCAGGGCCTGCTCGATCTGCTGCTCATGCGCAGCCGACGGCTCGCAGAGCGGCATGCGCAGCGGTCCCGCGGCATAGCCCAGCTTGCGCATCGCGACCTTGACCGGTATCGGATTGACTTCACAGAACAATGCATCGATGAGATCGGCATACTCGATCTGCAGCTTGGCCGACTCCTCGACTTTGCCGTCAAAATAGAGCTGGCAGATATCGTGCGCCTGCTGCGGAGCTACATTCGACAGGACCGAAATGACGCCCTTACCGCCGAGCGACAGGATCGGGACAATCTGATCATCATTGCCCGAGTACAGGACGAGATCGTCACCTACAGCCGCTCTGAGGCGCAGGATCTTCGAGAGATCGCCGTTTGCTTCCTTGACGGCTGCTATATTCGGATGCTTGGCCAGCTCCACATACGTCTCCGTAGCGATGCCTACACCGGTGCGGCTCGGCACATCATACAGGATGATCGGTATGTTCACCGCATCGGCAATCGCCGTATAGTGCTTCACGAGGCCAGCCTGCGAGCACTTATTGTAGTAAGGCGTCACCACGAGCAGGGCATCAGCACCGACGCTCTCAGCATACTGCGAGAGCTCTATGGCATAGGCCGTCTCGTTCGAGCCGGTACCGGCGATGACCGGTACGCGCTTGGCCACCTTGTCAACGGCATACTTGATGACCGCACGATGCTCCTCGTCGCTCATCGTAGCCGACTCGCCCGTCGTCCCGGCGATGACGATGGCATCCGTACCATGGGCGATCTGGTCGTCTATGATGCGTCCCAGCTCATCGTAGTTGATACCATCCTCGGTGAATGGTGTCAGGATAGCTACCGCAGCACCTGTGAATATTGGCTTCTTCATGCCGAAACCCCTCCTATATAGCTTCCAGGTAATCTTGTCCTTGCAAAAATGTCATGCATAATCTTAACATTCGCGGCAAGTAATGATATATTGATAAATCTTCCTTACCACTGTTTCTAATTATCTCATTTTAACTAACGAAAGTCAACGCTGGCATGACAGATCAGAGCGCCGGCTTCACGGAGCCGAACAGCTCGCTGTTCTCCTGTATCTTCTTCTGCCCGCCGAACACGCAGAGGACATTCTGCGCCATGCAGTCGCGCACGAGCGGGGCCAGAGCCCGGATATCCTCGACGGTCGTGCCCAGTATCTCGTCACGCATCTGCTGACGATTGGCCTCCGTGATGTTGCGCAGGTAGCAGCTCACCGCTGCCTCGCCCTTCATCTTCGGCGTCATCGTGGTATCTATATTGCTCATGGTGCCGATGATGGCTTTCGTCATCTCCCGCGGCGTTGCCTCGTAGCCCGCTATGAAATCAGCGGTCCCGTCAAAGACGTCCAGTGTCTCTTTCAGATTCGGGTCGCGATACGAGCCCAGGAACATGAAGCCATTGCGGTTGAAATTCGTGAAGGCTCCATAGGCACCGCCCTGGACGCGCACTTTCGTCCAGAGATAGCCATAGCGCAGCAGCGTTTCCAGCACATGCATCGTACCGGTGAACTTATAGCCGAGTTTCAGGAAGTTGGCCCCCTTGCCTACGTACTGCACCTGGCTCGACGATGTGAGGCCTTCATTGAGTTTCTGCAGGTTCCATTTGTATTCCTCGGCCGCAAACTGCTCATCAGAAAGCGCCTCCCGGAACCCAGCCAGCTCCTGCGTCACCTGCTTATAGCCGTCTTCGCGCGCCGTCACCGTGACCATGAGCCGGTTCGCATTGAATATGCGCGGCATGATGCGGGCCAGGATTGCCTGCATGCGGGCCAGCCCCAGCGGGAAGCTCTCACGCAGCTCCTTCACGAAATGGTAGAACGGCAGTCCGTCCTCATCAGCGTAGCGGCCGGCCGGGGATATGTAGCTCGCGATTTTCGACGAGACGACCTGATGAGCCGAGCGCTGCAGGTTCAGTTCCATCGAAGCCAGCTCCTGATCGAGCAGCTCCGTGATGCGTTTCTCATCGGAGAACCGGCTCTGGGTCAGGATCTCCGTCAGCAGACTGAACAGCTGCGGCACCTTGTCCGTCAGCACCTTGGCCTTGATCACGAAATAAGGCTGGCAGGAATCCGGCTCATTATTCCGCGTAATGGGCACGAGGTCATAAGTGATGCCGCCCGTATGCAGATTCACGAGATTGGCCAGCTCCTGATAGCTGTGCACGTCGGTATCGACGGCACCGATGAGTTCGGACAACAGGTAGATATAGGGCAGATACGCCTGCGGCACGGCCTTGGCATCGAAATAGATATTCGCATAGGTGATGCCATGCGTCTCTATATCGCTGTAGAGCAGCTTCGTTGCACTGTTTTCCCGCACTTCGAGCGGCAGGTCATAGGGCTTGCGACGGATGTCGCTGAGCTGCAGCACCGGTATGGTCTGCAGGGCCTCCGGGCTGTCCGGCGTCTGCTGACGCTCCTTGAGCGCCTTTGTCGCGGCGATGATATCAGCGATCTCCTGCTCGCTCATCTCCGCTTTCTTCGCTGCGAGCTCTGCCGCCTGCTTCTGCTCGCGCTCAGCGGCTAGTGTCGTGCTCGGTGTCAGGGTCACGAGCGTAGCATGCGGATTGTCGAGGAAGCATTCCCGCAACAGATTTTCGAAGTAGCCGTTTTGCAGGCCTTCCTTCAGCTCCCGCAGCACATCCTCATAGTAGAGGTAGCTCTCCGGCTCGCCGTCGTAGAGCCAGCTGCGCATGATATGGATCCCATAGATGAGCCCTTTCGGAGCCGAGCCGAAATCTGCTTCGCGCAGACGGAACTCGAACAAATTCAGCGAGGCCTCGAGCAGCTTCTTGTCCAGCCCCTCCGCCACGTAGCGCTTCAGCTCCCGCTCTACGATCTCGCGCAGCTTCTCCGCCCGGTCAGCCTCAGAATTGTTCACGATGATGCTGAAGAACGGCTGCGCCACATCATCCTCGAACAGCGAATCGACATCCTTGCCGAGACCGGCGTCGATCAGGGCCTGGCGCAGCGGTGCCGCCGGCGTACGCAACAGAGCATGCTCCAGGATTTCCAGGGCCATCATCTTCTTCGTATCCTGAGAGTCGCCCACGATCCAGCTCTCTGCCAAGAATGTCTTCCCCTGAGTATCCTCGTCCTCAGCCAGCGGATACTCATAGGACTGACGTACGAGCCCCTGGAAAGCCGGCTGGCGGTCGATATGCGAGGGTACCGGTATGCGGTCGAACTGCGACAGGTACTCCCGGTCGAGATAGTCCAGCCGCTCCTCGATATCCATATCGCCATACAGGTAGATATAGCTGTTCGACGGATGATAGTAGCGGCTATGGAAAGCGATAAATTTTTCCTGCGTGAGCTGCGGTATGGCCTCGGGGTCACCGCCCGACTCGCGGCTGTACGTCGTATCCGGATACAGCGACTTCATGATGCGGCTCTCGAGCAGATCATCCGGAGCTGAGAGCGCGCCCTTCATCTCGTTGTACACGACGCCGCTGTAGCGCAGCGGAGCCGACGGATCATCGATCTCGTAGTGCCAACCCTCCTGCATGAGCACCTGCGGGTTATCGCGCATCGCCGGATAGAACACTGCATCGAGGTAAACATCCATCAGATTCTGGAAGTCCTTGTCGTTGCGGCTGGCCACCGGATACATCGTCTTGTCCGGATACGTCATGGCATTCAGGAACGTGTTCAGAGAGCCTTTGACGAGCTCGACGAACGGTTCCTTCAACGGATACTTGCGCGAGCCGCAAAGTGTCGAATGCTCTACGATATGGGCCACACCGGTATCATCGACCGGCGGCGTGCGGAACGATATCGAGAACACCTTGTTGTCATCATCATTGCTCAGTGCAAACAGCCGTGCCCCGCTCTTCTCATGCTGGAACGTGTACGCCGTGGAATCTGTCTCTTTTATAAACGTTTTCTTCAGCAGGCGGAAGCCATGCTTGACCTCATTTATTTCCAATACGGATTCTCCTCTCATCCTCGATTTCCGTCAGATATATTATAACGCATATATTATAACGCCATTGTTCAGATTTTGCTATAAGCAAAATATACCATATAGCGTTTCAACGAGTCATCTCGCAGAAGGACAGGCCTCCATGCCCTCGGACTCGTTCTAACGCCATTGTTCAGATTTTGCTACAGGCAAAACTTTTCTCCCCGTACTATCACCATTATTTTTCGAAATTTTTACTTTCTTTTTTCTTCTTTCTGGCATATAATGGATATATAGTGTAGATGTTCAAGCTAATGGGATTTAGGAGGGGTTTTCATGAAAAAATTCGTATGCTCCATCTGCGGTTATGTCTATGAGGGAGAGCAGCCGCCCTCGGAATGCCCGGTATGCCATGCTCCGGCTTCGAAATTCATCGAGCAGACCGCTGGCGAGCTCAGCTTTGCCGATGAGCATCATGTAGGGACTGCCAAAGGTGTAGATCCGCGCATTCTCGAGGGCCTGCGCCAGAACTTCACGGGCGAGTGCTCCGAGGTCGGCATGTATCTGGCCATGAGCCGTCAGGCTGACCGCGAAGGCTATCCCGAGGTAGCAGAGGCCTTCAAGCGCTATGCCTTCGAAGAGGCTGAGCACGCTGCCAAATTCGCTGAGCTCCTCGGCGAGGTCCTGACCGACAGCACCGAGAAGAACCTGACCATGCGCGTCGACGCCGAGCATGGCGCCTGCGCTGGCAAGAAAGAGCTGGCCACCCTCGCCAAACAGCTCAACCTCGACGCCGTACACGACACCGTACACGAGATGGCAAAAGACGAGGCTCGTCATGGCCGTGGCTTCAAAGGCCTGCTCGACCGCTATTTCGGCAAATAATAGCTCCATCGCGGTCTGACCGCATCTGGAACAAGCTACTAGAAAAAGGCATCGCCCCCCAGTAACGGGTATGGCGATGCCGTTATTTTTCTGCAGTTCAGGCGGTCTCTGATTCCTATGTCAGGAATACAGCCGGATCTTTGCCAAGTACATGAATGAAATGATAGAGTTCCTGGTCGTTGACGACGCCCTCGATCTTTACTTCCGGACGGTCTGTCAGCCGGATATGGGTAGCCGCATCGAGCATGCGTCCATTCAGATCAGAAAACAGCACGACGTCAGGGCGCTCCGTATGACCGAACTCCACCTTCTTCACTATGGCGTAGCCGGCCGACGTCTTCAGCACCGTTCCGACCGGATATATGGCCACATTGCGGAAGAACAGCTGCAGCAGATGCTCGTCGAACTGTCCGGGTGAGCAATGCTTCATGATATTGTGGGCAATAGACGGCGTATAGGCCTTCTTGTACGGGCGCTCACTCGTCAGAGCATCATAGACATCGGCGATGGCACACATGCGTCCGAACTTATGGATCTGCTTTCCCTCACGATGATCCGGATACCCGGTACCGTCCATATGCTCATGATGCTGCTGGGCCACCACGGCCAGCATCTCCCCATCGGGCAGTCCCATGCTCAGTATACGGTCGGCACCGGCCTGCGGGTGCTTCTTCACTACGGCGAACTCCTCATCCGTGAGCCGTCCCGGCTTGTTCAGTATAGCTGCCGGCACGACAAGCTTGCCAAGGTCATGCAACAGCGCTCCTATGCACAGCATGGACAGCTCGCGTCCCCGCATGCCATCCAGCACGCCGATCATCGTAGAAAGCATCGCCACATTCACACAATGCACGAACGTGTACATATCGTGAATGCGGATATCGGTCAGCTGCACCAGGTTGCCGCGCCGCTTCATGATATCATTGATGATTGCCGCAGCGGCCTGCGCGATTGGCGGCATGTCGAACGTCCCATTGGTCATCACCTGCTGAAAAGCATCATACACCCGCTTCACCGCAGCAGCTCGTGTACGCTCAGAAAGCACATCCTCAGGCAATCTCAGTGGTACATCATGCGCTGTGCTCATGACATGGATATTACCGACCCCGAGCTGCCGCAAGCGCTCGATATATTTATAGGTAAGCTGCGTGCCGCGAGTCAGGTAGTTGACGCCATTCGTATTATATACACTCTGCGCCAGAGTCATGCCCGGCTCCAGTTTTTTCACCGGCAAATCTATCATAGAGTCACACCCTCCCATCCTTACATTTATTAGGATACTAATCCGTATATCCTTTGTCAAGAAAATATATCGACGCTGGCCTTTTCGCACCAGGATTGTGGTTCCTTGCTGCCAGATCGTATCGGCAATCGCAGCAGCCACTATTTATGCATAGCCAAAAAACCATTAACGCGTTATAATCTAACCAGAAAACATTTTTGGCATCAAGCAGCTCTTGATACGAGGTAATCGTCATGAATTCCAAGCCCGAACTGCCAGACCTGCTCCTGCATGTTCTTTGTTCCCTGCTCATCTGCCTGACGATCATCGTCCCCCAGCGCTTCTGCGCAGCGGTCGAAAATTCTTTGCTTTTCCCGCCGTACCGCCAGACCGTGCGCGTGGGCTTCTTCAATATGGGCGGCTACCATATGATTGATGAGAACGGCCAGCGCTCCGGCTACGGCTACGACTATCTGCAGCTCCTGCGCGAACATGCCGACTGGAACTATACGTATGTCGGCTATGAGCTGGGCGAGCAGGAGATGTTCGCCATGCTGGAGCGCGGCGACATCGACATGCTGTATCCACTGCAGTACACGCCTGAGCGCAGCCTGAAGTTCGACTATGCAGACCAGCCGATGGATATAAGCTATATGATACTGTCCAAGCTGGCGGACAATCCCCGGCTGCAGCCGGGCGATACCGCGTCCTATAACGGGATGCGGGTCGGTCTGCTCGCCAGTAATCTGCGCGCTTATGAATTTCTGGATTTCGCCCGGGGAAATAATTTCTCTTGCGAAGTGAAATGGTATGGCGAGTTCAACGCGCTCCAACAGGCCCTGCGGAACGGGGAAGTCGATGCCATCGTCTCCTCCAGCACCAGACGTCTGGCTCCGAATGAAACGCTGCTCGAAAAGCGCAATCCAAAGCCGCTCTATGCCATCGTCCGCAAGGGCGACAAGAAACTGCTGCGCGAACTGAACGATGCCCAATACAATCTAACGGTCAGCAATCCTGCCTGGATGGTCTCCCTGTCCAATAAATATTATCTGTCGGCCGCCAGCCGCCTCCTGGCTCTGGATTCCGATGTGCGTGACTACCTGAACCAGCTGCGGGACGCCGGCGCGACACTGCGCGTCACCATGATGCCCAATGCCTCTCCTTACTGCAGCTTTGACCAGGATGGCAATGCCCAGGGTATACTGCCCGATTTGTTCGCCGAGACCGCCAACCGTCTCGGACTGGCTTACAATATCGTTTCCTGCCAGGATTTTGACGAGCTCGAGCGCCTCATCAAGGACGGTTCCGTGGACATCGTACTCGGCGTCCCCGCCAACCTGAACTACGCGGAAAAAGCCGGGCTGCGTGTCACGAGCCCGCTCACGACAGCGACCGTATCGGTCGTAGCGCCCACGATAGCCCGAAAACCGCCCGGCAACGTGGCCATGTCGCGCGGTCTTTACCATATGCTGTCAGCCAACGGCGCCCTGCCAGCGGAACAAAGCAGTATCAGGATATATCCTGATACCGCTGATGCCATAAATGCCGTACGCGACGGAAAATGCGACTCTGCCTACGTGCTGACACTCACCGCCCAGAAAAATCTGAACGACGACCCGCACTCCGATCTCACCCAGTCGCTTGTCGCAAGCTACACGTTGCCACTCTGCGTAGGCGTCAGCTCGCAGCTTGACCATCGCCTATTCGAACTGGTATCAGCCATGCTGCCGACTGCCCAGGAGCCGATCACCCAGCAGATACTGCTGAAACACTCCCTGCTGCAGCCGCACAAAACCACGTTGCTGTCCATGTTCTACAGCTATCCCGGGCAATCGCTCGTGGTCCTGTTCTGCCTGCTGGCCCTCATCGTTTTCAGCGTCCTGAGCATCATCCGCTACCAGAATATGCGCCGCGACCAGCAGCGCCTGCACGAAATCAACACTCTGCTCAGCTACATCTGCCGGCTCAACGAACTCGTAGTGAACATCAACCTGAAGACAGGCAAGGCTACTGAGTATTACCTGACCACCGAGGGGCAGGTCGGCCTGCATGAAGTCAATTTCAACTACGAACGCTATCTGAAGAACGTAGCTCCCGATGACCTGGACCGCTTCAAACTGGACGGCGAGTACTATAACGGTATTCGTGAAGCCTTCGCCCGCCATCAGGTTTTCCAATGCGAAATCCGGTGCAAAACCAAATCGGGGCAGTACGATTACTACGTATACACTTTCCAGCCCATATACAGCCGAAACGGCGACAAGATCAATGATTTCATTTTCTACCGTCGCAACATAAGCGACATCCGCAGCAAGGAGCTGCAGCAGCGCCAGACCATCCAGGAAGCTCTCGAGGCAGCCCGGCACGCCAGCCTGTCGAAAGGGGAATTCCTCTCACGGATGAGCCATGAGATACGCACGCCGCTGAACGCCATCATCGGCTACATAACCATGTCCTCCGCAACGGACGCCAGCCGCGCCGACGTCAGCCACTATCTCCATAACGCCATGATAGCCGCCCGCCATCTGCTCTCGCTGATCAATGACATACTGGACATGTCGTCCATCGAGCACGGCAAGATGAAGCTGGCTGATAAGGACTTCTCGCTCTCCGACATACTGGAGGAAATCACCACGATATTCCGGTCCCAGATCGACGACAAGCATATCACGCTGATCGATCATACCGACCAGCTCCTGGAAACGAATCTCATCGGTGATGCCCTGCGCATCAAGCAGATCCTCATGAACATCGTCTCCAACGCAGTGAAATTCACTCCCGCGCACGGCAAAATATTCCTGTCAGTCGAGCAGATACTGCACAAAGCTACCTATATGACCACATTCATCGTCCGCGACACCGGTATCGGCATGAGCGAAGAATACCTGAAGCACTTGTTCCAGCCCTTCGAACAGGAAAGCGCCGAGACTGTCGGCAAATACGGCGGCAGCGGTCTCGGACTTGCCATCAGCCATAATCTCGTAAAGATGATGCATGGCTCGCTCGAAGTGCAGAGCACGAAAGGCAAAGGCACCACCTTCTTCATAACCCTGCCGCTCAAAGCAGCTGCTCCGAGTGCTCCGCCCGCTACGGAAGCCCTCGAAAAGGAGCCGGATCACGACCACATCCACCTGCTGCTTGTCGAGGACAACGACATGAACCGCGAAATCGGCCAGGTCCTGCTCTCGCAACGCGGCTACACAGTCGATACCGCCATAAACGGCCAGGATGCCGTAGACAAATTCAACGCCAGCGCTCCGGGTACGTATCAGGCCATACTCATGGATCTGCAGATGCCGGTCATGGATGGCTACAGTGCCACCCAGGCCATACGCCGTGGCGAGCACCCCGACCATACAACCATCCCCATCATCGCCGTGACCGCCGACGTATTCGCCGACGACGTCTCCCGCGTCATGGCCTGCGGCATGAACGACTACGTCAGCAAACCGATCGACTTTGAAAAACTGAACCAGATCATCCAAAAAGACACCCGGCTGAAAAAGCAGGACTCCTGAGAAACAATCTGAAAGCAAACAAGCGCTCTTTGCCCCGACAGGCCGAGAGCGCTTGTTTCACGATACAAAAGAGGCCCCGCATCCTAACGATACAGGGCCTCTCGATCAATTGCAAAAAATGGTCGGAACGACCTGATTTGAACAGGCGACCTCTTCCACCCCAAGGAAGCGCGCTACCAAACTGCGCTACGTCCCGAACACAGTTATCTATTATACACCTTTTGACTGCTGTTGTAAAGACAGCCGAACATAGATATTTTTATCTCAATTATGGAAGCGAAAACTATGCCTGCCGTTTCATCAGGATTCATTGACGCGTTTGCCAGTGATGTGTTCCGGGGTCAGCTCCAGCATGAGCATGCGCGGGCCGGCGTGCTGGATCTCGTGATCAAGGTATGCGGTATCCTGGGTAAATTTTTCACCGAGTGAGCGGGCGAGACGCAGGGCTGTTTCATGGTCATCGAGGACCTTCATACGACCAAAGATGATGACGCTGCGGTACGTCAGCGACCAGGAGATGCCATCTTCATGGCGGCCTTCTCCTGTAATGCAATAGGATACCTTGTCACAGGCACGGATGGCATCGAGTTTATGTCCGGCCATCGCGCAGTGGAAATAGAGTTTGCCACTTTCCAAGTCGTAATAATGATCGAGCGGCATACCATAGGGATAACCATCGTCTCCCAGAACGGAAAGTACACCGCGCTTTTCCCGCTTCAGAATCTCGATGCATTCCTCAGGGGGAAGCTGCTGCTTGAACCGTCTCATTTTACGAAACATATATTACTTCTCCTATCCTCACCTGTCGTACATGAAGAAAATTCATGACCTGGATTGTGCACCTGTCTTTGCTAAAGTATAATAGCATCAGAACCTTAAATCAAGAAAAGAGGAATAAGAAATATGGACATGGACAAAAGAGCCGAACAGGCTGTAGCTTATAAGCACAGGGATTGCAACTGCGCACAAGCTGTACTGCTGGCTTTCGCTGAGGAACTGGGCCTGCCGGAAGAAAAGCTCCGGTCGCTCGGCTCGGGCTTCGGCATGGGCATGGGCTGCACGGAAGCAACCTGCGGCGCTCTCTGCGGTGCCGGCATGGTCATGGGGCTCCTCAATGACAGCAGCAGACCGACAACCGCCATCACGCGCGACATCCTGCACGAATTCCAGGAAAACGCCGGCGCGACGATCTGCAAAGACCTCAAGGGAATCGAGACCGGCAAGATGCTCTGCGCCTGCGATGACTGCATACGCTATGCTGTCCGCGCCACTGAGCAGCATCTTTGACATCTGCCTCTGAGATACTATGGCTCTGCTGGCCCTGATCCTCATCGGCCCTGGCTGTGCAAAGTACACCAATGTATGAAATTCATCACCGCAGGCTCTGATGCACATCCGACGTCTTTCCTGGCCGAAGGCTCAGATATGGAAGAACTTCTGCAGGGTATTGCGCGAGCCTACCAGCAGCACGGTATCGCCGGCCCGGAATTCTGTCTGGGGCGTCATCTCTACGACCAGATGGTGGCCGCCTTTCTTTATGCCCAGGATATTGACATGATACTTCTGGCGGATGTTCAGCTCGCCGATCGTATGCCCCTGCCACTCCTGCGGGACATCCAGCTCATAGACGCCGTATTTATCACTCAGCTGGAAATAATCAAGGATGTGATCATAACCATAGCGCATAGCCGTCCAGTTAGCCAGCTGCTTCTCGGGATAGACGACCTCATCGGCGCCATTGCGCAGCAGGAACTTCTCATGTATGCCGCGCGAGGCACGGGCAACGACGAACTTCGCCCCCGCCTCCTTCAGCAGCGACGTTGTCTCGAGAGAGCTCTGGAAATCATCACCGATGGCTACGAGACAGAGATCGAAATCCCGTGGGCCTAGGGACTCCAGGAACTGGGGAACTGTGCTGTCCGCTACCAGGGCATTCGTGACATAGGGCAGAACCATATTCACCCGTTCCTCATCCTTGTCCACGGCCAGTATTTCATGTCCCAGCTCATGCAGCATCCGGGCCGTATGGCGTCCATAGCGCCCCAGCCCGATCAAAAGAACTGTTTTCTTCATAAATCAATCACCCTCAGCCTACCGTTATCTTTTCCTCCGGCATGCGCCCGCGAGCAGGACGCTGACGGCGATGCATCGCATAGATCATAGTGAGTGCTCCTACACGTCCGAAAAACATCAGGCCGGACAGCACGAGCTGCGACTCCGTACTCAGATGCTCCGTCAGGCCGATGGATAAGCCTACGGTACCGAGAGCCGAGGCGGTCTCCACCATGCCATCAACGACCGGCACATGATCCCAAACGGTGATGAAGAACGTACTGCCGGCGAACAGCAGCAGATAAAGCAGGAATATCGTCAGAGCCTGCGAACAGTTTTCCAGACTCAGGCGCCGCTGAAAGCATTCCACATCCTGGCGCATGTGCAGTGAGGCCCAAGCTATAGCCGCCAGAGCAAACGCGGTCGTAATCTTTATGCCGCCTGCCGTAGAGCCCGGCGCCCCGCCCGTGAGCATCAATACTACTAATACGATGCGTCCCGGCTCGCTGATCGACTCGATATCCACCGTATTGTAGCCCGCCGTGCGCGGCGTCACTGCCTGGAACAGCGACTCCATGATGCGTGTTCCCAGAGGGTCAGCCGCAAATTCGTTAAAGAACAGCATCAGTGCCGGTACCACGATGAGCCCGGCTGTCATAACGAGTATGATCTTCGTCTGCAGACTGTAATGCTGAAAACGAAGGCCATGCACGCGCAGATCGGCCCAGGTGATGAAGCCCAGCCCACCCGCTATGATGAGCAATATGATGACACTATTGACGAGCGGATCACTTTGATAAGCCATGAGTGACCCGCCGTCGCGTCCTGCCATCAGATCGAATCCCGCATTGCAGAACGCCGACACGGAATGGAACAGGGCCATCCACGCTCCCTGCCCCCATCCATAGTCGCGGACGAATACCGGCAACAGCAGGACGGCGCCCAGGAGCTCCGTGCCGAAGGTGAACAGCAGGATGAACCGCAGGATGCGCACGATACCACCCAGCTGCGGCACGGACAGAGCGTCCTGCATCGTATTGCGCTGCATCAGGCCGATGCGCCGCCCGGATGCCATGGTCAGTGCCACTGCCATCGTCACCACGCCGAGGCCGCCGATCTGGATAAGCAGGAGCAGTACCAGCTGGCCGAACGTGGACCAGTAGGTCGCTGTATCCTGCACCGTGAGCCCGGTCACGCAGGAGGCAGACACCGTCGTGAACAGTGCCGTCATAAAGTCCGCACCGTCTGCCCCGCGCACCGCCCAGGGAGTCATAAGCAGCACGGTTCCTACAGCGATCAGTCCCCCGAAACTCAATACGATTATCTGGAACGAACTAAGTCCGCTGAATAAACGCAACCATCTCATCTATATACGCAGCTCATCAGCCGCTCATCTCCTCCCCTCCGGAGCAGGACCATCCTCGGAAACAGGAAACCGGCAACCATCACAGCTGCCGGTCCCCCCATCTACTATATATCGCTCTCAGAGCCAGTCGCTGGCATGGTCGAGCAGGACGCCACCGTTCTGGCAGGCATCGCAGATGCAGTACTTGTTACCCTTGGCCTTCGAGGCTTTGGCTGCCTCAGCAGCTCCAGCTGCTGCCTGCTCACCGCCGAGTATCTTTGCACCGTCCGGCGAGCCAGCGAAAGCGATAAAGCCATCGACATCGGTCACGCAGTCATCGAGCTGGGCTTTGAGCGCCTTAGCTGCTGCGGCCTCATCTGTCGTGCCTACGGCCTTGACCCAGGCCTCTGCCGCTGCTTTGAGTGCCGGGAAGCAGCTCGGTGCTGCCGCCATCTTCTGCGCTGCCTGTATGAGCTCTTCTTTCGTCATGTCATATTCTCCTTCCTGCTGATCGCAGCTTCTGTTGTAACGAATCATTTACACCTATAATATATACAATTACCAGCTCTGCGTCAATATATCCCCCCTCGGATGCCTGTTTCAAAAGTCTGCGCCAGGCCGCATCTTCAATACATCCTGTACGGACATACGGCTATATTTTTTTCGTTTTTGTAAATATGTGTTCTTTCTATCGAGGCTTCGGGCATGATTGTGGGTGAATGCCCTGCCCCTGACTGAAATTTGCTATTGAAAAGCCATGTTGGTTCCTGTAAAGTAT
>CACXCN010000049.1 GCA_902766095.1 uncultured Selenomonas sp. | reverse complement strand
TCAATGTGCATGATGTGGATATCTTTTGTGGCCAGCAGGCCGATTCTATAAGGCACATAGGCCATTTACCGTGTGCGAAGTTTGAGTGATTGATATAAATAATGCCTTTTATTCTTTATATTTTGTCCAAAAATATTGGTAATATTGTCCCGTTTACGTTATAATAATGTATGGTTAGTTTTATCACTTCAGAAGGGGTCACACGGATAATATGCATTCATTCAACATCCCCAAGAATTTTAACGGCGAGGTTTACAAGGCATTAGAGACGTTCGACAAACGCCTCTATTTCCGCTGGGATCTTACGACGGACACAGTGGTACTGAAGGACGGAGTCCGGCTCAATCGCTATGACGTGCCGAACCATGTAGAGAATGCCTCGTCATTTTTCTTCTTTTCGGGGTTGCTGCATCAGGATGATGCCCATCTCGTATTGACCTACCTGAAAATAATATATCGCCATCGCTATCAGGATAATTTCCATGGCAACACCATGAAGCTGCGGCTGAAAGACCGCCACAAACAGACCTACTGCTGGGTGGAGATACGCCTTGTCACCTATTTCGACGGCTCGCAGCCGGTGGTGGCCTTTGGCTACATACGCAATATCCAGGCCCAGAAAGCCTGGCAGCAGCGCCTCGAGCAGGCGGCTGAGCGCGATACCCTGACCGGCCTGCTGAACAAGGAAACGACGCGCAAGCGCATCACGAACTATCTCGATACGGTTTCCGACGATATCGACCAGTGTGCCATGCTGCTTGTCGATGCCGATGGCTTCAAGGATATCAATGACCATTTCGGCCACCTTTTCGGCGATGCCGTCATCACGGACATGGGACTGGCGATCGAACATAACTTCCGTCACACCGATATCAAAGGCCGGGTGGGCGGCGATGAATTCATCATCCTGATGCTCGATGTCACTGACATGGAGACGGTAAAGAAACGTGTCACCTGCCTCATGCAGGTCCTGCACCGCACATACAAGAGCGGCTCGACAGAGCTGCCTTTTTCCATCAGCATCGGCCTGGCTCTCTACCCTGAGCATGGCTTGACGTATAACGAGTTGTTCAAGCATGCCGACCGGGCTCTGTATGAAGCAAAATCCAAAGGCAAGAACCGCTACATGATCTATCACCGCAGCCTGCTCGATAACGCCTCGGTCACGACGCATCGCTCTCCCGAGAACTTCGCCGAGCTCCAGCAGCGCGCCTTCAAGGATAACATGCTGGAGTTCATATTGAAGCTGCTATACGAGAGCAACAGCCCCGAGGCCACCATTTCCCTGACGCTCGGCATGTTCGGTCAGGAGTTCGGTCTCGACCGTGTAGCCGTCGATGATTTCAACCCGCGCACGAATTGCTGGACGAATGCCTATGAATGGATCAGCCCGAATGGCATATCCCAGCGCGGCACTGAACTGGCCGAGCTGACCGCCCAGAAGGCCAATGCCGTAATGTCGCTCTATCGCCCCTCGGGCTATGGCGTCATGTCTATCTGCGAGGATACAGGTTCTCTGCCGCCACAGCAGCGTCAGGCTTTCGAGCAATTGAAATGCGGGGCCTTCGCTCACTGCCAGATCACGCATGGCTCCGAAGTACTAGGCTGCCTGTCATTCGAGACCCGGCAGCGCCATTGGAAATTCACCAAGGAGATGCTGTCCGACCTCAACACGTTCGCCGTGCTGCTGGGCAACATCCTGCTCACGAACCAGAAAGACAGCGATTACAAGATTGAGGTCCGTCACCTGCGCGACCTCCTCGATCACATGCAGGAAATGATATACGTGATCGATAAAGATACCATGGCACCTCTGTATTTCAACCAAACCATACGACAGGCCGTATCAGCAACTGCCGATGAGTTGCCCTGCTACAAGCTGTTCCACCACCTCGATGCGCCCTGCGAGGACTGCCCCGTTCTGCGTCTCTCCGACAACGGCAGCGAATATCTGACCGCCGAAGTAGCCAACTGGGGCTTCCCGACCACAACCCGTGCATTCAACCTGCGCTGGGAGCATGCCAATAACTGCCGCCTGGCCCTTATCATACAAGAGCCCTTCTGATTCCGGCCAGGAATCAGAAGGGCGATCGAGCTGCCTGAACAGCGACTGTTTACTTTTTCCAGACCTGCGCCATGAGGTCGCTGTAGACGTCCTCCAGATGCTGTACGAGCACGGAAAGCATCAGCTGGACCATCTTGCTGTCGAACGTCTCGTCAACGTAGGGCAGGCATATATCAAGATACACCGTACCGGACGGGCTGCCGGTACGGTTTTCTTGTTTCAGGTAGTACTTGAAAATCTTATACCGGGAATTCAATTCATTCAGATATACCTCGAGTCCCGCCTGCTTCTCAGCGGGGATGCCGGTCACGATCTGCGTGCGGATGACCGTGAATATGCTCGTATCGATGAAGATAGCCATCGGCAGCATCTGCCCACAAGCCTCGATGCGAGACCGGAATATCACGGTCTGCACATCATCATCAATCGACTCCGTACTGAATACGTTGATATTATTCTCCATGAGGAATTCCTGGAAAAGCAACGCCTTGCCATTGCTCTCGACACCCTTGTTACCTGCCATTTCACTGCCTCCGCTTGATGTTTTCTTTAATTATAGCATATCGTATAGCGATACTGCTATAAAAAGCTGTGAATCGGAGTCTTCTCCTGAGGAGAAGATGGATCACGGTAGCGGTGGATGAGATGTTGCGATGAGCGAAGCATCCCCCTTTGGAGGAGGAGGACCGCGCTAGCGGTGGTGGGGGTGGCGAGCTAGTAACTTGACTCGAGTACTATTGCATAAACGGCCCACTAACAAATGGCTATGGCAGCCGAACCATCAATGTGTCATCGAGCGTTACATAGTGGCTCGCCACCCCTATCGCCTCGCTATGCTCGGCACTTCCCCAAAGGGGGCAGCTTGTATGACGTCTCCTTCTCCTCAGGAGAAGGCTTTTTACATGAAAAGTGACTGCGAGAATTTGATTCCTCATTTTCCCGCAGTCACTTTTTTCAGTTGCTCCAACGATATCTTATTTCTTGATGCTGTCGGCCCACTGGGCAGTTGCCTGCTCCGGGTTGCGCGCATCACCGGTCATCAGGAAGACGCCCTGCTCGACATCGGCCTGCGGCGCCAGCCGCTTCACGGACTCCACACAGCTGTCGAAGCCGCTGCCGCCCGAAGTGCCCACTACATAGACCTTCTTGCCAGCGAAGCTATTCTCCTGCAGGAACGTCTCTATGGCCATCGGCACATCGCCCCACCATACCGGCAGGACGAGCACGATGGTATCGTAGCTGTCAGCGTTCGGCAGATGGTTGGCCAGCTCGACCTTCGTACCATTATTGCGTTCATCCTTGGCGATTTCAGTCGTCTTGCGATACTCCGCCGGATACTTCTTCGTCACCTGGATGGAATAGAGATCGGCCTGCGTCTTATCGGCGATTGTCTTCGCCATCAGCGCGCTGATACCGACCTGCTTGTTATCGCGGACCAGCACACTGGCCTGTGCGAGTGCATCGACATCACTCGTCGTCATCGGACTCACCATGTTGTCCGGGAGCGAGAAATACGCCACGAGCATCTTGCCCGGGTTCTGGGCATTCTTCTGCACATCCTGAGTCACAGCTGCCTGCGCAGCCGTACCTGATCCGCTGCTGGCAGCCGGCTTTTCCGCCTGACTGCCGCAGCCCGTCGCTACGATAGCCGCGCCAAGTATCAGTGCGCCGGCCAGTTTTTTCATCATAAGCACGTTATCTTTACCTCCTCGAATAATTCTGTATCTCTTTCTGAACTTATACTAGCAAATAACCCACCCTATGTAAAATACTTATGTTAGATGTTTAGCCATTCGTTTTCTCTATGGCTGTTGTCTGTCAGAACAATTCTCAGCCCTGGAACGGCTTCACACCTGCCGCGGTCCTGCGTGCTTAGGCTTTCGTTATAGTCCCTTACCTTGAAAACCATCTTTGCGTTAAATGTTAGCACTTCGAGTGCGCTTCATGTCAATAATTTCGCCGCAAAATAATAAAGGTGCTTGGGAAATACGCCAGCGTTTTCCCAAGCACCTCTTATCGTGCTATGTAGTTTTCAGTTAATCCCATGCACGGTCTCGATTGCCTGATGAGCCAGGTCGATGGACCGTCCCAGGGTACGCAGGATCTTGTCTGGATTATGGAAGCCCATGCTGTTCTCAGCGGCTACCCAGTCCCAATACCACTGAGCTTCGCGGACCTGCTGACGGGCCACGTTCAGCTGCTGTTCCGAGACTCCGGACTCCATGCCCTGCTTGATCGCGAGGTGGGCTTTGGCGACCGTCTGACCGGCGATGCGCTGCAGTTTGAACGTATTGTCGTTGATTGTCTGGACTCTGGCCTTCAGCGTCTCAGCGCTCTCATCGTGGCACTTGAGGCAGGATGCCTCCGTCGTCTTGAGCGGATTCGTCATCCAATGCGACGTGTATTTCTTGCCATCCTGACGCATGTACGGCATGTGGCAGTCGACGCAGGTGACGCCGGCATCCGCATGTACGCTCGTCGCCCAGGCCTCGAAGTCCGGATGCTGAGCCTTCAGCATCGGTGCCTTGGAGTCGGCATGCACCCAGTCCTGATGGAAGCCACCAGCCTGTCCCGACTGGTAGAACTGATATTCGTCCTCTGGATCGAGGCCGTTATCCCACGGATGGTTGACGCGGCCATCCTCGGTCTTGAAGTAGTATTCATTATGGCACTGAGCGCAGACATAGGCGCGCATGTCATTGTGCGAGGCACTGTTCACATCGATGCCGCGACGGGCCATCGAGTCGATGAATCCCTGCTGATAGACGCGCAGCTCCATCGTCTCCGGGTCATGGCAGGTCGAGCAGCCGAACCACTGGTCATCCTCGATCGGAGCCATGACTTCCTCGACCGGTTTCGAGGCATAGTCCCAGCCGCTCTGCTTGTAGTAGACATCATACATATACGAGCTCTTGCACGTTATGCAGTTGCCCTTCTGACCCGGCAGGCGCTTCGTATTCTTGAAGTCGACACCGGCATAGGTATGGCCGCGGTCGTCATCATACTGGAGCGCGAATTTGTAGCCCTTGAAGTTCTCGAGCATCTCGGGCTGCTCCGTGAGATGCGAATTCTCCGCCTGCGCTCCGCCATACCCGGTCGGTGACGGGCTCAGGTCGTTGTTCTTCATGAATGATTCATATTCCAGCGGGTAGGCATCCTTATAGGCCTCTTTGCCGAGCTGTTTGTCCTTCGGTATCTGCGCGAGCTTCACGCTATTATCATTCGGCGCCGCGACGAGGCGAACCATGACGAAGCCGAAGAATACGACGCATACAGCTACCATTCCCGCTATGATTTTCTGCAGCTTACTCAACTTTTATCCCCCCTTCGAGATGGTTCGAACCATGAACGATGCGGCTGTGACATTTCAGGCAATCGCCACCAGTGTCCATTGCTACCCCGCGGCTGGCATGCACCTCGCCCATCGTATTCTCATGGCAGCGCAGGCAGTTCGCATTGACCGTCTCCCGGCCACGCTCCGAAAGCGTGATATGGGCGGGATAGTCGCGCAACACCTCGTGATAGGTATCGATCATGCCGGTCCGGCCTTTTTCGATCATGTAGATGGCTACATTATCGTGCGGCAGATGGCAGTCGGTACATTCGAGCTGGCTGTGCGAGGATATCATGTAGGATGCTTTCACATCCTTCATCGCATGGCAGAAGCCACAGAAGGTAGCGGAGCCTGAAAACGACATAGCGGCAGAGCCCACGCCGAACACTCCGAGCCCGATGACGAAACCACCCGCCAGACAGGCCAGAGTATGACGTTTGAATAAATTCCTGAGTTCCACGGTCGCTTCCCTCCTCCCAGATTCTATCTTACACTGTGATTATATCATTTAGAAAATTCTCATGATGTTGCCCCGGCAACTATTAAAGAAAAAAATCTTATAATAATTATATGATATGGTCAATTCCGCCTCACGAGTCCTATCGCACTGCCGACAATCAGGAAGCAGGCGGCCCAGAGCAGCCAGATAAACGGCTTCGTACTGACGGTGACGGCCAGCGGCTGCTGACTCTCCTCGGCCTGCGACGGCATGATCTCGAGGCGGGCCATAGACTCATCGCCCGATATGCCGGTCAGGCGCACGCGCTTCTGCCCCTGCATGATATCCAGCGGTGCCGAGGTGCCGCCCATAGCGGCCATCTCGATATAGGGCTCCGCATGGTCGACCGTCTCGCCATCCGTCACCGCGATATCCGCCGTAACCTTCGTCTTGCCGTTGCCAAGCGGCTCCTTCGTCACACCTTCATAGCGGTAGGCCAGCTCGCCATCCATGACGACCGCATGCTTCTTCAGTATCAGCTCGGCATAGTCATTGTGCGGCGGCGTCGGGGCCAGATAAACATCGCCGAGCCAGCCATGCGCGATGCCCGGCTCACGCGCTGCATCCTCACCGCTGGTGCGCAGCTTCGTCAGCGCCCGGGTCTCTTTTCCATCGACGGTGAAAACGTAATCCTTGCTGCGGCCATCCGCCGCGAACTGCTGTCCCTGATAGGCGACCGAATGCCCCAGCACATCAGCGGATTCATCCGGCTGTATGGTAATCGTACTGTCCTGCGCCCCAGAGCCAGACAGCACGATGGCCAGCAGCCCGAGTCCCACGCCCAGATGGGCTACTACACTGCCGCATGCCGCCCGCAGCTGACCGGGCCGCAGGAACGCAACCGCTGCATAGGCACTGGCCCCGGCCAGCAGCAGCGGCAGCACGCTATGCACACCAGCTGCTGCCCAGGCCAGAGCTCCTCCGGCGAGGAACGCGACGACATCGACCGGTGCAACGAGCCTCTCCGCTCCATGCCCCCAGCCAAAGCGGGGCGTCAGGCCGGCCAGCAGCATCATGACGATAGCCAGCGGCAACAGCGTCCGGATATAGAAGCTGTTATCGACCGCGGCCGGCTGACCCATGAGCTGGGTCAGCACCGGCATCGACATGCCCAGGAACACGATGACGGCGGCAAACACCAGCAGCAGGCTGCCGAGGAGCATCAGGAACTCGCGGCTGCCATGGCCCTCATACATATGGCCCTGCGGCATCGACTGTCCGCGCCAGAGCAGCAGCAACAGCCCCGTCAGCAGCACGAGTCCGTTCACGACGATGATCAGGAGTCCGAGTCCGCTCCCCTCGAACGCATGAACCGAAAAGTCCCCCAGCACGCCGCTGCGCGTCAGGAACGTACCATAGAACACGAAGCTGTACGTGAATATGATTGCCAGAAGCAGCATGGGCAGCACCGGCTGCCGCATGCGTGCCACGCGCTCGAGGTGAAGCACGACGGTAGCCAGCAGCCAGGGCACGAGCGAGGAATTCTCGACGGGGTCCCAGCCCCAGTAGCCGCCCCAGCCCAGCACTTTGTAGGCCCAATAGCCGCCGATGAATATACCGGCGCCGAGGAATCCCCAGGCCGCAGCGGTCCAGTTATGAGCCGGAGCAAGCCATTCTGACATCGACTCCTTGCCCAGCAGCGCCCCCAGCCCATAGCAGAACGGCACGGCGAGCAGCGCATAGCCCAGGAATATGACCGGCGGATGCACGGCCATCCACGGATCCTGCAGCAGCGGATTCAGGCCGACGCCATCCTCCATGATGGTCTCCGCCGGCAGGAACGGGCTTTTCGCCAGCACGAGCGCCGTCAGCACTGCCTGCAGCGTGAAAAACAGCACGAGTCCGTAGCTGTTCATCCGCCGCCGCGCCACGAGCCAGCAGCCAGCCGCCGCATGGAAAAGCAGCCAGAGCAGGAATGAACCCTCCTGGCCGGCCCAGAACGCGGAGACCTTATAGACGAGCGGCAGCTCGTGCGAGGAATGTCCCGCCACATAGCCCAGCGAGAAATCATCCGTCAGTATGCCGTACATGAGGGCTGCACTGGCCAGGACGACGACCGCCGCTGACAGATAGGCACATCCGCGCGCGATGCGCTGCGGACGCGCTCCATCCAAAGCGAAGCCTACGCCGGCTCCGGCCGCCAGCAGCAGCGCTGCAATCAAGCTGGCAGTTCCCATAATTGTCTCCCCCTATCACTTCTGCCGCTGATTCTCATATTTCGAAGGACACTTGATCAGCAGCTTTTCCGCGTGAAACACGCCCTCGCTGTAACGGCCTATGGCAACGATATGATAGGCCTCTTCGAAGCGGTCCGGCTTCGTCCCGGCATAGCGCACCGGCATCGTCTGGCCGGAGTCCTCATCGCGCAGCGAGAAAACGAACTCCTCCCCCTCCTGATGCGGTGTCACCTGCGGATCGAGCAGCCCCTTGACCTGGACGCTGCCTTTCGCCCGCTGGGCCTCCTCTATACTGACATAGGGAGTGACCGAGTCGCTGAACGCCCAGGCTGCGTAGCCTGCGAACCCCAACAGCAGTATCAAGAGCAATACCTTGCGCTTCATACGTGTTCACGTCCTTTCCCGCTCCGCAGCCCGCGCTGCAGGAGCCAGATATACATCAATGTCGCATCGGCCATGGCCGCCAGCAGCACGATGAGCATGACCGGCTCCATCGCAAGCCCGGTGCCATTTACGATTGGCGATGGATGAAGCGAGAAATAGAGCCGCGGCAGTATGAAAACGAGGAACGGTACCGTCAGGAACGCCATGATCGCATAGACCGCACAGACGCGCGCCCGCCGCTCCGGCTCCTCGATGGCCGCATGCAGCGTCAGATAGGCGCCGTATATGAGCAGTAGCACGAATATCGTCGTCTGCCGCGGATCCCAGTTCCAGAAAGCGCCCCAGGTCAGCTTGGCGAATACCGCCCCGCTGACCGTTGCCAGCAGGGCGAATATGAGTCCCCACTGTGCCGAGAGGTAGCTTTTCCGGGCCTGCAGCATATCAGCCGAGCGCAGGAACCGGACGGCCCACCAGGCACTGCCGAGGAAAGCCAGTACCGACACCCAGGCCATCGGCACATGGAAATAGATAATACGCACCAGATATCCCAAGCCCTCGGCCGGCGGTACGACGAAGAAAACCGCTGCCGCCAGCACCAGCGTAAGAATGATGATGATTGCTCCGAGCAATATGAACTCCCCCTCAGGCCTCATACCAGACATAGTCGAACAAGACCGACGAACCGGCGATGAGCAGCGCATCGTACAGAGCCAGACCGAACAGCCAGCTCACCGCGGCGAAGCGGCCCTCCAGTGCGGCCGTCGTCACTGCGATAGCCGTCAGGAACACCGGCAGCAGCAATGGCAGCATCAGTATGAAGAACAGTCCGTTCCTGACCTTCGCACTAAGCGTCAGAAAAGCCACGAGCGTCCCCGCGCCTGCGATCCCGGCCAGTCCCAGCAACAGGACAGCCACGAGCGGCAGGGGCTGAGCGATATCGATATTCAGGAACACGCAGGCCAGCGGCACGATGACGAGCGTCAGCAGCAGCAGCTCGAGGAACATGAACACCATCTTGCCGAACAAGACGGTCTGAGCCTGGCCATAGCTGCGCAGCAGCAGGAACGTGCCCTGCTGCGCCTCATCGGTGAATGTCTGGCCGGTACCGGTCAGCGCTGCAAAGAATATGAGGATCCAGAGCAGAGCGGCCTGCACGGATACGGGCAAGCCCATGCCGCCCACCGCCAGACTGACACAGGCCAGCATCGTCACGGCGAACATGAACATGACGACCCAGCGCGTGCGCGAGCGGAAACCGACGCAGAGCTCTTTGCGCAGCATGCCTTTAAAAGCGATCCAGATTGATGAGTTCATCAGCTGCCTCCGCCTCCTTTGCCTCATTCGTCGCCAGGAGGACGATGCGGCCCTGCCGGGCAGCCGTCCGGGCGATATCGAGCACCATCGCGCGTCCGGACGCATCGAGATTGGCTCCCGGCTCATCGAGCAGCCAGACGGCCGGATCCACGGCCAGCAGCAGCGCCAGCTTCAGCCGCTGGCGCATGCCGGTCGAGAAGCTGCGCACATAGTAGCGTTCATCGCGGATCGCAGCCCGCGGCAGTCCGACCCGCTGCAGGCATTCCTCGATCCTGCCGGTCCCCAGTACCAGCCCGCGCATACTGCCCGCGAAGCGCACATTTTCCGCGGCTGTCAGCTCCGGGTAGCATTGACACTCCGGCGCATCGAGTCCCCAGAGCTGGCTGTATTCGGCAGCCGTCAGCCGCTGCCCGTCCCGCTTGGTCACGACCTCTCCCGCAGACGGCCGCAGCATCCGGGCCGCGAGCCGCAGGAACGTCGATTTTCCGGCACCATTGGCGCCTGTGACGGCAGTCACGCCGCCGGAGATATCGGCATCGAGATGCTGCCAGAGCTGATGCGCACCGAAAGCCATGCTGACATCCGTAAATACGATCTCTATCATCTGCGTCCCTCAGAAATCTTCTCATGATTGAGGCTCATCCAGCCCTCACCTACGGTGAGCAGTCCATCTTTCTGCATGAGGTTGATCTCGCGCGTCAGAGCACTGCGATTGCACTCGAGCTCTCGAGCCAGCTGGATGCGCCCCGGCACCTCGATGCGATGGAGTCCCAGCTGCAGCAGCTCCTGCTGCATGAGGTACAGGATGACGCGCTCCCGTATCCCCTTTTGCGAGATGATCTCCAGCTTCTGCATCATGCGCACATTGCGTCGGCAGAACGCCTCGAGGATATTCCGCATCACGATGCCGTGGATGCGCCCGAGCCGCGGTCCTTTCGTGACCAGCCGGTCGTACTCGATCCAGAGCACATCCATAGCAGTCAGAGCCTCGATATCGATAGGCAGAGTAATCGGGGCCAGTATCGCCGTGCTTGCTCCGAGCATCGAGCCGCGCTTGATCCGGTGTCCCACGGATTCATTGCCCAGACAGTCCTCGACGACGACCTGCCCCTCGCCCTTCAGGACAAATCCAATGTTCGAATTGCTCGTATAGGCATGAAGCAACCGTGCCCCATGTTCATACTGCTCTACTCTGGCCTCCATCTGCTCCAAAAACTGAGTGATTTCCTGCGGAGTCAGGTCATGAAATATGGCCAGTTCCGATAATCTATATGCATCCTGCACTGTTTTCCCTCCTGTTTGAACGTAGTTTACCATAAATCATTATACCCAATTCCGAAAAAAGATTATGTTGCAGCTGCAACATCACTCACCATCACCATATAGAATAAGCCGCAGGCTCCGATAGCCTGCGGCCATGATTCTGTCATTATTTGATTCTTTCAGCACCAGGAAATTTTTTCAGGGCTGGAAATAGACCTTGATCTCGGTCCCGCTGTCGACCAGCGTGTTGTAGGCGATGCTTTGCTGCACGGCGAAGCCGGATCCCTCCGACACGAATTCCAGGCCGCGGCTGGCCGCCAGCTGGGCGGACTGCCGCAAGCTCTTGCCGCTGAAGTCAGGCACGACGACCTTTCCCTGCGGCACGGCCCCATTATAGTCCGGCGGCTTTACCTCGCGCTTCTTGTTCTTTGACTCCAGTCCGGCAAAGGGATCGCTCGACGGCTCGATATGCAGGTAGCGGAATAGCTGGTTGAAAATGCGCCCCGCCACTGGCGCTGCTATCTGACCGCCATAGAAATTGCCGATGCCTGGATCATCAATCATGACCAGCACGACGACCTGCGGATCCTCCACGGGGGCAAAGCCACAGAACGAGGCGATATAGTGCCCCTCCATGTAGCCCGCACCGTCCGGCCGTATCTTCTGCGCGGTACCGGTCTTGCCCGCGATGCGATAGCCCTTGACTGCCGCCTTCTTGCCGCCGCCCGAGGCCACGACCTGCTCGAGCAGGCCGACGAGCGTCTTGTCCGTGGCCGACTCGAGCGCACGGCGCACCTCCGTGCGCTCCCGCTTATCATAGATGGAGCCGTCCGGATTGCGTATCTCTTTCACGATATGCGGCTGCAGCAGCACGCCGTCATTGGCGATGGCCGACATGGCCGTCACGAGCTGCAGCGGCGTCACCGCGATGCTCTGGCCGATAGCCATCGTGGCGATATCCGAGTCACGCATATTCTCCGGATTGAACAGGATACCGCTCTCCTCGCCCGGCAGGTCGATGCCCGTCGGTTTGCCGAAGCCGAATTTCTTGGCGTATTCGGTCAGTTTCTCAGCGCCGAGCCGCAGTCCGACCTGGGCGAAGCCGGTATTCAGTGAATTCTTTACCACATCGGTGAACGTCACGGTACCGAAGCTCTCACCGTTCCAGTTCTGGATGCGGCGTCCCGAGACCATGACGTAGCCGGGATCGACGAATACCTGGTTCGGCGTGACTGCCTTTTCCTGCAGGGCCGCTCCGGCTACGACCGACTTGAAGGTCGAGCCCGGCTCATAGATGAAGGATACGGCGCGGTTCTTCCATACCTCCGGCTTGTATTCCCAGAATTTATTCGGATTATATGACGGCCGCGAGGCCATAGCCAGCACATCGCCGGTCTTCGGGTCCATGACGACGCAGGTGATCGCCGCGGGGCTCGTCTCGGCTACGGCCTTGTCGAGCTCCTGCTCGACGATGAACTGTATCGAGCTGTCGAGCGTCAGGACGACGGATTTGCAGTAGTCGCCCTGATAGCGGCGCTTGCTCGAGAATATGGAATCCATGATTGGCTGGGCATGATTATCCGTCGTCAGCTTCGTCTTCTTGATCTCGCCTTTCAGCAGACTGTCCAGCGACTGCTCGACGCCATCGAGCCCCTTGTCTTCCGTTCCCACGAATCCCAGGACATTGGCAGCCAGCACATCATTCGGATAAAAGCGCTTCGCCTCATTCTGGAAAGCCAGGCACTGCGAATATTCATTGTCGTTGATGAACTGGCGGACTGCCTCGTACTCGGGCTGATCCAGCCGGCGCTTGATCCAGACAAAGCGTCCGCCGACCGCGATATCATCTTTGATCTCATCCTCGCTCACGCCGATGAGCGGCGACAGGCCGGCGGCCAGTGCATCGGCATCCTTGACATTGGCCGGATCCACGTAGAGCGATTTCGTCATGGTACTCACGGCCAGCTCGCGCTCATTGCGGTCGAGTATCGCGCCGCGCAATGACTGGATGGCATAATCATCACCGACCTGATGCTGTATGCGCTCTGCCATCTCGCTGCCACGCCAGAGCTGCAGCCAGCCATAACGCAGCACCAGCACCCCGAACAGGGCCAGCAGCACGATGGCCGTCATACCGATATGATGCTGCAGCACCGCACGGCGGCCGCGCCTTTTGCGACGGCGCTCCGGCTCTGCTTGCGCCTGCAGACGCCTTTTATGCTCAGCCCTCAGTTCCTCAATCGAGCGGATGCGGCTGTCCCCGCCAGTCTCCTTGTCTTTGCTCATTTATCCTGCTCCTGCCCTGCCTGCCCCCGTTCTCGCTGTACGCGCTCGAGCAACGCCCCCCGTAGGCGATCCTCGATATTCGCGAGTTCCTGTTCGGCCGCCTGCCGCTTGGCCCGGCCCTCATCCTGTATCTTCACCGTATCCTCGAGCGTGGCGATGAGCTCCTCATTCACCTTGGCCACTGTCTCGATGTCCACGATGCTGCGCTCGTTTTCCTGCGCCGTCTCCGCCGTATTCTGCCGCAGCATCTCCGCATTGCGCCGCAAAAGCTCATTCGTCGTGCGGCTGACCGCCTGATTCAGGCGCAACACTTCACGCTGGCTCGCGAGTCCGAGCGCTATGACGAGCTGGTTCTTCCAAAGCGGTATCGTATTGTAGATAGCCGTCTGCACGCGGTCTATGAGCTCCTTGTCATTATTCTGGAGCAGACGGATCTGCGGCGCCGTCTGTATCGCGATCGTCTTGCTGAGCTTCAGGTCATGCACTTTTTTCTCAAAGCGGTTCACACTCTGCTCGTAGTCGGCCACGACCTGGGCTGCCATCGGATTATCCGAGCTGGCTGCCTGCGCGCGCAGCCGCGGCAATGTCTCCGTCTGGAGCTCATGCAGTTTCTGCTCGCCAGCCTCGATGTAGAGCTGCAGCTTCTTGAAATAGCTCAAATTCTCAGCAAAGAGATGATCGAACAGCGCGATGTCCTTCATCATCTTGAGCCGGGCCTGCTCCAGTCCGGCCTCGACCTCATCTACCTGCGTTGAAAGCTTATCATAGCCATCCTTGACCGACTGCGCCTTGTTCATGAGCTTGCCGACGAGCGGCAACTTGTGCAGAAAGCTGCCATCGCGCTCTTTCTGGCTGTCCTCATACGTGCGCACATCGTTCATGAGCGTCTGGAGCAGCTGGCCGACCTCGCCGCTGTCCTTGCTGCGCACCTCGCGCAGCACATTCTCCGAGAACTGGGCCAGCTTCTGCTGCGCCGGCGCGCCGAAGCTGACGATGCCCGTCGAATCCGTCAGATCGATGCTATCGCGTATTTCAGCCACCTGGCGTTTCTCCTCAGGCGTCATCTGCGCCAGCGCGTCCGTCACCTCATCGAGCGCCAACTGCGTTTCCCGCTGCTGCTCGATTGCCTCGGTGCGGTCCAGTTTCGGAGCCTCCGCCTCTGCATCAGCTTTCCCACCGTTCCGTTTTGCCAGGAGGTCATCTAGATTTACATCTGCCACTTCTTCCATTCACTCCTTCACCGTCCGCGACGGCTGCCTGATCCGTATTCCAGATATTCATCATTATAGAAATCATCGACGTTCATCATGAGGTACCGGATTCCCTCGACGAAGCCGATCACCCATGGGATCGGCGTCCAGCAGAAAGCCGCGTACAGCAGCCCCTTCTTCATGCGTCCCTGGAAGAACTTATGGGCACCGAAGCCGCCCAGCAGGATAGCCAGCGCCGCCAGTACGATCTTTTCCCCGATGACACGGTGGCGCATCTCCTCCGGCACGCTGGCCCGCCACTCGGTCGGGCGATAGCGCCGGGCGCGGATGCCGCGCGGCCCTCTCCTTTGCATGGCCGGTGTCGGTCCGTAGTTTGCCCGGGCCGCATCATCCATCGCCGAACGAGCAGTCTCCGTTCCGTCGCCCGCTGCCTCTGCCGTTGTCTGGCCATCATCCTTTATGCCATCTGCCGCCAGCGACTGCTCCATGACGGAGAGCTCGGCATCCATATCGAGCATCTGGGCCGAGACAACCTGCTCCATCTGCTGGGCATAGGCCTCATCACAGGCTGCGAGCGTGCTCTCAAGCCGCTGCCGCAGTTCCTGCATCTTCTCCGTATGGAGGCCGGTGCGCTCGAGCTCGATATACTGCTCCGTCAGATTGGCCGCCCGATCCTGATAATAGTCCACGAAACGCCGTGCAGCCGGCAAGCGCCGCGGATGCTGCCCCAGGTAGTCCAGGAGCTTGTCTGCCGCCCGCTGCATGCGCGCGATCTGCGCCTGCAGTGCCGGATTGCGCAGCTGCGAACGAGATGCCTCGAGACGCTCATAATCATGCAGCGCCTTCTGCCAAAGCCCCTGCAACTGTGCCGACTGCTCCGGTCCTACCTCGGTCAGCTCGGTGACTGACAATACATGCTGCGGCCGATCAGTCCGTTTCTTCTCCATATAGAGAGCCGCCAGCCCTGCGCCGATGCCCAGAGCTATATATACGAGGCCCGATGACTGGCCCGCGGCGAGGCTGTACCCGCCCCAGGCCAGTCCTGCCAGCAGAGCCACCGCTCCTATGAGCCGGTAATAATTCATCGCCTTCACCTGCCTTCTAAAGTATCAATCATATATATCATACCACATCTGATGGTCCGTATAAAATTATTTATCCCGGCAGGCGGAAATAACGATATCATGTATAGGGAGAGTGTATCTCCACTAAAGGAATCACGGATGGTTCCTGCCAAAGAAAGGAGGTTTTCACTATGTCAACCATATCTGCGATGGCCAACAACACTTACACCCTTTACAAGATGACGGAAAAGGCTTCGACAGCCAGTTCCAGCAGCACGAGCTCCACGGACTCCACTCAGAGCACGAGCAGCTCGAGCACGACGAGCTCCAGCTCCACCTCGAGCTCGAAGACGAGCTCGCTCTCAGCGGCTCAGGCCAAAGTCGCCACGCTGTCCAATCTCGTCTCGAGCTTCAATACCGCTACGGGCAAGAGCAGCAGTAAGACAAACTCCGCTCAGAGCTCGCTGAACAAGCTCTGGTCCAGCTATACGAGTTCTGCCTCGTCAAGCTCCGACCTTGGCACGCTCACAAGTATTACGAGCGGTGCCTCGAGCCTCGTAAGCTCGTACGATGCGACGAAGAAGACGTTCGATACACAGCTGAAATCGACCATGAACGATCTGAAGGACTCCGCCTCGACCGTAGCCCAGATGAACTACTCCTTCTCCGCTGGCGACATCACGACCTCAGCGGATGGCACGGTGACTTACAGCGACTCGCTGCAGTCTGCCCTGGACAATGTCCAGAGCCTCGTCGACGACTACAATGAAGCCATCAGCTACACGAGCAAGAATTCCGATGTCAGCAACCGCATGAAGACACTGGCCTCTACCTTCAGCGATACGACGTATCGGTCGGGCGTGTACAGCGGTATAGGCATCAGCGTCGACAGCACGACCGGCAAGCTGACCGTCGATACCGAGACGCTGGCGAATGCCCTCGTCGAAAACGGCGACCGCGTCCAGAATGCCCTCGGCTCGAACGGACTGGCCGGCAAAGCCGAAAGCCATGCCGACCTCGCCCTGTCGCAGGCCGACAAGCTTTTCCCCTCTATGCAGAGCATGATCGGTGACGAGCTCGAGGCGGCCTCGATATATTCAGGCAGCGTCCTCAGCAACATAAACACCTATACGACAGCCGGCAATCTGATCGACCTCATGTTCTGAGTTGTATCAGTACCGCAAAAGGCCCCGACGACCGTCGGGGCTTTTTGCTGCCACAGACGATCCCCGAGCCAACGACTACCATTTCGCCATTCAGAAGTACTTCAATAAGTTGTTGAAGTTAATTTGAAGTTGTTATTGAAGTGACTTTGAAGTATAATTGAAGTACTTCAATTGGGATTTCCACACCAAAAGAGGCTACCGCAGCCTGGAACTGCGATAGCCTCTTTCGTTATGTTTTGGTTTATCTGACTCAGAGCACCTTCTGCAGATAGCTCTTGATCTCGTCGCCATCCTCCATCTTCATGACGTCGGAGAGGATCTCCTTGGCCTTAATCGAGCTGATGGAGCGGATCATTTCCTTGACGCGCGGTATGGACGGTGCGCTCATGGAGAGCTCGTTGATGCCCATGGCCACGAGCAGGACGGCCGCACGCGGATCGCTGGCCATCTCACCGCACATGCCGGCCCACTTGCCATGCTCGCGCGCGCTCTCTATGGTGCGCTTGATGAGACGCAGCACGGACGGATTGAAGTGGTTATAGAGATACGAGATATTCGCATTGCCGCGGTCGACCGCCAGCGTGTACTGGACGAGGTCGTTCGTACCGATGGAGAAGAAGTCCGCGTATTTCGCGAGCACCGGGGTCATGACCGCTGCCGACGGCGTCTCGACCATGATGCCGACCTGTACATTGTCCGCATATTTCTTGCCCTCGTGCGCGAGCTCGACCTTCGCCTCCTCGACGAATTCCTTGGCCTTCTTGAACTCGGACACATTGATGACCATCGGGAACATGATGGCAGCCTTGCCGTAGACACCGGCGCGCAGGATAGCTTTGAGCTGCGGCAGGAACAGATCGCGGCGCTGCAGGCTGATACGCAGGGCGCGATATCCGAGGAACGGGTTATCCTCATGAGGAATGTTGAGGTACGGCAGCGGCTTATCACCACCGATATCCATCGTGCGGATGACGCAGAGCTTGCCATCGCATTTCTCGATGGCCTCTTTATAAGCCTTGAACTGATCCTCCTCGGTCGGGATGTCCTGACGGCCCATGAATACGAATTCCGAGCGGAACAGGCCGACGCCCTCAGCGCCATAGTTCAGCGCGTTATCGACATCCATATGCGTACCGATGTTGGCTACGAGGTCTACCTTCACGCCATCAGTCGTGATAGCCGGCAGTTCCTTGAGCTCGGCATAGTGAGCAGCGAGCTCCTCCTGCTTGCGGATGCGCTCCTGATAGCTGGCGCGCTCCTCGTCGCTCGGATTTATGACTACGACGCCGAGCTCGCCATCGATGATGACATGGTCGCCGTCGCTTATTTTCTTTATACGTCCCTCTTTGTTGAGGCCGACAATCGTCGGTATGGCACGAGCCTTCGCGATGATGACGGCATGGCACGTCGTACTGCCCGAGCCGAGCAGCACGCCTGCGATATTGTCCGTCGGCATGCCGGCGATGACGGACGGCTCGATTTCCTCGCCGCAGAGTATGACCTTCTCATCGCCGATTTCCGGTTCCTTGACGCCGAGTATGTACTTCGCGATGCGTTTGCCGACATCGCGCAGGTCAACCGCGCGGGCTGCGAAATACTCATCGTCCATCTGCTCGAACTGGATCGCCTGCTCCTCAGCTGCCTTGAGCACGCCCAGCGGAGCATTGCCGAGCTCTTCGACCTTGTTTGCGATATTCTCTGCCATCATCGGATCCTGGACCATCATGCGATGGGCCTCCATGATGGCCGCCTGCTCAGCCATATCCTGCTTCTGCAGGCGCTCGATGCTTTCACGGAGATTCTCAGCCACTGCTACGAGGGCGTCGGCTGCCTTCTTCTTCTCTGTCTCCTTGTCCTCCGGCTTGTAGCTCACCAGATAGCCGTCGAGATTCTGTCCCGCCAGCATGATCTTGCCCATGGCAATGCCGGATATGACACCCTTACCACGGATCTTTTCTGCCATTTTTCTTCCCCCTATCAGAATATATCCCGAGGCGCAAAGAAGCCGCTGTCGAGCGTGAACCCTCCTCACGCAGGACAGCAGCCTCCCGGATGATTACTCCTCGCCGAACTTCGAAGCTACGAGATCCTTGAGGGCCTTCACTGCCTCAGCCTCATCCGGGCCATCAGCGATGATGGTGATCTCCGTGCCCTTTACGAGGCCCATGCTCATGATCATGAGGATGCTCTTGGCATCGACAGTCTTGCCTTTTGCCTGGATCTGGACCTTGGATTTGAACTTAGTAGCCGTCTGCACGAATATAGAGGCCGGACGTGCATGGATACCAGTCTTGTTCTCGATCGTGATAGTAGCTTGAGTCATATTGATCTCTCCATTCTATATGTATTGATATTTTCCCCGCCTACCTGATGAAGCGCCGTTAGCCCGGCGCGAAAAAATTCACATCGCAGTTGGCTCTCTGACTATTATACTATACTTTCCGCTAAAATGCTCCCCTTCGCGACCAAAATCATGCAAAAAAGTTAAAAATTTCCCTTTCTGGAAGCCCGATTTCCCTTTTTTAAATCCTTCTGGCAGGATTTACGCCCTTTATGTTGTATAAAATTAGATAGGATTTATTGATTATCTGAGTTCGAAGACTGCAGGTCGACACGCTCAGCCAGACTCCGACGCATCGAGGTGATAGGCATGTTGTTCATAATAGTTACTGGCTCCATCATGGCCGTCAGCATACTCATCATCTATCGCCTCTGCCATCACTTCGGCATCGAGCTGAAATACGCCTCACTCGTACTCTGCGCCGTCATGGCCTTCCTGGTGAATGCCGCAGCGATCATGCTGAGCTCAGCGCTCGATGTCAGTCATCTGATTCGCCTCGGTGTCATGATACTGGTGGCTGCTGCGCTCGTCACTCTATTCAACGAGCATCTGTTACGTCATCCCGACGCAGAAGACACCGCAGACGAAGTCAATGAAGCCGAAACTGCCGCTGCAGACAGCCAGCCCGCTGCGAACGCTGAGCCTGCCGAAGCAACAGCAGAACTTGCAACGCCTGCAGGAATATCTGCTGCAGCGGTTACCGAGCCAGAACAGCCGACTAAGCCCGCCGAAGCAGCAGCAAAACCTGCAACGCCAACAGAGGAGACATCTGCCACAGCGGTCATCGAGCCGGAGCAGTCGGCCGAGTCGGCCGAAAAAGCCGCAGAACAGCCTGCGCCTCCAGCGGAACCGCCTGCTATAGATGCGGTCAAGCCGGACCAGCCGGTTGAATCTGCCGGATCTGTCAAGTCCTCCGAAGCTGACCAGACCAACGAGTCGCCGGTTGCAGGCATCAATCCTCCTGCTGACACCGAGCCTGCGGAAACAGCCGACATAGCCGCAGCTACCGGCGCTGCCCCAGAAGCAGCACCACTGGCAACCTCTGAGGCAGCCGAGCCAGAGAGCGTTGATCCGCTGATCGGCCGCTCCTTCCCGCCGCCAGTTACAGATGCCACGCCTGCAGAAAGATCCGCGGTCGATGCCGTGGTTGACGACATCGATGCCCTGCTTGACATGGCCTACTCGAATACATCACCGACGCAGGCCATCTATGCCTGTCAGCAGTACATCAAGCATTATCCTACCGATCCGATGGAACTGCCATTCATGCTGAGCCAGCTCATCCGGCTTTACCGCGAGCTCGGCGATTATCAGGCAGCCATTAATACTTGCCAGAATGCCCTTTTGCGTCCTATAATAATAGGTAATGACGCCGCTCTAGTGCAGTTCAAAGAAAACCTGCGCTATCTGGGCCTCGTTCAAGATATATTGGATAAGCATAATGCGTCAAATATCCCCTTCGCGGAAATACCGTCGGAGATACGCCAGGAGATCGAGCGCGCAGCCGACTCCGCCGAATGACGCGCACATAATGGAGGAATTTCAATGAAGAAAAGTGTAGAAATCCTGGGACTGCCGGTCATCAGCATCACTGAGGGCCGCGAGCTCGGCATGAGCAAGACCCTGCTCATGGACGCCAAGAAAGGCGCTGTAGCGGCGATCACCATCGAGGATGCCGACTGGTATCGCGGCGTAAAGCTCATCCCCTACGACTCCGTCATCGCTATCGGTGATGATGCCGTCACTGTCACGAACAGCGACAGCATCCTGACGCTCGATGCAGCTGGCGACTACGAGGCCCTGCTCGATGAGAACATCCGCATCATCGGCACGAAAGCCATCACGAAGACCGGTACCATCCAGGGCAAGATTTCCGAAGTCTACGTCGGTGACGATGGCAAGATCGAGAAATGCGAGATAACCGCTCCGGATGGCACGACCTCCGATGTCATGGCTGATCAGATATCCATATTCGGTAAAGAGGTCACCGTCATCGACCCGTCCGGCGTCGAAAAAAAAACTGAGTCGGTAGCTCCGGCTGCTAAGCCGGCCGAGGCTCCGAAAGCAACTCCAGCCCCAGCTCCGAAAGCGGAGCCAGCTGTGACACCAGAGCCGGTCAAAGCCGCTCCCGCTGCCAAGCCAGCCGAGGCTCCGAAAGCCGAAGCCCCGAAGGCAGAAGCTCCGAAAGCTGCTGAGCCTGCCAAGGCTGAGCCTAAGGCTGCTCCGAAAGCCGCTCCGGCTCCGACCCCGGCAGCCGCTCCGGCTGCTGCCCCGAAACAGACCGCTGTAGACAAGGCCACGGAGGAGCGCCATCGCCGCTTCCTGCTCGGCAAGAAAGCGGCCCGCACGATCAAGATGGATAACGGCATCGTCATCGTCGAGGCCGGTGCCGAGATCACCGAGGAAGTCCTGCAAAAGGCAAAGCTCGGCAACAAATTCATCGAGCTCTCGATGAATGTCCAGTAAGATACACATTCGAATATAGTATAAAAGGGACTGCGGATGCAGTCCCTTTTATACTATAGCCTCCTCCTCAGGGGAAGGCTCAACGCGAAAAGGGCTGTGGGAATCCCACAGCCCTGATAGGCAGTAATAGTATCCTATATTACAGAGTCTTAGCAGGTATGGCACTCGTCGTAGATGCCGGCTTTCTTCAGCGTGTCGACGACCGTAGCACCGATATGGGCGACGGTATCAGCGACCTGGATGCCTACGGCATTCAGAGCCTTGATCTTATCGGCAGCTGTGCCCTTGCCGCCCGAGATGATGGCGCCAGCATGGCCCATGCGTTTGCCCGGAGGCGCCTGACGGCCAGCGATGAAGGCCGTAACCGGTTTGTCCGGCATGTTCTCATGAATCCACTTAGCGGCGTCTTCCTCAGCGCTGCCGCCGATCTCGCCGATCATGAGGACAGCCTTGGTGTCCGGATCATCTTTGAAGTACTTGAGCGCATCGATGAAATCCGTGCCCTTGACCGGGTCGCCGCCGATGCCGATAGCCGTCGTCTGGCCGATGCCGGCATTCGTGAGCTGGAACGTAGCCTCATACGTCAGGGTGCCGGAGCGGGAGATGACGCCCACATGGCCCTTGCGATGGATATTGGCGGGGATGATGCCGAGTTTGCACTCGTCCGTGGTCAGGATGCCCGGGCAGTTCGGTCCGATGAGGACGGTCTTCTTGCCCTTCAGATAGCGACGGACCTTGACCATGTCGAGGACCGGGATATGCTCCGTGATGCAGACGACGACATCGAGCTCAGCATCGATAGCCTCGAGGATAGCGTCAGCTGCGAACTTCGCCGGTACATAGATGACCGATGCATTTGCTCCCGTTGCGTCAACTGCGTCCTTCACGGTATTGAATACTGGTACGCCCTCGACCGTCTGGCCGGCCTTGCCGGGCGACGTGCCGCCGACGATGTTCGTATGATACTCGAGCATGCGCTTCGTATGGAAAGTGGCCTGCTTGCCCGTGATGCCCTGGACAATGACCTTGGTATCTTTATTGACTAGAATTCCCATGATTTAGTTCAAACCTCCTTAGGCAATCAACTGCGAATCAGCCCTGTTTCTCGGCTTCTTTGACGAGCTGCACGATCTTCTCAGCGCCGCCCTCCATGGTCGGAGCCATGATGACATTCTGAATCGGGGTGTTCTTGAGAATCTCGCGGCCCTGCTCGACGTTCGTGCCCTCGAGGCGGACGACGACCGGTACCGGCAGAGATTTGCCGTCTTTGGAGATGATCTTCGCAGCATCGACGATACCCTGAGCGACGAGGTCGCAACGGTTGATGCCACCGAAGATATTGACGAATATGCCCTTGGCCTGGCCGCCATCGAGCATGATCTGGAAGGCCTCGGCGATCTTCTCCGGTGTGGAGTCACCACCGACATCGAGGAAGTTGGCCGGCTCGCCGCCGTAGTATTTGATGATATCGACCGTAGCCATAGCGAGGCCGGCACCATTGACCATGCAGGCGACGTCGCCGCCGAGGTTGACGTAGTTCAGGCCAGCGCGGCCAGCGCGCAGCTCTTTCGGATCCTCCTCGGACTCATCGCGGAGCTCCTCGATATCAGGATGACGGAACAGCGCCGAATCATCGAAGTTCAGCTTCGCATCGAGAGCCACGACATCCTCTTCCTTCGTCGTGACCAGCGGATTGATCTCAGCCAGCGAGCAGTCCTTGCCGATGAAAGCATTGTAGAGGCAGCCCATGAGCTTCGTGACCTTGCGGATGCACGGTTTCGGGAAATGCATCGCATAGGCCATGCGGCTGGCCTGGAACGGTGCGAGGCCGATCAGCGGATCGATATACTCTTTGACGATCTTCTCCGGCGTCTTGGCTGCGACTTCCTCGATCTCCATGCCGCCCGCCTCGGAGCCCATCATGACGACCTGCGCCGTCTGACGGTCGATGACGAACGAGAGATAATACTCTTTGTCGATGTTCGAGCCCTGCTCGATGAGCAGGCGCTGGACCTTCTTGCCGGCCGGGCCGGTCTGCTTCGTTACGAGGATCTTGCCCAGGAGCTCGGTCGCGTATTTCTTGACCTCGTCCAGGTTCTTAGCGATTTTGACACCGCCGGCCTTTCCACGGCCACCGGCATGTATCTGCGCCTTTACTACGACTACCTTCGAGTTCTCGTCATTGGTCGAGCCGAGTTTCTTGGCGTTCTCGACTGCTTCATCAACGCTGAACGCTGGGAAGCCCTCCGGCACATTGACGCCGTAGGATTTCAGGACGCCCTTACTCTGATACTCATGGATGTTCATAGTCTTGCCTCCCTAGATGATTATAATCGGTGGGAATCCGGTTTGCTATTGCTATTGCTTTTTCCCATTCATCAATACTTATTGTAAACTCTTTCAATCACTTTGTCTACTATTTTTTACTAATTTCACCATGATTATTTTTTATTGAATACCCCGCCGAAATTGTAAGCGTGAAAGAAGTACCTATAGCAATATGCTGCATTTATCGTAATAATAAATGCAGCATATTATCGATATACAGCCCCAAGCCTCACTTATTCTTCGCATATTCCTCGAGCTGCTCGGCAGCTTTCTTGAGCATCGCATTCGTGATCTTATATGGCTGTACGAGCGTATCCTGGTTCTTCGCCGTGGCGCGGAAGACGCGCTGGATATCGGCCTCGCTGGCGCCGATGCCCTCGCGGGTCGTCGGCAGGCCGACACTCTGGCAGAACGCATAGAAGCTCTCGAACTCCTCCTGCTGATGATCGCAGAGCAGCAGGAGCAGCAGGCCGTAGCTCACGAAGCCGCCGTGCTGACGGCAGCGCTCCTCCTTCGAGTCGAGATTCGCGAGCTCGACGAACAGCGTATGGGCCATATGCCCATTGTACTCCGGTGCCGCGAAATTCGAAACGAGACCGCTCGTCATGACGACCGCCAGTACGACCTCGGCAAAGGCATCGCTCGCGATATGCTTCTTGTTATCCTCGACCGCCTGTGCTCCGTACTGGTAAAGCGGAGCGGCGCACATGCTAGACAGGGCGACGCCCATAGCATCGCGATGCTTCAGCTGGTGCCCGCGCGAGGCGATATGCGCCTCATAGTATTTCGCCATCGTATCAGCTATACCGCGTAGCAGGAACTCTACCGGAGCCTCGGCCATGATGCGCGTGCAGAGGAATACATGCACCGGCGGCTTCTCCGTATGCTCATAGCCGGCGAAATGACCGTCATCGGTATACAGGGTAGCGATGCTCGAGGCTGCCGCACAGCTGCCGGCTACCGTCGGGAAAGCGAAAAACGGCTTGTTGAGCCGCGAGGCCACGACCTTCGCGATATCCATGACCTTGCCGCCGCCGACCGCGAATATCATATCAGCCGCCTGCACGGCCGGATCATGACCGACCTTGCGCATATTGTTCTCGGACGGCTGCGGCCCGGCCAGGATGAAGCCGGTGAACTCGAGCCCCACGCCCTCGACAGCCTTCACCATCTTTTCCTGCGCTGCCGCCACGCCGCGCCGTCCGCCGATGACGACTACGGTCTTGCCGTAGCGCGGGCACTCCTCGCGTATGGTCTCATACGCCTCTGTACCGATCGTATAGTTCGGGAAAGTAACCGTATATCTGTCCATAAACATTTCCTCCTGAAACCCTGTGCCTGCTATCATTATACCATTATACGGATACTATGGCACAAGCAATCTCATTTCTGCATGAGGGCGTATATCGTCGTAGCCTCATACTTCTCGCCGGCCTTTATGACCGGTTGCGGGAAGTTCGGATTGGCCAGGGCATTCGGATAGTACTGCGTCTCCAGGCAGAACCCGCCGCGCCGCTCGTAGCGGGCGCCGTTCTTGCCGATGAAGCTGCCATCGAGGAAATTGCCCGTGTAGAACTGCACGCCCGGCAGCGTCGTGTAGCACGTCAGCGTGAGCCCCGTAGCCGGCGATGTGGCACAGGCCGCCTGACGCAGCCCTTGCCCGCGTATGCACCAGTTGTGGTCGTAGCCCTGCCCCATCACGAGCTCATCGAAATCATCATCGATATGATCGCCGATGCGCGTCGGCTCCCGCAGATCCATCGGCGTGCCCGCCACGTCGAGGATGCGTCCGTCCGGCAGCGACTCGCTGTCGGCCCAGGTATATGTATCAGCCAGGATCTGGATGCGCGTATCGAGCACAGCATCAGCTCCCGCTGCGTAGCCCGCCAGATTGAAATACGTGTGGTTCGTGAGATTGCAGATCGTCGCCTTGTCGCTGACAGCCTCATAGTGCAGCTTCAGCTCGCCGTCATCCGTCAAGTCATAGCGGACCGTGACCTCGAGCGTCCCCGGATAGCCGCCCTCGCCATCCGGACTCGTATAGTGCAGCTCGAGCCCGCCCGCAGCTGCCTCAGCGCGCCACATGCGGTCATGGAAGCCGCGCCGTCCGCCATGGATATGATTCTGCTGGTGCGAGCCGCTGTTCAGCTCGAGCTGGTACGTCTGGCCATCAATGACGGCCCTGCCACCTGCGATGCGGTTGGCATGCCGTCCGACGACGCCGCCCATGCTCGTATCATCCTGCTCATAGACGGCAGCCGAGCCATAGCCGAGCACGATATCGAGCGGCTCCGCGTCCGTCGTGCGCCAGGCCACGAGCCGGGCACCATAGTTTGTGACATCGATCTCCTGGCCGGCCGCGTTGCGCAACGTATAGAGCTGCACCGCCGTACCATCGCTCAGTGAACCGAATGATTTTTCCTGTATATCTGCCATCTATATGCCCCCTATAAAATCCATCGTCAATGCCTCATTTATTATTCAACTTTACTATTTGCCTATTGTTTTGTCAACAACTCTCGCCTTATCGTTGGAATTGTTCGGTGAACTTGACAACTCTTCCAAGTTTAGTATAATAAAAACATAGCATCTTGTTTCGGCTTGTTTCTTTGAACAGGCCGGCTACTGTGAGGGAATAATCATCATTTCAGGGAAAAGTGATTGGTAAGATATATTCAAGGGGGAAATACATCATGGCATCAACAAAAACCAGCCGCCAGAAAAAAGCATTCATCTTCTTCAACTGTGATGAAGAGAAATCCGAGACATCGATGAATCTGTTCTACAACAAGCAGATTTACAACGACACGAAGAAAGCGCGCACTCAGCTGCTCGAAAAACTCAAGAGCGAACAGGACGCCGGCAAGATCCAGATTGATGATCTGGCCGCAGTCGAGAAGCTCGTCATGTCCGGCGACCCTACCCAGGCCAGCCAGCATCTGACGTTCGGCGCCATCGTGGCTTTCCCGATTGTCTGATCCATAAAGATTCCGCTGCAAGCTAACGCAGCTAACAAAAAAGCAGGCTCCGGCCTGCTTTTTCTATGCCTCGATTTCCCATTCGGATCTCGCATACCAGTCATCGTGTCTGACCATCAGATATGCCCCGGTTTGATCTCTGCTGGACTGTCTACGATGCGGTCGGCCGCGCTGAGGTCCTGCGCGCCCGAGTGAGGATTGCGATAGGCGATGCAGTACATCCCGGCCCGCTTGGCCGCCAGGATGCCGTTCTCCGTATCCTCGAGCACGGCGCACTGATCCGCCCCGACCCCGAGCTCCTGCGCTGCCAGGCGATAGATTGCCGGATCCGGCTTGCTCGCTGGCAGGTCGCCACCCGACACGAGCGCTGTGAAGCAGTTCCGCAGCCGGAGCCGGTCAATCACGCTCTCGAGCACCGGCCGCCATGATGATGTCGCCACGGCCAGCTGCAGCCCGGCATCCGCGAGCTCATGGATGAGCTGCACCGTCGGCCGTATCGCATGGATATCTCCGGAGCGCAGCACCTCGATATAGTGCTCATGCTTATAGCGCGTGAGATCGTCGACCGTCACCCCCGGCCGCGGCTGGGACGCGAGCACATCGGCGAATATCGCCTGGCTCGTGCGCCCCATGTATTTATCGAGATCCCGCTCCGAGAAATCGATGCCGAAATGACGGAACGTATCCATCTTTACCGCCGAGTGTATCGGCTCGCTGTCTATGATTACGCCATCCATATCGAATATGAACGCTGCAAACCGCTGATCTGCCAACAAAACTCCTCCTGTACTCACGCCTGATGCACGCCGATGCCCTTCTTATTCCGCGCCAGCAGGCCTTTGAACTCTGCCTCCGGCAGCGGCCGGGAGAAATAATACCCCTGGATGTCCTCACAGCCGATACTGTCGAGGAAATCAATCTGCGCCTGCGTCTCCACGCCCTCGACGATGGTCGACATATCGAGCCCCTTGGCCATCGTTATGATGGAGCGCATGATCGTATTGGCCCGGCTCGAGCTTTCGACCTCGTGCACGAATGCCATATCGATCTTCAGCGTATCGACCGGCAGATCCTTCAGCATATTCAGTGACGAGTAGCCACTCCCGAAATCATCCATGAGGACCTTGAAGCCATGCTGCCGCAAGTCGCGCACGACCTCCATGAGCTGGTGCGGATTGTCCGTGTAGGCGCTCTCCGTCACCTCCAGCCGCAGCATATCCGGCTTCAGCTCATAGCGCTCGATGAGCCCCAGCAGATACTGCAGCAGGTCAAAATTATAGAAATTCACGCGCGACACATTGACCGACACCGGTACCGGATTCAGCCCCTGCTCAGCGGCATCATGCATGAAGCGGCAGGCCTCCTCCCAGACGAAGCGGTCCAGGCGCACGATGAAGCCGTTGCGCTCGAAAACCGGCACGAAGCGAGCCGGCGATATCATGCCATGCGACGGATGATTCCAGCGCACGAGCGCCTCCGCGCTCACAACGCGGTCCGTATGCAGATTGCAGACCGGCTGCAGATAGATGCTGAACTGATGCTCCTGCAGCGCGAACTCCATGTCGCGCGTAATCATCTGCTCCTCGAGCATCAGATCGCGCATGCTGTCATCATAGTAGGCATAGCGCTGCAGGTAGTTCCCCTTCACCCGGTTCATCGCCATGTGGGCCCGGTCGCACATCTGATCCACAGGCAGGAAAACATTATCTACCGGATAAACTCCGGCATAGAACAATATATTATGGCTGATGCCCAACGACTGGATGGTCGCATCGAGCCCCTCGATCACCTGATTCATATCGAACTTGCCGCTCGGCACACAGAGCGTGAAATGGTCCGCCTCCATACGGCCGCATATCCCCCGCCCATCCGAAAGAATGGACTGGAAATAGACCGCTGCCGTCTTCAATATCAGATTGCCTGTCTCCACATGGAACAGATCATTGATGACCTTGAAGCAGCTGATATCGAAATAGATGATGGCATAGCGGGTATCGCGGTCCTCCTGCATGAGTGCAGACGCCTTCTGGTAGAAAATCTCGCGGTTGTACACGCCTGTCAGCTGATCGCGCTCGATATAGCGGTGCATCTCCACGATCTGCTTGTCCTTCGCCACCTGCTCGATCTTGCGCCACTCATTTTCCTGCCGCGCCATGACATTCTTTATGCGGCAGCGCACGATGGTCGGGTTATACGGCTTCACGATGAAATCCGCCGCGCCCATCTCCATCGCCTTGGCCTCGCTGCTGTCATCATTGGCCGCCGTCATGACGACGACCGGTATATTCATGTAGTCATCGCGGCTCTTCATGCGCGACAGCACCTCGAAGCCATCCATGACCGGCATCACGAGATCGACCAGCACGATGGATATCGGCTGCTGGTCTATGATACTCAGAGCCTCTTTTCCGTTCGAGGCTTCGATTATTGTATATTCATCCTTGAAGAACTGTCGCAGCACGACACGATTGATTTCCACATCATCGACGATCAGCATCATCGGCTTTTCTTCCACAATATCGCCTTCCTTGCCGGACAAGCTTCATGCACAGCCATCCACCGGGTGAACATCGTGCACCATCATGACCGTAACCAACAGATCCCAGGCTGAATCAGCCAGGGAATCAGCCAAGCATACACGCATTAGTTTATTATTTCTCTATACGACTATGAAAATCCTGCTACACAAAAGGCCCTGATGAAAAAACATCAGGGCCTGTGTCTGCCTTGCGAGCAGAATCGGTATATGATATATGGCTTTTTGGGGCTCTTCGGGCATCCCTGTGGGCAAGAAATGCCGATTTCCCCTGTAACTAAGCCGGTTCCTCTAGCATAGGTTTTCTGTTAG
>CACXCN010000048.1 GCA_902766095.1 uncultured Selenomonas sp. | reverse complement strand
GTCCGAGTGGTCGAAGGTGCTTGACTCGAAATCAAGTGTGGCTAATAACCACCGTGGGTTCGAATCCCACCCTCTCTGCCATTGAAATCAAGGCTCTGCAGCTATCGGCTGTGGAGCTTTTTTCGTATGGTTTTTTGCGCTATAATAGTAAGAAGAGAATGGCTGTCGTCGAGGAGGGCTGACTATGATGAGGCGCAATATGCCTATTGGCATAGATGATTTCAAAGAGGTTCGTGAGAAATATTACCTGGTGGATAAGACCGACTTCATCCGGCAGCTCATAGATGGGCATAGCGGGGCCACGCTGATTACGCGGCCGCGGCGCTTCGGCAAGACGCTGGCTATGAGCATGCTTGACTATTTCTTTTCCATCGAGAAGAAGGATGAGACGCAGCATTTATTCGACGGCCTTGCCATAGACAGGGCAGGCGAGGGGTACATGGCGCATCGTGGAGCTTATCCGACTATATTCCTGACGCTGCGCGGCATCAAGCAGCCGACATTTGCGGAGATGCTGAGGAATCTGAGTGATACCATAGGGGAGCTATATCTCAGTCACGAGGAAGCCATACGCAAAGCAACGCTGCGGCAAGCTGATGAGGAGTATATCGAGCGCGTCATGGACTATAAGTCCGATAAGCTGGATCTGGAACAGAGCTTGCTGAAGCTGTGCCGCTTCCTGAAACAAGCCTATGGCCGGCCGGCCATCCTGCTTCTCGACGAATACGACGTGCCGATCCAGCATAGCTGGGAGTGTGGCTACTACGATGAGGGCATTGCTTTCATGAAGAATTTCCTCGGCAATGCGCTCAAAGGGAATCCGTATCTTGACTTTGCGGTCATCACTGGCGTGCTGCGCGTGGGCAAAGAAAGCATATTCAGCGATCTCAATAATCTGGACGTATGTTCCGTACTCAGCAATATATACAGCGATGTGTTTGGGTTTACCTACGCTGAAGTTCAGACAATGGCTCGGGATTTAGGCTGCCCTGATCAGCTGCCCATCCTAAAGAACTGGTACGATGGTTATCATTTTGGTGACGACGAGATATATAATCCGTGGTCGGTGGTAAATTTCTTCCGCAATAAAAACCAGCCCAAAGCCTATTGGGTGAATACATCGTCAAACAGCATCCTGCAGGAAATACTGCCGCAGGCCCGGGAAAAACGTCTGCAGGAGATGCGGTCCCTGCTGCAGGGCGGCACGGTCTGGACGCAGGTCAATGAACGCATCGTCTACAGTGACGTGCGCCATAGCGATAACGCGCTCTATACCATGCTGGTGACGACCGGTTATCTGACCGTAGCCGATTCGCATATGGATGGCGATGAGATCATCTACGAGCTGCGCATACCGAATCGCGAGGTCAGGTCCGTATATGCCACTGAAATCATGGATCATATAGCCCGAGGACTATACCGTGACGAATTCATAACCATGCGCCGCAGCCTGTTCACCGGTCAGGTTGGCGAGTTTGAGTATGAGCTGAAGCGCATACTGATCGGTATCGTCAGTACCTATGACACGGCAAATAAAGAGACATTTTATCACGGCCTCATGCTAGGCCTGACCGCTATGCTCTCGGCCGGTCGGTATCAGGTACAGTCGAACCGCGAGAGCGGCTTTGGGCGTTTCGATCTGGCGCTGATTCCACGCGACCATGCGAATCCCGGCGTCATCATGGAGTTCAAGGTCGCGGATACTCCTGAAGACATGGAGGTAAGGGCGCAGGAGGCGCTGCAGCAAATCGAGGAAAAGGCCTATGATGCGGAGCTGAAGGCTGCCGGAGTAGATATGATTTGGCGGTATGGTATAGCCTTTTGTGGCAAGCAGGTGTGCATACACATGGGAAACCACAGATAGGATGGGATAGACATTCGTACAGCTGTGGCAGCTTACGTTGACAGTCTTTTTGCTAAATGCTATTATAGGAAAGGGAATATCAATTGCCCGGACTGATATTTGGTATATGGCGGTCTGGTCTGAGTTCTCCGTGAGGAGGCCCGGACCGGGCCGCTTCGTGTTTCCATTTCTGCAGTGCAGAGACGCTGCGTGTTTTTTAGGAGGAATCACTGATGATTGAACGTTACACCAGACCGGAGATGGGGCATCTCTGGTCTATCGAGAACGAGTGGCAGCAGATACTGAATGTCGAGATGGCTGCCTGCGACGCCATGGCGGAGCTCGGCGAGATCCCAAAGGAAGCGGCCAAGAACATACGCGCGAAGGCGGCGTTCGAGGTGGATCGCATCCACGAGATCGAGTCGGTAACGCATCATGACATCATCGCGTTCCTGACGAATGTAGCGGAGCATGTCGGTGATGACTCCAAGTACATCCACAAGGGACTGACGTCCTCTGATGTGAAGGATACGGCCTACTGCATGATGATGCGCGACGCCTGCGACATCATCCTCAAGGATCTCAAGGCGTTCCACAAGGTGCTGCGCCGCCGCGCGGTGGAGTTCAAGCATACGCCGTGCATCGGCCGCACGCACGGCATCCACGCGGAGCCGATGACGTTCGGCCTGAAGCTCCTGCTCTGGAGCGCGGAGATCGAGCGCGACATCGAGCGTGTCGAGCACGCGAAGAAAATCGTCTCCGTCTGCAAGCTCTCGGGCGCCGTCGGTACGTATTCGAATATTGATCCGAAGATCGAGCAGATGGTCGGCAAGAAGCTCGGCCTCACGCCGGTGCGGCTCGCAACGCAGGTCATCCAGCGCGACCGCCACGCGGAGTTCGTCACGACGATCGCGATCTGCTCCTCGACGCTCGAGAAAATCGCGACGGAGGTGCGCAACCTCCAGCGTACGGATATCCGCGAGGCGGAGGAGTATTTCTCCCCGGGGCAGAAGGGCTCGTCGGCGATGCCGCATAAGCGCAACCCGATCAACTGCGAGCGCATCAGTGGCATGGCGCGCCTCAATCGCGGCAACGCCGTCGCGGCACTCGAGGACATCACGCTCTGGCATGAGCGCGACATCTCCCACAGTTCGGTCGAGCGCGTCATCCTGCCGGATTCCTCCATCAATCTCGACTACTGCACGGCGAAGCTCACGGACATCATCGACAAGCTGCTCGTCTATCCGGAGAAGATGCTGCACGATATGAACCGCACG
>CACXCN010000047.1 GCA_902766095.1 uncultured Selenomonas sp. | reverse complement strand
CCACCCCCACCACCGCTAGCGCGGTCCTCCGTCCGGGGTTGCCACCGGCAACCCGCGCTTACGCGCCCCCCAAAGGGGGATGCTTCAGTCAATCAATAGTTCTCAGCGCTGACCTCGAAGTAGCTCTGCGGATGGGCGCAGGTCGGACAGATCTCTGGGGCTTTCGTACCGATGACGATGTGACCGCAGTTGCGGCACTCCCAAACCTTTACCTCGCTCTTGGCGAAGACCTGGGCCGTCTCGACGTTCTTCAGCAGGGTGCGATAGCGCTCCTCGTGATGCTTCTCGATGGCAGCTACGAGGCGGAACTTCGTTGCGAGCTCCTTGAAGCCCTCTTCCTCAGCCGTCTTGGCGAAGCCGTCATACATATCGGTCCACTCGTAGTTCTCGCCCTCGGCAGCTGCCTTCAGGTTCGCCGGGGTATCGCCGATGCCCTCGAGCTCCTTGAACCACATCTTGGCATGCTCTTTCTCATTGTCAGCCGTCTTCAGGAACAGGGCTGCGATCTGCTCATAGCCCTCTTTCTTGGCCTTCGATGCGAAGTAGGTGTACTTGTTGCGTGCCTGCGACTCGCCAGCGAAAGCGGCCTGCAGATTCTTTTCCGTTTGCGTTCCTGCGTATTTGCTCATTTTTATTCCTCCTATAAATATCCAGCCGGTCAGCTCAATGCTGCCCCCGGCACTTCGGGCATAGATAGCGCACCTGGAGATCGTATGAGTCGATAGCCGTCCCGAGGAACTCCTCGATCTGCTGCGTCATATCCGTAAATGTGATATCGGCAATGGCTCCACAGCGCGTACAGACCAGATGGTCATGCCGCTCCATGCGGTCGTAGCGGTCCGGCGAGCCTGGTATCTGCAGGCGCCGTATCCGTTTGTGCTCGCACAGAGTCTTGAGATTGTTGTATACCGTAGCCAGCACGATATGCGGGTAGTCCTGCTTCATGCTCAGGTATATCTGCTCTGCCGTGGGATGTTCGCGCGATTCCCAAACTTTCTGCTCGACAGCCTCGGCATATCCTGACATCATTCTCCCTCCTTTGGTCGTTGTAGTTCTTAGATTTATTCTAATTATAACGTCTTGCCTGCTTGCTGTCAAGAGCGAATCATAAAAAAATAGGACTGCGAAATGCAGTCCTATAATAGCGTTCTATCTTCATTTGCTGAATATCGCGTAGTAGCCGTTCACGAAGATGTAGAGCACGATGAGCGGCAGGATGTAGGTCATGTAGAAGCGTACCCAGCGCGGCAGCTTCAGGCCTGAGCCGGTATTTACCTCGTTGAAGAAAGACTTCCAGCCCCAGCCGTAGCGGCTCGTGCAGAAGAACAGGAACACGAGGCTGCCGAGCGGCAGGACATTGTTGCTGATGATGAAGTCCTCGAGGTCGAGGATGCCGGTGCCGGGGCCGAGCGGGGTGATATCCTTCAGGACATTGAAGCCCAGCAGGCACGGCAGGGAGAGCACCGCGATGAGTAGCATCGCCCGCGGTATGACCGTGTTGCGCGGCGAGCCGATGAGCTCGGACAGACTCGCGAATATGTTCTCGAATACGGCAATGACCGTAGACAGTGCCGCAAAAGCCATGAACAGGAAGAACAGCGCCCCCCAGAACTGGCCGCCGGGCATCGCGTTGAAGATATTCGGCAGCGTCACGAATATGAGGTTCGGGCCGCTATCCGGGCTCACGCCGAAGCTCGAGCAGGCCGGGAATATGATGAAGCCGCTCATGATGGCCACGAACGTATCGAGCACGATGATCCAGATGGCCTCGCCCGTCAGGCTTTTCTCTTTGCCTATGTAGCTGCCGAATATCGCGAGCGATCCCTGGCCGATGCTCAGCGTGAAGAACGCCTGCCCCATGGCGGCAAATATGACTTCATTGAGGCTGTACTCGGTCATGCGTTCGAAATCCGGCAGAAGGTAGTAGCTCAGGCCCTCGCCGGCGTTCGGCAACAGGCAGGAATTGATGGCCAGGACGATCATCAGGAGCAGCAGGCATATCATCATGGCTTTCGTGATGCGCTCGACACCGCGATTGACGCCGAGATAGCAGACGCCGCTGCCTATGAGTACGACGAGCACCATGTAGCCGCACATCGTGACCGGATCGGCCAGCATTGCTCCGAATGCCTTACCGATGCCGCCCGCATCGAGGCCGGCGAAGCCGCCTGCGGCCGTCTTGTACAGGTAGTACAGCATCCAGCCCGCGATGGTCGTGTAGTACATCATGAGCAGGATATTGCCGGCGATGGATATGTATTTATACAGGTGCCATTTCGTCCCCTTCGGCTCGAGCGTATCAAACGCGCGCGCCGGCGAATGCTGGCTGCCACGGCCGACCGCGAACTCCGTCAGCATGATCGGCAGTCCCAGTATGATCAGGAACAGCAGATAGATGAGAACGAACGACGCCCCGCCATAGCGCCCAGTGATGAACGGGAACCGCCAGACATTGCCCAGTCCGATGGCGCAGCCGGCCGACACGAGAATGAAGCCCAGCCGTGTGGAAAATGTATTGTGCATGAATCGCACTCTCCTCAGATATTTATTTTTATTTGTCCGATGCACGGACTCATTTGCTGAAGAACATCGCATAGTACCCGTTCACGAATATGTAGAGCACGATGAGCGGCAGGATGTAGTTCATGTAGAAATGGAGCCCGCGTGGGAACTTCAGTCCGCTGCCGGCATCGGCCTCCTTGAGGAAAGAGTTCCAGCCCCAGCCGTAGCGCGATGTGCAGAACAGCAGATAGACGAGGCTGCCGAGCGGCAGGATGTTGTCACTGACGAGGAAGTCCTCGAGGTCGAGTACACCTGTAGTGCCTCCCAGCGGATGCCAGCCGCTCCAGATGTTGAAACCGAATATGCACGGCAGCGACAGCACCGCGATGAGCAGCATGGCCCGCGGGATGATGAGCGGACGCGGCGATCCGGTCAGCTCACAGAGGCAGGCGAATATATTCTCGAACACGGCAATGACCGTGGACAGCGCGGCAAAGGCCATGAACAGGAAGAACAGCGCTCCCCAGAACTGGCCGCCCGCCATGTGATTGAATACGTTCGGCAGCGTGACGAAGAGCAGGTTCGGGCCGCTGTCCGGGCTCACGCCGAAGCTCGAGCAGGCCGGGAATATGATGAGGCCGCTCATGATGGCCACGAACGTATCGAGCGCGATGACCCAGGCAGCCTCGCCCGTCAGGGACTTCTCCTTGCCGATGTAACTGCCAAATATGGCCAGGGCACCGATGCCGAGGCTCAGAGTAAAGAACGCCTGCCCCATGGCCGCGAATATGACTTCATTCATACTGTAGGACTCGAGCCGGCCGAAGTCCGGCAGGAGGTAATACTCGAGGCCCGGGCCGCTGCCGGGCAGCAGGACCGAGTTGACGGCGAGCACGATCATGAGCGCGAGCAGGCAGACCATCATGACTTTCGTGATGCGCTCGACGCCGCGGTTCACGCCGAGATAGCACACCCCGCCGCAGAGCAGTACTGTGAGCAGCATATAGCCCACCATCGTCACCGGATCAGCCAGCAGCGCAGCGAACACGCCGCCCACCCCGGCCGCATCGAGCCCGGCGAAGCCGCCCGCGGCCGTCTTGTACAGATAGTAGATCATCCAGCCGGCGATGGTCGTATAGAACATCATAAGCAGCAGATTGCCAGCGATGGCACCGTATTTATAGAGATGCCATTTCGTCCCGCGCGGCTCGAGCACGTCGAACGACTTCGCCGCCGAGCGCTGGCTCGCACGGCCCACCGCGAACTCGGCGACCATGATCGGCAAGCCGAGTATCAGTAGGAAAACAAGATAGATCAGTACGAAAGAAGCCCCGCCATAGCGTCCCGTGATGAACGGAAACCGCCAGACATTGCCGAGGCCGATGGCACACCCCGCCGAGACCAGTATGAATCCGAGCCGGGTTGAGAATGTATCACGCATGGAATTCCTCCCTAAACAATATCCATTTCATTATAACGCTGCAGCTTAGATTTGGCTAGAAAATATCTGCGCGCGGCCTGCGCATCCCTGCCTGCCAGCAGACGTGGCAACATCTCGGTTCCCTTGACGCACAACGACGTCAGGCCCGCCGCGGAAAGCGGCGGGCCTGACATCGGATTATGGATTGTGTGTATCAATACGCTGAGGAGACCAGCAGGTATTGAAAAAAGGAAGCCCTGAACTCCACTCCAGGGCCGGCCAGAGTAGGAAGTAATTTCCCGGCCTAAAATTAGATGAAATAAGTGTATGAGCAATTTCTCCTGCGGGAGGGCCGCAGGAAAAAGGTTCCGACAAACAAAAAGCCCTCTCCCGACCTGTCGTCGGAAAAGGGCATCAAATGCAAATAAAAGCTGCGCCGCAGCGCTGCCGAATCCCCATCCCTATCACTCGCAGGTCAAACGGTGATTGTCAATCAGGCAGTTCTCCTGGCTCCAGCTCATCGCTCGCCTGCGCCTTCCCAAGGTCTCCCTCAGTGACATCAATGCAGGCTCGCTCGCTGCTACAGTGGCGTGACCGCTCCGGACTACGGGCCTCAGCCCTACCGGCATTCTCTGTTAGGTGGAATCCATCCACACCTGATCCAATCGTTATTCTCTTGTATAATATTCATGGTAGCACATTAGACGATCATTGTCAATACATTCAGTCCGCCTATCGTTTGCCTGATGAAGAAAAAATCCGACAAGAAAAAGAGGCTTCGGGCATCCCTGTGGGTGAATGCCCTGCCCCTGACTGAAATTAGCTATTGAAAAACCATGTTGGTTCCTGTAAAGT
>CACXCN010000046.1 GCA_902766095.1 uncultured Selenomonas sp. | reverse complement strand
GGGCCATTTGTTAGTGGGCCGTTTATGCGATAGTACTCGAGTAAAGTTACTAGCTCGCCACCCCCACCACCGCTAGCGCGGTCCTCCGTCCGGGGTTGCCACCGGCAACCCGCGCTTACGCGCCCCCCAGAGGGGGATGCTTCGCTCATCGCTACACCTCATCCACCGCTGACGCGGTCCCCCTTCTCCTAAGGAGAAGGCTTTATGTTCGGCTTTCAGAGCTCGCCGCGGAACGCGCGGGCGAGAATGGCCTGCTTCATGCGGTCGATGGCGGTCAGCGTTTCCTCTGCCGCCTGCCGGGCGCGCTGCTCTTTGTTCAAAAGTTGACGAAGCATTTTTGCTATTACTTTTTGTTCCCTCATACTTGCAATAGGTAATAGAAATTCCATCAACTTTTTGGTATTTATGCTCTCTACTGTCGTCCCGTTTTTCATACATGTTTTGAGAATTTGACCGGAGAATGCTTTTGCGGCAAAGAAAAGATACTGTGTATCAATATTTTCATTTGGTGTCAGTGATTTCAAATCTTGATTGGTGGTGAAAGGGCGATTTACAAGAGCCACAGGTAAGGTATGGCGCAGAATTCCGCTTCTGGTAACAAATAGGACTGCGGGCTTTTCACTATATATGGCAGATGATTGTTCTACCCCCAAAGGCGTAATATGCATTTGAGTATCCTGGATTTTATCGGATTTCATGTCCTTGGACGTTACCCACATAATTTCGCCATTCTCCCAATAATCGGGGTGTGCCTTACTCGGTGTTCCTCCGCCCTTCCATGTACCACAGTCACTTAAAGATCTTGTCTGCCAATTTACTAATGATATTCCATGTTCCTCCCGCCACTTCGCCGTCAGTTTCCCCGTGAAAGCGTCGTGCAGCAGGGCGGCTTTGCGGGTTTCGTGGGAATCGAGGACGGACTGGACTTTTTCCCTGGCGGCGTCGAGTTTCGCAAAGAGGGATTCGATGCGCGCAACGAGATGCTGTTGCACTGATTCTGATGGGAACGGAACAGCCATATCAGAGAGAACTTTTCCTGTAACTTGCAAAAAAGTACTACCAGTTGCATGTTCGTATAAATACCGTTCTGATTGAATAAGGTAGTATTTTATCCAGCTTACATTTCCTGAAAGTAGCCTTATTCCGGCTACGCCTCGTCCTAGACAGTATTCGCCATTAGATAGAACCGGTCGCCCCAGCGTAGCACGGATACATAAAATCAAATCGCCGTTCTGAGAAAGTTTTGTCACCTTTCTCGTATATTTATGGGGGGTTAGCTTATTTTCTCCTATATCTGTGGCACCACCGATAAGTGGCGTATAGGAATTATCATCTGTTGTATCAATCCCACGTGGAGATTGCCCCATAATAATTTCAGCTAATCCAGCAAGGCGCACCCACTTCCACCCCTCCGGCAGCTCATACGGCCATTCTTCCTCTGGGACTAGTGCGGCGACGAGGCGTTCTTCGGGGGTGAGGTCCTGTTTCTTTTTGGCCATGCTCACTCCTCCTTGGCCGTCTGCAGTTCGGCGGCTACTTCGTCGAGGAGGGTGGCGGCTTCGCGCAGGGCCTGGCTTGCGGCGGCGGCGCTTTCGGCGGGATCGGGCAGGTCTTCGTAGTCGATGATGGAGTCATCTTTGATGAGGCCGAGGTCGAGGCTGTCGTCCTTTGCGGCGATTTCCTCGCGCGTGTAGCAGTGCCAGCGCTCGTCGGTGACGGCGTGGCGGTCGGGGGCCTCGTAGGCGGCGATGAAGTCCGTGAAGTCCTCCCGGCTCAGCGGGTGCGTCTTGCCGAAGGAGGGCATGTTCGTGCGCAGGTCGTAGAACCAGACTTCCTTCGTATTGCCCTGGTCACTGGCGCCGCGCGTGAAGAACAGGACGTTCGTCTTGACGCCCTGTGCGTAGAAGATGCCGGTCGGCAGGCGCAGGATGGTGTGCAGGTCGCATTTCTCCATGAGGTCGCGGCGGATGGCCTGACCGTCGCCGTCGGCGAACAGGACGTTGTCCGGCAGGACGACGGCGGCGCGCGCCTTGCCGTCGGCCTTGAGGCTGCGGTAGATGTGCTGGAGGAAGTTCAGCTGCTTGTTGCTCGTCATGTAGGTGAAGTCGTCGCGGGTGGCGCGCTCGCCGCCTTTTTTCGTGCCGAAGGGCGGATTCGTGAGGACGACGTCGTAGCCTTTGAGGCGCTTGCCGAAGTTCGAGAGGGTGTCGCCGAGGTAGATGGGGCACTCGATGCCGTGCAGCATGGCGTTCATGAGCGCGAGGCGGTGCGTATCGTGGACGAGCTCGCAGCCGGTGAAGGCTTCCTTTACCTCGAAATTCGCCATGTCCTGGGTGAGGGTCTCATAGTTGTCGGCATGATCGCGCACGTACTGGTCGGCGGCAATCATGAAGCCGAAGGTGCCGCAGGCAGGGTCGTTGCAGCGCTCGCCGACCTGGGGCTTTATGAGGCGCGTCATGACGTCGATGAGCGGGCGCGGGGTGAAGTACTGGCCGGCGCCGGATTTTTTCTCGTTGGCGTTCTTTTCGAGCAGGCCCTCGTAGAGGTTGCCGAGGCCCTCTTCTTTGGCGGAGAACCAGTCGAGCTCGTCGATGCTCGTGATGATTTTCTCGAGGTTCTTCGGCTCGTCGATGCTCGTGGAGGCGCCGGCGTAGATCTCCTGAATGCGGCCGGTGGTGTCGGAGCCGAGGTGCTCGAGCAGCTCTTTGTAGTATTTCTTGAGGGCGAGGCCCCGGTGCTGCGTGAGCACGTCCCAGCGGTAGGCGGCGGGGATGGACTTCTCGGCACCGGTTTCTTTGGCCATTTTCAAAAATAGGATGTAGGTGAGCTCGGTGACGTACTGGTGGTAGGTGATACCGTCGTCGCGCAGGACGTTGCAGAGGTTCCAGAGTTTCGCTACGATTTCTTGGGTGGTCATGCGGATTTTCCTCCATCATCATCGTACAGATAGGTATTCAGCTTGTGGATCACTTCGCTCAGGTGGCCATGGAACATCTTGTCGAATTTCGCGACGTTGCCCTGGCGCGTGAAGCGCAGGTCGTCGTGGAACATGTCCATGCTGACGACGTAGTTCTCGTCGGCGAGGAAGTATTTCTCTATTTTCCGTAGGAAGTTCTCCTGCGTCTTGCTGAAATCGGGCTGTTCGCGCAGCTCGGCAATGAGGCGGTCGACGGCGCTATGGATGCGCTCCTCGTGGCTCGTGAGCGGGGAGCCGATGGTGGCGCGGCGGATGAGGCTGATGATGTCGGCCGTGATGGCGCTTTTCGAGCCGGCGGCAAAGGCTTCGGAGAGCTGGCGCTCGGTGAAGTGCTGCTGGCTGAGCTGCTTGCGCAGGCTCGTCAGCTCCTGGCGGGTCAGGTCCTGCGGACTCGTGCAGGCGAGGCGCAGGGCCTCGACCTGGTCGCGGTGCTCCGTGATCCAGCGCTTGAAGGCCTCGATATAGTCCTCGGGCCGCGTGTCGTCCTGCCCATAGCCGCGCGTGACGGCCGTGACATGGTCGTCATGCTGGTCGATGACGATGCCGGGGCGCGGGCGATGGATGTGCTCGAGTCCTGTGAGGGCGTCGCGGTTCGCGAGCAGGACGGCGCGGGCCGTCTCCGGAGACATCTCCTGCACGGCGTCGATAAAGGCCGTCAGCGAGCTCGCTGGCTGATGGCAGACGGGAGCTGCGGCGGTGCCGGCCGTCCCGCTGTCGGGCTGGACGGCGTCATCGTCAGGGGCCGGCAGGAGCAGCGTGGCACCGAGGTCCTCGTCCTGCTGTTGATCGAGCAGGCTGCTCTTGCGACGCAGACGGGCGAGGATGGTCCCCAGACGGGCGCTCAGTCGGCTGGCGCGAGTCGGCTGGGTGGGGGCAGCCGCCGGAGCTGGTGCATCCGTGCCCGGGCTGCCCGCATCGCTGACGCCGGGCGCATCGCCGGTATCGCGCTGTTCGCCGGTATCGTCCGTGCCGGTCGTAGGACCAGCATCATCGGCTGCGGCCTGCTCGTCGTCTGCGAGGGCCTCGTCCGTCAGGCCGTCGAGCAGCGTGGCGAATGTCGCGCGCGGATTGGCGACGACGGGGCGCATGTTGCTGAGTGGCTCGAGGGTGGTGTAGGTGCCGATCGGGTCGTAGATATCGAATGCTTCTTTGTGGATGGCCGGGCAGAGGCGCGTGGCGCGGCCCAGCATCTGCTCGAACAGGATGCGGGATTTCACCTGACGCAGGAATACGAGCGTGGTGATCTCGGGGACGTCGATGCCGGTCGTGAGCAGGTCGACGGTCACGACGATGCTCGGGTACTGCTCGTTCTTGAAGCGCTGGACGGCTTCCTGTATCTTTTCCCGGCTGCCGTTCTCGATGGTGCCGGTGATTTTGCGGATGGCGGCGGCGGGGGCGATGCCGTCGTAGATCTCGCGCAGCAGTCGCACGATGAGGTCGGCGTGCTGGTCGTTGGCGGCGAATATGAGCATCTTGCCCTGCAGGCGTTCCGTCGGGTCGAAGTCCTTGGCGATTTCCTCGAGTACGGCGCGGTTGAAGCTCTCCGTGATGATGGTCTTGTTGAAATCCTTGAGGTCGAAGTCGAGTTCGTCGGCGAGCACGGCACCGTTTTTGATTTCGCCGGTCTCGGGGTCGTATAGGACTGGCGTTTCGCCCGGGTCGAAGTGGATGCCCTGTGTGGAGAGCTCGGTCTTGATATGGATCGGGGCATTGTGGTCGACGAGGTAGCCGTCGACGACGGCTTCGCGATAGGAGTAGGTGAATACGGGCTCGCCGAATATCTCGGTCGTGTGCAGGGCTGGCGTCGCGGTCAGGGCGATTTTCACGGCGTCGAAATATTCGATGACGCTGCGGTATTTGCTGAGGTAGTCGCGCTGGTCGCGGTAGAGGGCCTCGTCGTCACTCATGTCTTTGTCGAGGATGTAGCCGCGATGGGCTTCGTCGATGATGACGAGGTCGAAATCGGACACGCTCGGCGCGTAGTCACCCTCGGGGTAGAGGATGCGGCGCACGAGGCTCTGGACCGTCGCGATCTGGAGGCTCGTCTCGCGCTCGAGGCGGGCGTCGTCAGCGATGCCCTGGACGTTGTATATCTGCGTGAGCGACTGGAGCTCAGCGAGCCGGACCTCGCGGAACGTATCCTCGGCCTGTGTGCCGAGCACATTGCGGTCGACGAGGAAGAGAATGCGGCGGAACCGGCCGGCCTTCAGGAAGCGGTAGATCATGGCGAGCGTCAGCCTCGTCTTGCCCGTGCCAGTGGCAAGCGTCAGCAACACGGAGCGGCGTCCCTCGGCGAGCGCCTGCTCTGTGGCCTCGATGGCGCGTATCTGGTAGTCGCGCAGGTTCAGCCCGTCGGGGTCGCGGAGCTCGTCATAGGGCGTCGCGGCGAGTTCGCTGGCGGCGGCGACTTTGTTATCGTTCAGCAGGGCCAGCAGTCCCTCCGGCGACATCCAGCCGCGCAGGGGGCGCGGGATATTCATCGCGTCGCGCAGGTCCTGGAACCAGATGCCGGATTTCTCCTTGTACTGTTCGATGTAGGGGCGGCCGTTCGTGGCGAATATGAAGGGGACGTGGTATATCGTGCCGTCCTGGTCGCTGTAGGAGGCCGGAGGATCGGCGGCCAGCAGTTCGTCGTCGGTCAGGGGAGACACGTCCGCCGCATAGTCCTTCGCCTGTTCATCGAGGACGCTGGCGACATCGCGGTACTGGGCCTTCGCCTCGATGATGCCGACGAGCTCCGTCCCGCAGAACAGGGCGTAGTCGGCTCGCCTCTTCCCGGCCGGCCATTCGGCGATGGCCATGTTGTGGCCCTTGCCCGGGCGTGTGCCGTGGCTGTAGCGCAGGCGATGGGTGTCGGCCTCCCAGCCGGCCCGGCGCAGCTGCTCGTCGATGAGCAGGCGCGTCTCGTCCTCGCTTTTGTGGCGGTGCAGGGCCGCAGCGTTCGCGCGCTGCTGGCGGGCTGCGCGGTCGAGCTGCTCGGCGCGGGCTGACTCGATGGCGCGGGCCGCGACCTGCTCATCGTGGGCGGCCTCGGCGGCACGCTCGGCCTCGGTCTGACGCGCTTCGATGGTTTCAGGCGGGATGAAGTCGCGATGGTCGTGGCGGTAGTCGCCATAGGTCTCGTAGAACCACTCGGTCAGCGTGTAGGCGAGCGGCAGCAGCACATGCGCGTCGTCGACGGACTCGTAGCTCTGATGCACAGCGAGGTTGCGCTTTTTGCGCAGGGTGTGCAGGATGTCGGCGATGTCGGGCGTGATGTAGTCCTCGCGCTCGAGTCGGCGGATGCGGTGCACGGCGTCGTCGGGCACCGGCCGCTCGATGTGGTCGATGTCGTAGATGAGGTTCACGATGGTCTCGCCGATCATGCCGAGCTTCATGAGGCACGAGTTCGCATCGGAATGCCAGTACCGCTCCGCCTGCTGCCCGAATTTTGCGAGCACGGGGAAACGTTCCTGCAGGAACGAGAAATTTGATTCCATGATGTGCCTCCATTCGCGTGATGATTAGCGGGACGATGACAGTTTTATTATAACAATTTTCCGGTGAAATAAAAAGCCTGTTCCCTGTCATAAAGGCAGTTGGGGGGAGGCTGAGGCATCTGTCTCGCCGCTCGCATATCTTTCCTCGTATGTTGCAGGAACCAGCGTTCGTCGTGTTATAATGAGAGGAGCTGTCCTGGCGCTGATCAGAAGGGCGGCTGGGTTACAGATTTTTCATTGTGCGAATAAATACGGAAGGATCCTGTTTATGTTTATATTTCCCGGTATCGGCGTGCTTGCGAATGTGGCCGGCATCATCGCTGGCGGCATCACCGGCACCATTTTCGGCGACCGGATCGCCGAGCGGTTCAAGGATACCCTGCTCAAGACCTGTGCCCTGGTCACGATATTCCTTGGAATCGGCGGCACGCTGAAGGAAATGCTCGTCATCGACGCGAATGGGCAGCTGGCTTGTGCGCGCTCGGAGATGATGCTCGTGAGCCTCCTCGTCGGGGCTTTCATCGGTGAGTGTATCGACCTCGAGGACCGGCTCGAGAGCTTCGGACGTTATCTGCGGCAGAAGACCGGCAGCAACGGTGACAGCCGGTTCGTCGAGGGCTTCGTGACCGCCTCGCTGACCGTATGTATCGGCGCGATGGCGGTCATCGGCTCCATCGAGGACCGGCTCATGGCTGATCCGTCGATTTTGTTCGCCAAGACGGCGCTCGACTGTATCATCGTGTTCATCATGTCGGCGACCTATGGGCGCGGCTGCATCTTTTCTGCCCTTTCGGTAGGTGTATTCCAGGGCACGATATTCCTGGCCGCCGGCCTCCTCGCTCCGGTCATGACGCCGCAGGCGCTGAGCGATCTGAGCTATGTGGGGAATATTCTCATTTTTTGTGTCGGTGTGAATATCCTCGGCATCACCCACATCCGCGTAGCGAACCTCCTCCCCGCGCTGGTGCTGGCCACCGCCTGGAGCTGGATGTGAACGTATAAGATATGCTATAATATAGGTATAAAGATAGCGTGAGGAGGGGGAAATGTGAAAAAATATCGAGTCGCAGACGTTTTTCGCCCTAATACGATGCCGTCATACACGTATGTGAACAGGCAGGAGAAGCGCGGGACAACTTATGAGACAAAGCTGAAGCGTGCCCTGCAAAAAGTAGGCAGCCTGATAACCATTTCCGGAGGATCGAAAACAGGAAAGACCGTCCTCTACCGCAAGGTGGTACCGGAAGATCAACTGATCGAGCTGAGTGGGGCCCAGATTAATTCTGAGGATGATTTTTGGCGTCAGATTGCTGAAAATCTGCGCATCCCGGACGAGCTTTCTCTGGAATACTCCTCGCAAAAAAATAAAAACGATAAGGCAACAGCCGGGGGCAAGACATCTCTTTGGGGCATGCTGACGGCTACGCTGTCCGGAGAATCCAGCAGGGGAGCCAGTCAGGGCGGGAGCGTCACCCAGAAGATCATGAGGAACAATACGCTGCTGCTGAAAGCCCTGATCGCAGGGGACTTCGTCCTCGTCATTGATGATTTCCATTACATCAACCGTGAGACGCAGCTCTATCTGTCCAGAATATTGAAGGCCGAGCTGTTCAACGGCTTGAAGGTGATCCTTCTGACCCTCCCGCACCGTGCGGATGACGCCATTAAACGGAATCCCGACCTCATCGGTCGCACGGTGTTCATCGATCTTCTTCCCTGGACGAAGGAAGAATTGGAACAGATTGCCCGTAAGGGGTTCGAACTGCTGCAGATCCCCGTGCCGGATGAGCAGATCGCGCTTATTGCTCAGGAAAGCGCCCTGTCGCCCCAGCTCATGCAGGAAAATTGCTACAACCTGGCTATCCGCATAAAAGAGGAACACGAAGAAATCTCTATGGATACTGTACATAGAGCTTTTGGGGATACGGTAGAGGCTTATCAGCATTATAAGGAAAATGTTCATCGCATGTGCGAGGGGCCGGCCAAAGGGCGAAGCCGTCGTAAGGAATATCAGTTAAAGAACGGTCTTCACTGCGATACGTATGGCTTGTTCCTGCTCAGCCTGAGTATAGATCCGCCAGAGATGAAATTGTCTGCTTCGGAAATACATCGACGTATGACAGAGATTCTGGCAGCGGGGGAGACGGCTCCCAATGGCATGAATCTGGCCAATGTGGTCAAACACAGCGAAAGCATCATCAAGGCATCTGTACCAGCGTTGGATACTTTGGAATGGCAGAATAGCACGCTTTACATTCTTGATCCGTTTTTGCTTTTCTACCTCCGCTGGGATGAGGAGTGGAAACAGGACGCCGTAAGGTGATCGGACTGATGTTTTGCGCGGGAAAGAGATGAAAAGACGACCGGCTCACTAAGATTGGCTTAGTGAGCCGGTCGTCTATATTCGATGCCTCGATCACTCAGGCGACTCTCAGGACAGCAGCAGGCTGTCGCTCGTGAGCTCGCTGCCGGCAGCTTTCTCGAAAAGCTCCAGCAGGTCTTTGACTTGGAGGCCTTTTTTCTGCTCTTCCTTTACGTCGACGATGATGCGGCCCTCGTACATCATGATGAGGCGCGTGCCGAGGCGCAGGGCGTCGCGCATGTTGTGCGTGATCATGAGCGTCGTGAGGTGCTGGCGCTCGACGATGCTCTTTGTCAGCGAGAGGACTTTCTCAGCCGTCTTCGGGTCGAGGGCGGCCGTGTGCTCATCGAGCAGCAGGAGCTTCGGTTGAGCCATGGTGGCCATGAGCAGCGTCAGGGCCTGGCGCTGGCCGCCGGAGAGCAGGCCGACGTGGGACTCGAGACGGTCCTCGAGGCCGAGGTGCAGGCCGCTCAGGAGCTCGCGGTAGTGCTCGCGCTCCTTGGCCGACGAGCTCCAGCGCAGCGTCGGCGTCTTGCCGCGGCGGGCAGCGATGGCGAGGTTCTCCTCGATCATCATGTTGGCAGCCGTGCCCATCATCGGGTCCTGGAATACGCGTCCGATGAATTTGGCGCGCTTGTGCTCGGGCCATTTCGTGATGTCGGTGCTGTCGATGGTGATGGTGCCGGTGTCGACGGGGTACGTGCCGGCGATGGAGTTCATGAGCGTCGATTTGCCGGCGCCGTTGCCGCCGATGACGGTCACGAACTCACCGGGGGCGAGGTGCAGGCTGACGTCGGTCAGCGCTACTTTCTCGGTGATGGTTCCGGGGTTGAATGTCTTCGATATGTGCTTGATGTCCAGCATCTCAGTTCGCCGCCTTTCTATCTTTCTTGAATTTGCGCCAGCGCGACTGGATGAGCGGCATCGAGAGGGCGATGGCGACGAGGATGGCGGTGAACAGCTTCAGGTCATTCGGCGGCATGCCCATCTGCAGGACGACGGCGATGACGGCGCGATAGACGATGGATCCGAGGATGACGGATATGAGGCAGTTCTTGAAGCTGCGCGTGCCGAACAGGACTTCGCCGATGATGACGGAGGCGAGGCCGATGACGATGGTGCCGACGCCCATGCCGACATCAGCGAAGCCGTTGGACTGGGCGACGAGGGCACCCGAGACGGCGACGAGGCCGTTCGAGAGCAGCAGGCCGAGCACGACCATGATGTCGGTGTTGATGCCGTTGGCGCGTATCATGTGCGGATTCACGCCCGTGGCGCGGATGGCGGCGCCAATCTCGGTGCCAAAGAACCAGTAGTTGACGACGGCCGTCAGCAGCACGACGATGAAGCCGATGGCGAGCTGGGCCGTGGCCTTGTCGAGGCCGAAGCTGTAGAGCGTGAATATGGTGTCCTGCGTCAGCAGCGGCAGGTTGGCCTTGCCCATGATGCGCAGGTTCACGGAGTAGAGCGCGATCATGGTCAGGATGCCGGCCAGCAGGGCCGGGATCTTGAGCTTCGTCGTCAGCAGGCCGGTCACGACGCCAGCCAGACAGCCGGCGAGGCAGGCCATGAGCATGGCCGGTATGGGCTGCCAGCCGGCCGTCAGCAGCGTCGCACAGGTGGCGGCGCCGAGCGGGAATGTGCCCTCGACCGTCAGGTCGGCGATGTCGAGCACGCGGAAGGTGATATACACACCTATGGCCATCAGCGCCCAGAGGAGTCCCTGGGAGACGGTGGCTATGATTAGAGCAGTCATAAGATTATCTCCTGTCGCAACAAACCGGCGCGAACCTGGGCAGAGAATAGCGGCTGGCTATTTCCCTGGATGAGGCAGCGCCGGCTCATTTTCATATTGGAATCGAGAGTGGATCGGCTTCTTACTCGACGACGTCAGCGTCTTTCAGGAGGTCGTCCGGTATGGTGATGCCCAGGGTGGCAGCGTCTTTCTTGTTGACGGTGACCTTGAGTTCCTTGGCCATCTGGATCGGCATGTCAGCCGGCTTTGCTTTGCCCTCGAGGATGTCAGCAGCCATGCGGCCCGTCTGCAGGCCGAGGCTGTAGTAGTCGATGCCGTAGGTGATGAGGCCGCCGGCTTTGACCATGTTCGGCTCGCCGCAGATGACGGCTTTGTGGGCGGCGTCGGTGATGGCGCAGAGGTTCGGCATGGCCGATGCGATGACGTTGTCGGTCGGCACGTAGAATACATCGACATCATTGACGAGGCTCTGGGCGGCCTGCTGGATGTCATTGACGGTCGAGATGGTGGCTACCTTCACGGTGAGGCCCTTCGACTCGGCGTATTCCTGCATGGCCTTGACCTGGACCTCGGAGTTCACTTCGCTCGAGCAGTAGATGACGCCGACGGTCTTGGCGTTCGGGACGACCTTCATGAGCAGGTCGACCTGCTCCTTGATCGGGTTCATATCGCTCGTGCCGGTGACGTTGGCACCCGGCTTGTCGTTCGAGGCGGCCAGCTTTGCGCCGACGTAGTCGGTGATGGCGGTGCCGACGATCGGGATGTCATGCGTGGCGTTCGCGATCGTCTGGGCGGCCGGTGTCGCGATGGCGCAGATGAGGTCGACTTTGTTGTTGACGAAGCGCTGGGCGATGTTCTGCAGGTTGGACTGGTCGGCCTGAGCGTTCTGGCGGTCGAACTCGACGTTCTCGCCTTCTTTATAGCCGCGCTCGGCCAGGCCGTCGACGAAGCCTTTGTTCGCTGCGTCGAGCGCGTTGTGCTCGACGAGCTGGACGATGCCGATGTGATAGGTCTTCGCACCCGAGCCCGAGCCGGAGCTCGCGGACTGCTGTCCACCGCAGCCAGCGAGAGCGGTCATGGCGAGTGCCGCCGTACCGAGAGCCAATGCTTTCAGCTTTGTTGAAAATTTCATGTCAGGTCCCACCTTTACAGAGTTACAATCCACACATAAAACATGGTTAAATAATGTACTCTACCATTATACATTTTTCACTACAAAAAATCCATTATTTTGTTTAAATTTCTAAGGCGTCATTCAATTTTTTGCTGATAGCAAAAATGGCTCGTCCGCGCTATAATGAAAGAAATGATTTGTAACAGGGGGAGTATGGCGGTGAATAAAAGCAGATTTGCCGTGCTGGGGCTGGCTTTGCTCGTGCTGGTCCTGGCGGCAGGCGTGATATACGGCTCGGGCTGGATCATGAATGCCACGACGAATGGTCCGGCGGAGAGCGATGACAGCGAGCTGACGCTCGACCAGCGGGTCGATGAGATGATGGAGGGCATGAGCACGACGGAGAAAGTCGGCCAGCTCGTGATGATCGGTGTGCACGGCACGGAGATGGATGAGGATATAAGGACGCAGCTGCGCCAGTTCCATTTCGGTGGCGTCATACTTTTCGACCGCAATATCAAGTCGACGGAGCAGGTGCAGGCCTTCGTGCAGTCGTTACAGGATACGGCGCAGGGCGAGGGCCGGGAGCCGGCACCGCTGTTCATCGGCATCGATGAGGAGGGCGGGCAGGTCGTGCGCGCCCGCAGCGTCATAGCGCCGCCGCCGTCGCAGCACGAGGTCGGTCTCGTGGGCAAGCCGGAGTCGGCCCGGCGCTGGGCTACCCGTACCTCTGCGCAGCTGAAGCGGCTCGGCATCAATGTGAATTTCGCGCCAGTGGCGGATATCGGCTCGGGCAAAGGGCGCTCCTACAGCGACGATCCGCAGGTCGTGGCGGACTTCGTCGCAGCGGCGGCCGATGGCTATACGCAGCGCGGCATGATCTATGCGCTGAAGCATTTCCCCGGCATCGGGCGCGGTCAGGTGGATTCGCATGATGAGCTGTCGTCGATCAAGGCCAGCCGCAGCGAGCTCGAGCAGAGCGACCTCGTGCCGTTCCAGCAGGCTATCGAGCAGCAGTCGGCCGAGAACTATTTCATCCTCGTGTCGCACTATATCTATCCGGCGCTGGACAAAGATCATCCGGCCAGCCAGTCGCACGCTGTCATGACGGACCTGTTGCGGCAGGAGCTGGGCTATGAGGGCGTCATCATCACCGATGATATGGAGATGGGCGCGCTCGCGAAGCACAAGCCCTACCGCCAGATGGGCGTCGACGCCATACTGGCCGGCGCGGATATGGTCATGATGTGCCATGAGTATCAGCATCAGCAGGATGTCTATATGGGGATTCTCGAGGCCGTGAAATCGGGAAAGATTAGCGAGGAGCGGCTCGACGAGTCGGTGCGCCGCGTGCTGAAGATGAAGCTGACGCACCTATGAGCCTTCCTCTCTGAGGAAGGTGGCATCATACAAGCTGCCCCCACTGGGGGAAGTGCCGAGCGCAGCGAGGCGATAGGGGTGGCGAGACGCTAGGTAGCGCTCGGCAACACATTGATGGATCGGCTGCGTGGGCTATTTGTTGGTGGGCCGTTTATGCAATAGTACTCGAGTAAGATTACCGGCTCGCCACCCCCACCACCGCTAGCGCGGTCCTCCTCCCCCAAGGGGGGATGCTTCATATACAAGCTGCCCCCACTGGGGGCTAAGTGGATAAATTAAATTATTTGACCTATTGACTTTTTGATTAATACGCCCTATAATAAAACCATCGACAGGGACAGCGGCCGGGAGGCGGCACCTGGCGAGGGTCAATCAGATCAAGGCCTGCGGGCTTTACATAACTGATGTTTATTAAGAAGGGAGTTTTACATATGTTTGGTTTAGTTCCTTTTGGTTCACGCAATGGGCTCGCAAAGAATAATGAGGGGCCGCGCAGCGTTTTCGATATCTTCAATGAACCGTTCTTCCAGGATGACTGGTCGCCGTTCGCAGGCTGGTCGGGTTCGTCGAGCTTCAAGGTCGATGTGAAGGATAACGGACAGGCGTATGAGCTCGAGGCTGATCTCCCTGGCCTCAAGAAGGAAGATATCCACCTCTCCTACGACAACAGCTATCTGACGATATCGGCACAGCAGCAAGGGGCCGCCGACCAGAAAGACTCCGACGGCAACTACATACGCCGTGAGCGCCGCTCGGGCGCAGTCAGCCGGTCGTTCTACATCGACAATATCGATGCGTCGAAGATCACGGCCGAGTTCCACGATGGCGTACTGCAGGTGACGCTGCCGAAGCTCGTGGAGGAGTCACATGCTACCCAGATCGAGATCAGATGATACTTCCCCATCTTGATTTTCAGTTTTGTTCTTCCAATTTGCAATCTCCCAATTTACTCAATAGATAATCCAACTCTCTCTTTTTGACACAATAATTTTTCCGGCTGTACATGGGCTGGCAAGGCCAGCTATGTACAGCTTTTTTTTGTCCGGCTGGTCCCCGCGGGGCGGGAGAGAACAGCCCCCGGCGGAAAAGTCAATATTGAAAAAAACTTGGCCGGATGGTACAATATATTCCGGTCGCATCACGCTATGACCACAATATATAGTGATATAAGGGCTGCGGCCCACTATATGCAGATATCGTAGAATCCGACATGGGAGAGGAACTTTATGGAGAATATGAAGCTGAAAACCGTCACGAAGCGCTCAGGCAGCCGGGTCGTCTATGACCGCTCGAAGATACACAATGCCATCGCCAAGGCGAATGTCGAGGTCGATGGTGACGGGCACATGAGCGAGGCGCAGGTCGACGAGGTCACGCAGGCGGTCGAGGCGGCCATAGCGGAGCGGGATGGTATCTCGGTCGAGGAGATCCAGGATATCGTCGAGAAAGAGCTCATGAAGGCCGACTGCTATGACGTAGCGAAGCGCTACATCACGTACCGCCAGAAGCATACAGAGCGTCGTGAGGCCCAGCATCATCTCATGGAAGCCTACCGCGACATATTCTTCGCCGATGCCGTCGACTCGGATATGAAGCGCGACAATGCGAACATCAACACCGACGCCTCGATGGGCATCATGCTGAAGCTCGGCGCCGAGGGCGCGAAGCATTTCGTGGACAACTACGTGCTCGACGAGGAGTACCGCGAGGCCGACCAGCAGAATTTCATCCATATCCACGATAAAGACTTCAGTCTAATCACATACAATTGCTGTCAGATCGATCTGCTCAAGCTGTTCCATGGTGGATTCTCGACGGGGCATGGGTTCCTGCGCGAGCCGAACAGCATCCGGGCCTATGCGTCGCTCGCGTGCATCGCGATCCAGTCGAACCAGAACGATATGTTCGGCGGGCAGAGCATCAATGCTTTCGACTATGCGATGGCGGAGGGCGTCGCCAAGTCGTTCCGCAAGGCGGTGCTCGATGAGACGTATAAATGCCTCGCTTATCGCGCCGGACATGTAGCTCCGGAGCGGTACAAGAATCTGCGCCAGGAGCTCGATGAGAATATCGATTTCGCTAACTGCCGCTATACGGAGCAGCCGGGAGCGGATCGCGACAAGGGCGTGCAGGAGGTACTGAATGCGCTCGACCTCGTGACGAGCGGTGACCATACGCAGGATGAGGCCCTCGAGGAGGCGCGCTGCATCTATGATCTCGCGTGTGCCGATGTCGTCGAGGAGACGCATCAGGCCATGGAGGCACTGATCCATAATTTCAACACGCTGCACAGCCGCGCGGGCGCGCAGGTGCCGTTCAGCTCGATCAACTACGGCATGGATACGTCGCCGGAGGGGCGGCTGGCCACGCGTGAGACGCTGCATGCCATCTGGGCCGGCCTCGGCAATGGCGAGACGGCCATATTCCCGATATCGGTGTTCCAGCTGAAGGCCGGCGTGAACTATAATCCGGAGGATCCGAACTACGACCTGTTCCAGCTGGCCTGCAAGGTCAGCGCGAAGCGCCTGTTCCCGAATTTCGTGAATATCGATGCGCCGTACAACCTGCAGTACTACAAACCGGGCAACTACAACAGCTGCGTGGCGACGATGGGCTGCCGCACGCGCGTCATGAGCAATGTGAACGGCCCGGAGGAGTCCGGCAGCCGCGGCAATTTCTCTTTCGTCACGATCAATCTGCCGAAACTCGCGCTCGAGGCGAAGGGAGACCTGAATAAATTCTGGGAGCTCTTTGACAAGTACATCCGCATCAGCCACGACTACATGCTCTCGCGTCTGGCGGTCATCGAGCAGAAGCATGTCTACAACTATCCGTTCCTCATGGGACAGGGCGTCTGGATGGGCAGCGAGAAGCTGAAGCCTACGGACACGATCAAGGATGTGCTGAAACATGCCTCGTACTCGATCGGCTTCTGCGGCCTCGCTGAGTGCCTCGTGGCGCTGACTGGCCATCATCATGGCGAGTCGGAGGAGGCACAGCAGCTCGGCCTGGAGATCGTCGGGCACCTGCGCGATATGACGGATAAATACACGGAGGAGGAGCATCGCAACTGGAGCTGCTTCGGCACTCCGGCGGAGAGCACGGCCGGCCAGTTCCAGCGGGCGAACCGCAAGGCATACGGCATCGTGCCGGGCGTGACGGACCGCGACTACATGACGAACAGCAGCCATGTGCCGGTCTACTATCCGATCAAGGCTATCGACAAGATACGCATCGAGGCGCCGTATCATGCACTCGAGAATGCGGGCCATATCGCCTACATCGAGATGGATGGCGATCCGACGAAGAACCTCAAGGCTTTCGAGGCCGTCGTGCGCGCTATGCATGATGCGAACATGGGCTATTTCTCAATCAATCATCCGGTCGACCGCGACCCTGTCTGCGGCTACACCGGTATCATCGAGAACGAGTGTCCGCATTGCCATCGCAAGGAGGTCAAGACCGGCCACCTCGAGGTGCCGCGCATGAAGTGAGCGCATAAAGGCGCGATGGCCCCGCCTGCCGCAGTGGCAGAGCCGGCAAGGAAATTTGGCGAGCTTGAGGGCTTGATTTGTGCAGAGGTCGTTGCGATGAGCTGGCTATCATAGTATACTAGGCTATATATGGTAGGACAGTTTTGGAGGAGGAATCGTCATGAAAATCATTCATACGGATAAAGCACCAGCGGCAGTAGGGCCGTACAGCCAGGCCATCGAGGCGGGCGGCACGCTGTATCTCTCGGGGCAGATCGCCATCGACCCGTCGGTGGGCAAAATCGTCGCGACGGATATCGAGGGACAGGCAGAGCAGTGCTGCAAGAATGTCGAGGCTGTCCTCGCGGCCGCCGGCACGGATATGAGCCATGTGGTCAAGACGACCTGCTTCGTGGCTGATATCGCGGACTTCAAGGCATTCAATGATGTCTATGCGAAGCACTTCATCAGCAAACCGGCGCGCAGCTGCGTAGCAGTCAAAGACATCCCCGCCGGAGCTCTCTGCGAGATCGAGGCTACAGCTGTCCTCTGAACGGAATATTGAGATAACAAAAATGGCAGTGAAGATGCAAGAGCATCGGACACTGCCATTTTTGTGCCTTCCGCCCAAAAAGTGGTATCATGAAGCATCCCCCTTTGGGGGGCGCGTAAGCGCGGGTTGCCGGTGGCAACCCCGGACGGAGGACCGCGCTAGCGGTGGTGGGGGTGG
>CACXCN010000045.1 GCA_902766095.1 uncultured Selenomonas sp. | reverse complement strand
GCTGTGATACTGCATGTTTTTCGGCACGTAGTTGCGGTAGAGCCGGGCCAGATACCACAGGAAGCGCAGCGGCATGTTCATATTCCACGTGCTCTGTTGCTCGAGCAGGATGATGAGCCGGTCCTCTACGCGGAAGCTGATGTCGTTCTTTACATCACTGAAGAATGTACCGCGCAGGGTGTTCAGCTTGATATCCCGCACCTTCACCTCGCGTCCGCTCAGCGCCCGATAAAGCCGCTTGAGCCTGGTCTTGTCATTGAATATGTTCCGGAACAAGGAGTCCTTATACGTCCGTTTTGCCTGCATCATCCCACCTCCATTTTCTTTAAATATTATACCACATACCTGGACAGGCAGCTATGTTGTCGGCGATCGGAATATATGCTAGACTTTATTTAACAGCAATGTCTAAAAGGGGGGAGCCGCATGGAGCAGTCGGTGTACATAGCCATCGATCTCAAATCATTCTACGCCTCCGTCGAATGCGTGGCCCGCGGGCTGGATCCGCTCACGACGAATCTCGTCGTCGCTGACGGCAGCCGCACGGATAAGACGATATGTCTCGCGGTCTCCCCTTCGCTGAAAGCTCGCGGTATACCGGGCCGCCCGCGGCTGTTCGAAGTCATACAGAAAGTGAAGCTCATAAATGCGGCCCGTCGCAGTGCGGCTCTCCATCATAAACTAGAGGGCGAATCCTGTGATGACCGTGAGCTGGCAGCGGATCCTTCGCTGGCCGTCGGCTACATCACGGCCTCGCCGCACATGAGCCGCTATGTAGAGGTCAGCGCCCGCATCTACGATACCTACCTCGACTACATCGCTCCCGAGGATATCGTCGTCTACTCCATAGACGAGGTATTCATCGATGCGACGAAATATCTGCCACTCTACAAACTGAGCGCGCACGAGCTGGCTCTGCGACTCGTCCGCGAGGTCCTGAGCCGCACGGGCATCACCGCTACGGTCGGCATCGGCACGAATCTCTATCTGGCCAAGATTGCCATGGACATATATGCCAAGCATCAGCAGCCGGACGCGGATGGCGTCCGCATCGCCGAGCTCGATGTGCGCTCCTACCGGCAGAAACTCTGGACCCATGAGCCGCTCAGCGACTTCTGGCGCATCGGCCACGGCTACATACGCCGTCTGACCCGCTATAGCCTGCACACGATGGGCGATATCGCCCGCGCCTCGCTGAATCCGGATGGTCTGGCGCTGCTCTACCGCCTGTTCGGCGTGAACGCCGAGCTCCTCATCGACCATGCCTGGGGTATCGAGCCCTGCACGATGGCCGATATCCGCGCCTATAAGCCTGCCAGCCACAGCCTGAGCTCCGGCCAAGTCCTGCAACGCGCCTATCGTCATGACGAGGGACGCCTCATCGTCCGCGAGATGTGCGAGGAGCTGGCCCTGAGCCTCGTCGCCCATAACCTCGTCACCGACCAGATCATCCTCGATATCGGTTTCGATGCCGGCAGCTCCAGCCGGACTGGCAATCGTGCGCTGAAAACGGACCACTATGGCCGCCGCGTCCCGAGCCCCGTACATGGCTCTGTGAATCTCGGGCATTTCACGACGAGCACGAGCCTGATCACCGACGCCGCCCTCCGCATATATGATACCCAGGCCGATGCAGGGCTCGATATACGACGCGTCAATGTCACTGCGTCCCATCTGCGCCAGACGGATGCCGACACGCTGGAGCCGGAGGTCGAGGAGCTCGACCTGTTCGCCACCCCGGGACAGCTAGCCCAGCAGGAGGCTGCCCGCCAGCGTGAGCGCCGCGAGATAACCATGCAGCACACCCTGCTGGATATAAAGAAGAAATACGGGCCGAACGCCATCCTGCGTGCTACCAGTCTCCAGGAGGGAGCCACGGCCATCGCCCGCAACGGCCAAATCGGAGGTCACAAGGCATGAAGCAGGATCCACATCGCTACGATGACATCATCGACCATCCTTACGATGGCGTCCCCGGCAAGCCGCATATGCCTCGCGAAAAACGCGCGGCCCAGTTCGCCCCCTTCGCCGCCCTGACCGGCTTTGCCGAGGTCATCCGCGCGACGGCCGCCCGACACCGCGAACGTGTAGAGAAAGACCATACCTGACTCTGATCTATCGGGAAAGCAAAGAATAGCAGAGAGGCTGCCGCCTTTGTGAGCGACAGCCTCTCTGCTACTATGAATGATATCCGTATGCCTCAATGCACATTGTAGCGCGCATTGAAGCGCCGGTTGATCTCGCTGATCTCCATGCGCCCATCGATATACGGCCTGTACATCTCGAAAGCGTCACCTACGCCCAGCGCGCAGCCCGTGCAGTTCTCACAGCCTTCCGAGCAGGCCAGCGCGCGACGTACGATCTTCTCCCGCTGCTCCGGGGTCGTATCCTTGATCAGGATGCTCTGCGGCTTCACTATATCTTCGAGACTCATCCAAATGACCTCTTTTCAAGATTTGAGTTGTTTTTCATCCAGCTGGAAATAGCGCTCGAGCGTCGCTGCGATGCCATCACTGTTATGCGACAGCGTCACTTCATCGGCCATCTGCTTCAGCTCCGGTATGGCGTTGCCCATGGCCACGGCATAGCCGGCCAGCTCGAGCATCCCCATGTCATTCTGCGCATCGCCGAACGCCATGATCTCCTCAGCCTTTATGTCGAACTTCTCCATGACCTGGCGGATCGCACTCTCCTTTGCCACGCCCTTCACGGTCGCCTCATAGAACCAAGGGGCTGACTGCACGAAGGACAATTCGTCCTCGAATCCCTCGCGTATATCAGCCAGATGCGGCACGAGTATGCCCTCCGGCGCGGCCGTGAGTATCTTTACCGGCCGCCAGGTCACAGCTGCTGCGATATCCGGCACGATCTTTATCTTGAGATTGTTGTTGCGGCTCTCGTCGTGGACCTTGTGACGATTCTCATCCGTCGTGTAGATGGACTCGCCATCGTCGACGATCGGCGACAGCTCGGGCCACTGCTCGAGGTGGCGCAGGAAACGGCGCGCGAGACCGTTCTCGATGCTGCTGTCGAACAGTATCTCGCCCGTAGTCGCCTCCTGTATACGGCCGCCATTATAGGAGGCCAGCAGGCCGTGATAGCTGGCGAGCTTCAGCAGCTCTGCCTCGTGCCTCAAGCCCGGCGCCTGCCGCCCCGAGCAGAGCATCAGGCGCACGCCTTTCTCCTCGACCGCCCGCAGAGCCGCCTGCGTGCGCGGGCTGATGGTGCGCTCATCATTATCGAGCGTGCCATCGATATCTAGTGTTATGAGCTTTATCATATTTTCTTTTCTCTCCGTATATAATAATCTATCAGCTGCTCCCCTATGCAGCTGTATGATAAAAGCCTTCCCTTCGGGGAAGGCTTTTATACTCGGAGCCTTCCCCTGAGGAGAAGGCTTTCCTCAGCTTGATCAGAATATATCCTTGGCGATGACGATGGTCTCGTCGCGGTTCGGGCCGACGGAGACGATGCCGAGCTTTATGCCCGTGACCTCGGCCATGCGCTCGAGGTACTTCTTCGCATTCTCCGGCAGATCCTCATATTTGCGGACCTTCGTGATATCGCATTTCCAGCCCGGGAACGTCTCATAGACCGGCTCGACCTCGGCCAGTACCTTGAGGCTGGCCGGTATCTCGTGCAGGATCTCGCCCTTGTACTTGTAGTCGACGCACATCTTGATCTCGTCGAAATTATCGAGGATATCGAGGCGGGTGACTGCCATGTAGTCGATGCCCGAGAGCATGCCCGCATAGCGCACGACGCAGGCATCGAGCCAGCCTGTGCGGCGCGGACGACCGGTCACGACACCATACTCATGGCCCTCCTCGCGGATGCGGTCACCGATGGCATTGAGCTGCTCCGTCGGGAACGGGCCCTCGCCGACACGCGTGCAGTAAGCCTTGACGATGCCGACGACCTTGTCGATATCACGCGGTGCCACGCCGGCACCAACCGGCACACCGCCGGAAATCGGATGAGAGGCCGTGACATACGGGTACGTGCCGTAGTCGATATCGAGCATCGTTGCCTGAGCTCCCTCGAACAGGATCTTGCGGCCCTGCTTGATCTCATCATGCAGCAGTGCGATCGTATCGCAGACATACGGGCGCAGACGGTCCGCATAGCCGAGATACTCTTTGAGGACAGCATCATAGTCCAGCGGCTCATGATCATAGAGCAGCTTGAGCTCCTTATTCTTTATCGCCAGCACTTCTTTGAGGCGGCGGGCGAACTCATCCGGGTCTATGAAATCGCAGACGCGGATACCGATGCGGTTGGCCTTATCCATATAGCAGGGGCCGATGCCGCGCTTCGTCGTACCGATCTTGTTCTTGCCGCGCTTTTCATCGCCGATGCCGTCCATGATGGAATGATACGGCAGTACGACATGCGCCCGGTTCGATATGCGGATGCCCGACAGATCGATGCCACGCGCTGCGAGGCCATCCATCTCCTCCAGGAATATCTTCGGATCGAACACGACGCCATTGCCGACGACGCAGTGAGCGCCCTTATAGAGGATGCCCGAAGGCATCAGACGGAGCTTATAAGCCTCGCCATCGACGACCACGGTATGACCGGCATTGCTGCCGCCCTGATAGCGGACTACTGTATCGGCCTGCTGGGCCAGATAATCGACGATCTTGCCCTTGCCCTCGTCGCCCCACTGGGTGCCAGTTACTACTACTGTTGACATTACACTCGCTCCTTCATGCTGCCAATGATCTTGTGCCAGATGATATGGTATTTTTCAAGCCGTGCCGGCGATCAAAGACCGAAGCGCTCGAAAATCATATCGACGTTGCGCAGGAAATACTTGTAATCGAAGCAATCGTCGATTTCTTCCTTCGTGAGGTACTTCGTGATGTCCGGGTCGTTCTCGACGCTCGTGCGGAAGTCCTGCCCCTCCATCCAGCGCTTCATCGCGTTGCGCTGCACCCACTTGTAGGCATCCTCGCGCAGCACGCCCTTGTCGACGACGGCGAGCAGG
>CACXCN010000044.1 GCA_902766095.1 uncultured Selenomonas sp. | reverse complement strand
CAAGCCGCAGGCGCAGCGTGATTGGTTGGATTTACTGCAAGGGCGGGCGCACAATGTCCACGAAGTGGACGTTTGTGCGTTGAGTTTGCTATGAGATGTAATTTTTTTCGAAACGTGGGAGTTGGGTGCGATGTTTGATTTGCCTAGAGCGAGGATGATCAAGCGGCGCAACGATTTCCAACGAGTATATCGTTCCGGACGCTCCTTTGCCTGCCATCATCTCGTCATGTATGTGCTGCGCGATAAGCATCTGGCCGGGCGGGCCGGATTCGCCGCAGGCAAAAAGCTCGGCGGCGCAGTCGTGCGCGTGCGCGTGAAGCGCCTGCTGCGCGAGTGCTGGCGCCTGCATCAGGCGGAGTTGCCGGAGGATTGGGCGGTGCTGCTCGTCGGCCGTCGGCCGATGGTCGAGGCGAAATGCCAGGCCGTGGAGCGCGATTATGTCCGCCTGCTGCGTCGCGTGCAGAAAGCCATGACGGCGAAGGCGTCCGGGCCGGAGGCAAAGTCATGAAACAGGTATTCCTGTTGCTGATCCGATTCTATCGTGGCTTCATCTCGCCGATGCTGCCACCGTCATGCCGCTATGTACCGACATGTTCCGAGTATGCGCTGATAGCTATCGAACGCTATGGTGCCCGCCGCGGTGGCTGGCTGGCGCTCAAGCGCATATTGCGCTGCCATCCCTTTCATGAGGGTGGCTATGATCCGGTGCCGTGAATAGTATTTTTGTTTAGGACGTGATGTATTGGGATTCTTTTCCGAACTGTTCCAGCCGATAGAGGCTATCCTGCAGGCTGTGCTGGGACTGCTATATGATTTTACGGATATTTTCGGTATAGGCAGCTACGGCCTGGCTATCATCCTGCTGACCATACTCATCAAGCTGGCCCTTTATCCGCTGACGAAGAAGCAGGTCAAATCGATGAAGGCGATGCAGGAGCTGGCTCCGAAGCAGAAAAAGCTGCAGGAGAAATACAAGGACAACCCGCAGCTGCTGCAGCAGAAGATAGGCGCCCTCTATAAAGAGGCCGGTGTCAATCCGCTCGCTGGCTGCCTGCCGCTGCTCATACAGATGCCGATCCTGATGGCGATGTATTATGCGCTGTACAATTTCACCTATCCGTCGCCGGAGGCGGCTCAGTTCCTGTGGCTGCCTAGCATGTCAGAGGCCGATCCTATCTATGTCCTACCTATATTGTCGGCTCTGACGACATTCTGGCAGCAGAAACAGACGACGGCTGAGGCCAATGCCCAGATGAAGGCCATGATGGTCATCATGCCGATATTCATCGGCTACATCAGCCTGCAGTTCCCGTCGGGCCTCGTGCTCTACTGGGTGACGATGAACGTCGTGCAGATCGTGCAGCAGTGGTGGATGTACCGCGGTCAGGATAAGACAAAGAAAAAGAAAGAGGGGGCTGGTGCTTGATGGCAGAGAGCATTGAGGCCAGTGGCAAGACCGTAGCTGAGGCGCTGAAAGAAGCCGCTCGTCAGCTGGGGTGCCCGCAGAATGAAATCGAATACACGTTGATCCAGAAACCGAGCAGCGGCTTTTTCGGGCTGTTCGGCAAGCACGAAGCCAAGATAAAAGCCTGCCGCCGTCAGGATGTCGCCAAAGTGGAGCAGACCGCAGATGCTGAGGAGCATGCGTCTCAGACAGAGACGTCGGCGGCCTCCGAGCCGACTGTGACGGAGAGGCCGGCTGAGACTCCGGAGCCGGCTGCCGTCTCTGAGCCGGAAAAACCGGCTGCCCGGCCGGCAGCGACGGCTCCCCGCTCTCGTCGTAATGAGGAGGAGCGCGAGCCCCGCGTACCGCTCGCCCCTGAAGTAGCAGCCAAGGCCGTCGATCGCGGCGTCGCTTTCCTGCATGATGTCTTCGCCGCTATGCATATAGAGGTCAGCATCGAGCGCAGCGATAATGAGGAGGGCGCGTACCTCTCGCTCATCGGCGACAATCTCGGCATACTGATCGGCAAGCATGGGCAGACGCTCGATGCGTTGCAGTATCTGGCCAATCTGGCCGCCAATCGCGGTCTCGAGGACGAGCGGGTCCATATCCTGCTCGATATCGAGGGCTACCGGGCCCGCCGGGAGGAGACGCTGACGCGCCTCGCCGGTCACCTGGCCGAGAAGGCCTGCCGCATGGGGCAGGAGATCCATCTCGAGCCTATGAACCGCCACGAGCGCAAGATCATACACATGGCCCTGCAGAAGAGCCATCGCGTATCGACCTATTCGGCTGGCGATGAGCCGCGCCGCTATGTCGTCATAGTCCCGCGCAAACGCCCCCGTCGCCGCTACCAGAGCCACAGCCACGACAATGAGCAAGGCTGAGGCAGTCGGGTAACAAAGACAAAACGAATCCGCTCACCAGTTTGGTGGGCGGATTTTTTAGTGGCTGGGAACTGCATATCTTTAGAGTCTAGGCGGCTTTTCGCTATAGAAGACCACGATATGTATGTGGTATAATATATTAGAGAAAACGGAGGTGGGCTGATGCAGGCGAAGCGAACGTATAAAGATTCCTTGTTCCGGGATATATTCAATAACAAGACCAGGCTCAGGAGCCTGTACCGGGCATTGAGCGGCCGCAGTGTAGCAGCGCGGGATATCAAGATGAACACACTGCGCGGGACATTCTTCAGTGATGTGAAGAACGACATCAGCTTCCGCGTAGAGGATCGGCTCGTAATATTGCTCGAGCAGCAGAGCACTTGGAATATGAACATGCCGTTGCGGTTCCTATGGTATCTGGCCAGACTGTATCGTAACTATGTACCGAAGGATATACAATACCGCAAGGCTATAGTCAGGTTGCCAGCACCAGAGTTCTATGTGCTGTACAACGGACGGGAGCCGCAAAAGGATTACCAGGTGTTGCGTCTCGAGAACGCATTCCCAGAGCAGAGCCACGGTGATAGCAAGCTGTGCCTGCACGTGCCCTGCTACAACGTGAACTACGCTCCGGGACGGAAAGTATTGCAGAAATGCTATGAGCTGAGAAGCTACAGCGCCTTTGTCGCAAAGGTCAGAGAGAAAGCGGATAGCGGGTCCACTCTGGAAACAGCAATCCGCGAGGCGATAGCCTACTGTATCGACAATGATTTTATGGCTGATTATTTCGGCGAGAACGAAAGCGAGGTATTGGATATGGTATCGGCAAAATGGGACTGGAATGAAGCTATGCGAGTTTCCAAAGAAGAAAGCTATGAAGAAGGAAAGAAAGACGGAAAGAAAGAAGGCGAAAAGGAAGGCGGTTTCTCCATGCTGACTGATCTGGTCAAGGAAGGACTGCTCTCTCTGTCTGATGCAGCAAGAAAGGCCGGTCTTTCTGTGGATGAATTTAAGAAAGCAGCTATGCTGTGAGAAAGATATATGATATCGCCTGACAGTTCGTCGCGATCTAGCGGCAGTGCCGAGACAATAAAATAAACCTTGCAACGTATTCGAAAATGCGGAGCAAGGTTTATTTTCTATGGGCGTATAGAGTCAAAGTTGATTAGGCTTTTTTTCCAGATGACGGCGGGTGAGGAAATAGGTGCTCATGACGAGGGTGCCGGTGACGACCCAGGTGACGGGGTACAGGGCGGAGAGATAGACGAAATCAGGCAGTGAGGGGAAAATCAGAAAGACGTATGCGACGCGCAGCAGGCAGGAGCCGAAGAAGGTCTCGAGTGCCGGCAGCAGGGAGATTCCCATACCGCGCAGGCAGGCGCCCGGGATTTCGTAGGTCGCGGTCAGGCATTCCGGCAGGGTAGCCGCGAACAGGCGGATGAGCGCGTAGCCCATGGCTGCCTCGGTCGGATGAAAGAAGCCGAGCAACAGGTCACGCTGGCTGATGAATGAGAGCGAGACCAGGGCGGTCAGAAGCATCGAGGCCAGCAGGGAGTGGCGGAAAATCCGCCGGCAGCGAGGGAAAAGATGAGCGGCATAGTTCTGGCTCGTGAAGGTGACGGCCGCCTGGGTGAAACCGTTGACGACGAAGTAGGCAACGAATTCGAAGGTGAGTGCAGCCGCTACGCCGGCAGCTGCATCGGAACCGAAGCTGTTGATCGCGCCCTGGAGGACGATGTTGGAAAAGCAGAAAACAACGCCCTGCAGACTGGCGGGACCGCCGATGCACACGATTTCCGCTATGCACTCCCGGTTGAAACAGGGAACGCTCCAGTTGAAGTGGAGATAGCCGGCTTCATGAATCAGATCGTAGAGGACGATGGCCGCATTGACGCCATTGGCGAGCGTGGTGGCGAGCGCGATGCCGCCGATATCCCAGCCCAGACCGATGGTGAAGACGAGGTCGAGGACGATATTCACGAGGTTCGCGGCAACCAGAGCATAGAGCGGCCGCAGGGAATCACCATCCGCCCGGAGCACGGCACTGCCGAAATTATAAAGCGTGAGGAAGGGCAGTCCGAGCAGGTAGAAACGCAGGTAGATGATGGCTTCATCCATGACGTCAGCCGGTGTAGCTATGAGCTCGAGGATAGAGCGGGCGGCCACGAGACCGATGATCATGACGAGCAGGCTCAGCAGCAGGGCAATCGTCATCGTCGTCTGGACGCCGGCATGGACCCGGCCGCGCTGACGGAGCGCGATCCCCTTGGCGATGAATACATTCGCACCTAGGGCCAGACCGCTCAGCAGGTTGATGAAGAGACCGATGACAGGCACATTGCAGCCGGCTGCAGCCATGGCCTGCGTCGACAGGTAGCGTCCGGCCACGGCGATATCAGCAGTATTGAACAGCTGCTGGAGGACACTGGCCAGCGTGATGGGGACGGCCAGCAACAGCAGCTTGCGGAATATAGGGCCGTTCAGCATATCGATGGAGTGTTTGTTTTTTGATAGCATTATCTAGACCTTCTATACAGGGGATTTATCAATCGGAATGGAATAAGATACCATATGCATATTATGACAGCCTTAGCAAGAACAATCCAGTAAGGTCTTGCAGTACGTTTCTGGCTAGAGTATAATCTGCTATAAGACTAGGGATACATATGTGTATTGAAAACAGAAGGAGTTTCCATGTGCCAGGTGAAAGGTGCGTCGATAACCGATCAGATTGTGAATCGCTTGCATGCTGCTTATGACAACCTGCCGGGTATTTTTCTTTTTCGTGCGGACGGCACGGAGGAACTGGTATTTGCCAATTGCGAGGCTCTGGCCCTGTATCAGTGTACGAGCTGTACGGAGCTGCGCACCAAGCTGGGTACGACCTTTTCCCAGTTTGTGCTGCCGGAGGATTATCTGCCGTTGCAGGAGCTGGCCAGCCGCTCGGCGAAGAGCGATGTATCATTGCGTATCTATAGCTATGAGTACCGCACCGCTCTCGGTCATCTGCGGCGCATGGAGATAACGCTGCATGCGGGCGAGGACCCTGATCTGGGATCGCTCTACTATATGACGCTGTCGGGGCCCGATACCTACCGTCAGTCTTATGAGATTGACAGCATGACCGGGCTGCCGGGCATGCATGCTTTCCTCCGCTCGGCTATCGAGCATGCGAAAAATAATATCGAGCACGGGGTTTTTATCAGCGAGTCGCCGGTCTATTTCAATATCACGAATTTCCGCCTGCTAAATACGGTATACGGAATCGAAAAGGGTGATGAGTGCCTGCGTATGGTGGCGGCGATCTTGGAGAAGAATTTCCCGGGACGTCTGATAGGACGCCTGTCAGCCGATAATTTCGCCCTGCTGGCCGACAGCCGCGATGTGCGGGAGCGTATTACGGAGGCCAGTCAGGAATTCGCCCGCTATATCTGTAACCCGGGCATCGAGCTAAAGGCTGGCATCCGTCTCTATGACAAGGTAGAAAAGGTAACTTTCTCCAATGGCTTCGATGAGGCCAAGCTGGCCTGTGATACCGTCAAGAATGACGCGAATCACTGCTGGGCGGTCTATCGTGAGCAGATGGGCAATCTGTATACCATTCGCCACTATATCCGCGAGCATTTTACGGAGGCACTGCAGAAAAAATATATCAAGGTCTACTTTCAGCCGGTCATTCGTGCGCTCAGCGGCAGGCTGTGCGGGGCTGAGGCACTGGCGCGCTGGGACTCGCCGGCGCATGGCTACTTGTCGCCGGGGGATTTCATCCCTGTACTGGAGGAGGCGCGCCTGATACACCAGCTCGACGCTTACGTTATCGATCAGGTCTGCCGCCAGTTGCGCCGGGTGATTGATGATGGCCGCAGCTGCATTCCTGTTTCGGTGAATCTGTCACGGTTGGACTTCTCGCTGACTGATCCGCTGCGCGTAGTCGAGGATATTCGGCAGAAATATGATCTGCCCCGAGATATGCTGCGCATTGAGATTACTGAGAATGCTCTGGTGCAGGACGCGGAGCTGATCCGTGGCGGGATCAACCGGTTCAGGGACTGCGGTTATCAGGTCTGGCTGGATGATTTTGGCAGTGGCTACTCATCGCTAAACGTTCTGAAGGACTATCATTTCGATGTGATAAAGCTCGATATGAACTTCCTGCGTCCCTTCAACGCGGCTAGCCGCAAGATGCTGGCCGCTATCATCCCCATGGTCAAAGACCTCGAGACGCATGCGCTGGCGGAGGGGATAGAGACAGCCGAGCAGGTAAAATTCCTGCAGGCAGTGGGTTGTGAAATGATTCAGGGCTATTATTACGGCAAGCCCATGTCCTGTGAGGAACTGCCTCAGTATTGCCGGGAGCATGACCTGTTGCCGGAGACGAGCGAAGAGGCCTATCTGATGGCGCAGGCGGGGAGAATCGATATTTCGGTGGATGCACCTGTCGCCATCGTCTACCAGAGCGGAGCCGAGAACCGCATCCTGCAGATGAATGACAGCTATGTCCGTATGCTGCGGACGGTTCATATCGACAGTATCGAAGAATTCAATATGAATATTAATTCGCGCGGCTATCTGCGGGACAAGTTTGAGAAGCTGGCGCGGCGGACGATAGATAGTGAACATACAGAGAGTACGATATATGTGGATCGGGGGCAGTATGTCAGGCTGTTCCTGAGGCATATCGCCGGGATCGGTACGCAGCATATCTATCGGGCGGAGCTGTATAATATCACTCACGAAAGGGAGACGCAGAACAATGATATGCAGCGCTTTGACCAGGCCCTGCGCAGCATATTGCGTCTCTATGAGGGGATATATTATATCAATTTCCAAAAAGATATCTGCGAGGTTATTTCGTCGGTCCTGTTCAACGGAAACTCAGGAGTATGCCGGCAGGGAGTAGAGGCGCTGCGGCACTGGTTCACAGCCAATTATATCCATCCCGATGATCGCGAGCGTTATCTGCAATTTTCCGCTCCGGAAAGGCTCTGTTCGCGTGCCGGCAAAGCCACGCTGGCGGCGCCGTTCCGGGTGCTTCATCCCGATGGCAGTTATCGCTGGATGAATTTCCAGTTCATTCTGTTCCAGAAATCAACGGACTATCCGGTTATGCTGTGCATCAGCCGCAATATACTGGACCAGCAGCCGGATCGCGTCGCTCTGTTCGACGAGATCATGGCGAGCTATGGGCTGCAGTCCTGTGAGCCGGACGAGGGAGACAGTGAAATCAAGCTGCTCTGGTCCACTCTGCTGGCACAGGCGGATTTGAAGCTGTTCTGGAAGGACAGGTCCGGCCGTTTCCTGGGGGCCAGTCAGGCTTTCCTCAGGCATTATGGGATCAAATCGACGGATGAGCTGATCGGGCGGACCGATCAGGAGATGGGCTGGCATATCGATGACGCGCCCTTTCATGCGGACGAGGAGACCGTAATCGGGCAGGGAAAGACAATCCGCGGCCGGCTGGGCAGCTGTCTCGTGCGCGGCATACCGCATGCTATCCGGGCCTCGAAGTTCCCAGTGTATCAGAATGGGCGCATTGTCGGATTGATGGGTTATTTTGAGGACCTCGATGATGCCGCGGCCCAGACTGATCTGGAGCATAGTCTGGGACTCATAGATCCGCAGACTCAGCTGATGAACTACCGCGGCATGCTCATGACCGGCATGCAGTATCAGACGAACTACCGGAACAATCATGAGGACTATATCGCGGCCATTCTCGACGTGCCGGCCTATGATCAGCTGCGGCAGGCGGACAGATCGCGCAGTGACCGGCTGCTCGAGCGCATCCAGGCTATCATCGCGCATCATCTGTCCCAGTCGTGGAGTATCGCGCATATCGGCAGCAGCTGCTTTATCGCTTTCCATAAGATATTGTCTGAGGCCGAGTGCCGCCAGCGGTTCCTGGCGATTGACCGTGCGGTACGCGATATCCATGAGGCTGACGGCTATCCCTGCTCGCTGAAGCTGCACTATGCTATGGCGCGGGGCTCCGAGGTGCATAGCATCGACAGTCTGCTGACGCTGCTGACGGAGCGTCTGAAGCATGCTGAGGAGCAGATGTACAGCAGGGCCTTCTATACCGGCGACCGCATCGTGTTCGACCGGGAGGCCTTTGACACGATGCAGGATAGTGTCATCATCATCGATCCCGAGACCAAGGATCTGCTCTACTGCAATACGGCAGCGCAGCAAAATTTCGGCCTCGATTCGGAGAATGGCTACCAGGGCGGGAAATGCTACGAGATCTGCCGACAGCAGCATGTCCCCTGCGATGACTGCAGCATGCCGCAGCTGAGCAGCGGCCATTTCCGGCAGGTACTCATACACAATCCTCTAAATGGACATGACTATTTTACCCGCTCGACGCTGATCCCCTGGCGGGGGCGCAGCAGCCGGATTACGATTCTGCTGGATATGACGGATTATCTCGGCCGCAGTACGGCACAAAACGATATTATCTACCGCAATACGGCCCTGAATGACGCGCTGCGGCTCAGCATGGGCGAGCCTGATCCGGCCATTGGCATCCAGCGCATGCTGGCCAGTATCGGGAGCCGGTTCGAGGTCCAGCGGGCCATGCTGTTCGAGGAGGATGGCGAGAGCGTGCGTCTCAGCTACGACTGGGCCGCTCCGGGAGTCCTGCCGCTGAGTGATACGATGGCTCCGATTCCGCGGCCCGAGCTGACACACCTCTATGAAAAATTCGTGCATAACGATATCATCACGATCAGCGATACCGACAGCTATTGGGCGCATACGCCGGGCAGCGTGCCGCACCTGGCGAATATGCAGCGTATCACGGCCGCCCGCATCACTCTGGACGGCCATGCCTATGGCTACCTGGAGCTGGTGAATCCGCCGGAGCATCTGCTGAACAATAGCGCTATGCTGCTGGGGACGGTGTCGCGCTTCGTAGCTATCCTGCTGCGCAACCGTGATATGCAGGAGGATCTCCGCCGCATCAGCCATATCGACCAGCTGACGGGGGCGATGAACCGCCGCGGCCTCATCGAATACCTGCCTACACTGCCGGTCGGGCAGCGCTATCTGCTGATATTCGCGGACGTGAACGGACTGAAGCAGACCAATGATACCAGCGGGCACGAGGCCGGGGATCATTTGATCCGGCAGACGGCCGCGGTGCTGCGTCAGGGAGATGGGGCGGTCGTATTCCGCATGGGCGGCGATGAATTCCTGCTGCTGCGCCGTATCGATCCGGAGCAGCAGGCCGTGGCTGATATCTGCCGGCAGATCAAGCACCAGCTGCATGAACAGGGCATCAGCGCCGCTCTGGGAGCCATCATCCTGGATACCCCTATCGATGATATTGACACAGCTGTCGCGCAGGTCGATAAGCTCATGTACGAGGATAAGATGTCCCACTATCGTAAGGGCCAGCGCCACTGACGATGGGGCGATGGTATCAGCCGCGGCTCACACGGCGGAGCTGTCATCGCTGAGGCGCCGGGCCGCTGCGGCCGGGCGCGGCTGACGGGTATAGAGCAGCCAGAAAGCGAGGACGAGGGCGGTCATATCCGAGAAGGGGACGGCCAGCCAGACGCCCGGCAGGCCGAGGAAATGTGGCAGAGCCACGAGGAATATGATGATGCCGAACAGGTTGCGGCAGCTCGAGATCAGGGCGGAGGTCCGGCCGCCGGACAGCGCCGTGAAGAAGCTGGAGGTGAACATGTTCAGTCCTGAGAGCAGGAAGGAGAAGGCGAACAGGCGGAAGCCGTCGCGCGTGAGCTCGTAGGCCGAGGCATCGGTCGTCAGGAACAGACCGGCCAACGGCGCTGCCAGTACCTGCGCCGCGCCGAATACGAACAGGGCGCAGCAGGCAATGCTGGTCAGGCTCAGGCGCAGCAGACGTCTGATCTCACCGTAGTCGCGGCGTCCGAAGTGAAAGGAGAATATCGGGGCCACACCGGTGGAAAAGCCCATGAACAGCGAGGTCAGCAGCATTTCGGCGTACAGTATGATCGAGATGGCGGTGATGCCGTCTTCGCCGGCATAGCGGAAGGTGATGATGTTGAACAGCAGCGTCGTGATGCCGACGGACAGCTGGGTGACGAGCTCGGAACTGCCGTTGCCCATGGTCTGCGTCAGCACGCGCAGCGAGAGATCCGGACGTGTGAAACGCAGCTGATGGGAGAAGCGGCTGAAGTACAGCGCTCCGTACAGCGCGCCGCCGAGGTTGGCCATACCCGTAGCCAGGCCGGCACCGGCGATGCCCATCTGGAGCGGGCCCATGCAGATATAGTCGAGGGCCGCATTCGTGACGCCGGCGATGATGGCGACGCGCAGACCCTGCTCGGGATGCCCGTCGGCGATATAGAAAGCATTGAACAGCAGCATGGCCGCCATGGCGGGGAAGAACGGCAGCTGTACCAGCAGGTAGTCGCGGGCTGCCGGCAGCAGCGTGGGCGATGCACCGAGCAGGCTGAGCAGAGGCATCTGCCAGATCCAGTCGCTCACAGCCAGCAGGCTGCTGAGCAGCAGAGAGGCCATCAGTATGAAGCTGAAACGTCCGCGGGCGGACAGCAGGCGTCCTTCGCCGAGATTCTTGGTGACGAGAGCGGAGCCGCCCGAGGCCATCATGATGCCGAGACCGAGCAGCAGGTTGATTGCGGGATAGACGATATTCGAGGCCGCCAGCGCCGAGCTGCCGGCCAGACGGCCGATGAATATGCCGTCGGTGACGGTGTAGATCGAGGTTACCAGCATCATGCCTATGGAAGGCAGGGCGAAGCGGAGCAGTCCGCTCCGCGTGAAGTGGGCCGCCAGCGGTGAGGCAGCGCTGGATGGGCTTTTATACATGTTATCGAAATCCTTTCTGCAAGATACTTCATTGATTTTGTCCTCAGATATATGATAAACTTTACAGCAGGTGTAAAGTCAAGTACCTATGAGGGGAGTAATGAAGCCATGAAGCAGCGTATGCACCTGCACACGAGTGAATTTGCCAAAGCGTGCGGCGTCAATCGCCGCACGCTTCACTACTATGATGAGCAGGGGATATTCTCGCCGGAGCATGTAGAGGATAACGGCTATCGCAGCTACTCGGTGCGGCAGCTGTACCCGTTCATCATCATCCGCATGATGCGGCAGATGGGGCTGTCCCTCGAGGAGATCAAGGACTACATGGCGCGGCGTTCGCCGGAAAATCTGCAGCAGCTGCTGGCGGAGCAGGAGAAATGGATCGATGAGCAGCTGGCGATGTTCCGCCACATGAAGCGCAGCGTGCAGAACCAGCGGCGGCTGCTGGACGGGGCGAGTGATATCATCTGCGGCATCGTACAGCACCAGCATTTCCCGGCCCGGGCGCTGTACCTGTCCCGCCCGCTGCACGCGCTCATCCTGCGCGGTGATGAGAACGGCATCGAGCGCATCACGATGGAGCTGCTGCGCACAGCGCTGGCCCGCGGCATTGACTCCGGCTATGCGGTGGGCGGCCGCACAGCCCGGGCGGATTTCATGATGCCGGGACGCGAGTACCTGTCGGACCGCTATTTCATGGCGACGGATGTGCCGTATCAGCGTCTGCCGCGCGAGCAGCGCGAGCTGCGGCCGGAGGGGGATTATATCGTGACGTACTTCCGCGGCGACTATATGGATACGGAGTCCTCCTATGCACTGCTGCGCGAATATCTGGCCGCACACCGCGATGTCGGGCCGGGGCCGTACTCTTATGAGGAGAGCATCATCGACGAGCTCAGTGCCGCGAGCCAGCGCGACTACATCACGCGCGTAGCCATACAGATATTGCCATCTGAGCGGTGATCATGCGCCTGTCAATGTAAATAAGGGACAATGCAGGCGCACAAATATTCAGCTGTACGCTCCTACAAGCATTGACAGGCCGAAGTCATGATGCTATAATGTGGTCACGAAAACAAATAAAATACTACCGTTATTTATGACGGCTGGCAGAGGAGCCTTGAGCGCGTAGCGCTTGAGGCTTTTTGTGTTGTTATTTGTTTTTTGCAGGTCTTATGGATTGTGTGTATCTTCAGCAAAAGGGGGAGTCGATATGTCTATTGGCAGATCCAGCAACATCTTATTATTGGGCAGCTTGCTCTGTCTCATGCCGGGGAGGGCATGGGCTGCAGACGAGGCTGCCAGTACATTGAATCCGGCCGATATGGGCTACATGGCGTTTGCGGCCTTGATGGTGTTCTTCATGACGCCGGCGCTGGGGTTCTTCTACGGCGGCATGGTCCGGCGCAAGAATGTCCTCAATACGATCATGATGTCGCTCGTCGCGATCGGCGTTGTCGGTGTGCAGTGGGTGATATTCGGTTATTCGCTGTGCTTCGGCTCCAATATCGGCGGCATCATCGGCGGTATGGACTGGTTCGGGTTCTCGGGCGTGGGGCTTGCCGCGCATGCGGCGTTCTCGGAGACGATACCGCATGTCGAGTACGCGATATTCCAGATGATGTTCGCCATCATCACGGCCGCCATCGTCAGCGGCTCTATCGCTGAGCGAGTGAATTTCAAGGCCTACTGCCTCATCATATTGCTCTGGACGACGCTCGTCTACGATCCGCTCTGCCATATGGTCTGGGCGGCCGGCGGCCTCATATTCGAGCTCGGCGCGCTCGATTTCGCGGGCGGCACGGTCATCCATATCTCCTCTGGTGTGTCCGGTCTCGTGGCGGCGCTCTATCTGGGCAAGCGCTACGGCTATGGCAAGGCGTTGTTCATCCCGCACAATGTCCCGTACATCGTGCTCGGCGGCTGCATCGTCTGGATGGGCTGGTTCGGCTTCAACTCGGGCTGCGCGCTCGGGGCCAATGAGACGATGGTGCTGGCCTTTGCGAATACGGCGGTATCGTCGATTGCTTCGTTCATGACCTGGATATTGCTCGAGCATCATTTCACGGGCAAGGTCACGCTGTTCGGCTCGGTCACGGGCGGCATCGCTGGTCTCGTCGGCGTGACGCCGGCGGCCGGCTTCGTCGAGTGCTGGGCTGCTTTCGTCATCGGCATCATCACCGGCGCTGTCTGCTATTTTGCCATCACGGTGGTGAAGCACCGTCTCGGCTATGATGACTCGCTCGATGCCTTCGGCTGCCATGGCGTCGGCGGTATCTGCGGCGCTCTGCTCACGGGCGTATTCGCGACGACGGGTGTGAATGAGGCTGGCGCCGATGGCCTCATCTACGGCAATGCCGCCCAGATGATCCCGCAGGTCGTCGGTGTGCTGACGTCGATCGGTGTATCGATCGTCATGACACTCCTCATATTGAAAGTCGTCTCGGTATTCGTTCCGCTGCGCGTCCCGGAGGATGTGGAGAAGGGCGGACTCGATCTCCCGCTACACGGCGAGGCTGCCTATCGCAAAATATGATAACGGTAAAAACTTTTTTGAAAAAGTGCTTGCATAATAGGAAACGGGGTGCTATAATCATAGCCATAGAGAACAAATAAATAAGTTCCGTTATAAGACGGGCGAGCAAAGCAGCTCATGCCGGACCGGTGGTCCTGGCATGGGCTCTTTTGGTTTATGGACAGTGTTTATGAGCAGTGATGGGAGGCAACATCAAAATGAGCACGAAAGAAGAAGTTTTGGCAAAACTGAAGAAGAGCATCGAGGAACTGGATGAGGACATGGCGACCGAGGGCGCCAAAGAAGCAGTGGAGCTCGGCATCGATCCGATTACTGCTATCAGTGATGGCCTGGGAGCTGGCATGCAGACCCAGAGCGACCTGTTCGATGAGGGCGAGGTATTCGTACCGCAGCTCGTCGTCGCCGCTGATATCTTCGAGCAGGCCATCGGCATCATCACCGCCGACCTCTCGGAGGAGGCCAAGAATGCTTCGTCCCTGGGCAAGGTCTTGATCTGCACGGTCGACAGCGATATCCATGATATCGGCAAGAACATCGTCAAGACGATGCTGGCAGCGAGCGGCTTCGAGGTATTCGATCTCGGCCGTGATGTCTCGAGTGCCGAGGTCGTCGAGAAGGCCAAGGAGTACGATGTCGATATCATAGCCGGCGCGGCACTCATGACGACGACGATGCCGGCCCAGCGCGAGATCATCGAGCTGCTGAAGGAGGACGGCATCCGCGATCAGTTCAAGTGCATGTTCGGCGGCGCTCCGGTCTCGCCGGAGTGGATAAAGGAAATAGGCGCTGATGCCTATGCCGAGAACGCGGCCGAGGCCGTGGAGCAGGCCAAGAAACTCATGGCGATGTAAATTTTCGTGAAATCACGCAGGCAGAGATACAGGGAGGCATATCATCATGGCAAAAACCGCAGAAGAACTCAACAAGGAACTGGCTGACGCCGTAGTCGATATGGATGAGGAGCTCGTCGGCGACCTCGCGAACGAGGTCATAGAGAATGGCTATGATCCTCTGAACGCGATCGACCAGGGCCTGGCCAAAGGTATGGATGAGGCAGGCAAGCTCTTCGAGGAAGAGGAGTATTTCGTCCCGGAGCTGCTGATGTGCTCCGACGCCGTCAATACCGGCATCGATATCCTGAAGCCGCATATCCATCTCGACGATGCCGGTGAGCGTCACAAGATCGTCGTCGGCGTCATCGAGGGTGATACGCACGATATCGGCAAGAACCTCGTCAAGGTCATGCTGAGCGCGGCGAACTTCGAAGTCATCGATGCCGGCCGTGATGTGCCGCCCGAGGTATTTGTCGATACGGCTGTGAAGGAGGGCGCCCAGATCATCATGATCGCCGCTCTCATGACGACGACGATGGACCGCATCGCTGATACGATCAATCTCATCAAAGAGCGCGGTCTCGAGGGCAAGATCAAGGTGGTCATTGGCGGAGCGCCGATATCGCCGGCTTTCGCGAAGAAGATCGGGGCCGATGCCTACAGTATCAACGCCAACGCCGCCGTGAGAATAGCCCGCGAGATGCTGGGCTGAGAGAGGAGCGATTCATATGGATGTTTTGACACCGAAGGAGCGCCTGCTGCGCTCGCTGAAGAAGGAGAAGGTCGATCGTCATCCGGTCATCTGCCCCGGCGGCATGATGAATGCGGCTCTGGTCGAGATCATGCAGCATACCGGCCATACCCTGCCGGAGGCGCATCATGTCGACAGCCTCATGCGCGAGCTGGCGTACGATGTCTACGACAATACCGGCTTTGAGAATTTCGGCATACCGTTCTGCATGACCGTCGAGGCCGAGGCGCTCGGCAGCCCCATAGATTTCGGATCGCTCTCCTGCGAGCCGAAGATCAAGGTCGAGGCCTACAAATCCGTCAAGGATGTCGAATTCAAGCCGCGCGGCGTCATGGAGAAGAGCAGCCGTGTCGCGGCTGTCGTCCAGTCGCTGCACTACCTGTCCGAGAAATATCCGGATGTCCCGGCCATCGGCAGCCTGACCGGCCCGCTCTCGACCTCAGCCTCTATCGTCGATCCGATGACGTTCCTGAAGCAGTTGCGCCGCGAGAAGGAAGCTGCGCACAAGGTCCTCGACTACGTGACGGGTCACCTCATCGACTACGCCCAGCTCATGGTCGATAACGGCGCGACGGTCATATCGATCGCTGACCCGACGGCGACCGGCGAGATTCTCGGACCGAAGATGTTCAAAGAGTACGCGGTCTACTATATCAACAAGCTCGTCGACGCCATCCATGCGATGGGCGTGCCGGTCATCGTCCACATCTGCGGCGAGATGGCCATGGTGAAGCCGCAGATTGCGGAGCTGCACGGCGATGCGATCAGCGTCGATGCTTTCGTCAATCTGAAGCAGATGAAGGAAGAGTACAATACGCTGACAACGATGGGCAACCTCAGTACGTATCTGCTCGAGTTCAGCGATCCGGATACGATATACAAGCAGTCCAAGGTGCTGCTGCGCAACAATATCGATATCATATCGCCGGCCTGCGGCCTCAGTACCTCGACCGCGCTGAAAAATATCCAGGCATTCACGACAGCCATCAAGGAGGAGTAATCATGCCGCAGATATTCTTTAAAGAACAGGGGCAGCATGTAGAGGTCGCTGCGGGGACTACCATCCTCCAGGCGGCCCGGAACGCAGGCATCATCGTCGAGTCGCCCTGCGATGGCGTCGGTACCTGCGGCAAATGCAAGGTGCTGCTGGAGGATGCGCCGGCAGGCAGCTACAAAGTCGAGGAAGCGCACTACCAGATGCCGCCTGAGCTGGCTGAGCAGGGCTACGTGCTGGCCTGCCATACGAAGGTGCTCGGCGACATCACCGTCGTCGCGGAGAACACCGCCAAGCAGAATAAGTCGCTCAAGATACTGAGCGAGGGCGAGAGCTTCTCCTACGAGATCGATCCGTATTTCCATAAGGAATATGCGGACGGCAAGACGAAAGTCTATGCCGGAGACAAGCTCGTCGGCGAGGAAGACGGCGATACGCGTGACAAGTTCTACGGTCTCGCCATCGATATCGGCACGACGACGCTCGTCACGGCGCTCATCGACATGAATACCGGGGAGGAGCTCGGCTCGATGTCGGCGTTGAATCCGCAGAGCCTGCACGCCCAGGATGTCATCACCCGTATCCACATGGCGTCGAAGCCCGAGGGGCTCGCACTGCTCTACGGAGCTATCCGCGATGAGTTCAACAACACCATCCATGCCCTGTGCAAGAAGCTGAACGTCGACAGCAAGAACATCTACGAGGTCATATACAGCGGCAATACGACGATGATTCATCTCGCCACGAATGTGAACCCGCATTCGCTCGGCCAGTTCCCGTATACGGCAGCCATCAAGGGCGGCAATACGATACCGGCTGACGACCTCGACATATCGCCATTCGGCGATATCTACCTGCCGCCAATCATATCGGCCTATGTCGGACCGGATATCACGTCCGGTGTCCTCGCGGCCCAGCTCGAGAAGAAGAAGGGCACGACGCTGTTCATCGATATCGGCACGAACGGCGAGATGATACTGGCACAGGATGGACGCCTCGCTGGTACATCTACCGCCGCCGGACCCGCATTCGAGGGCATGAATATCACCTGCGGCATGCGGGCGGGCGATGGCGCGCTCGAACTTTATCAGATACAGGATGACGGCTCGGTGAAGACGCATACGATCGGCGATACCGCCGCCAAAGGCATCTGCGGCAGCGGCCTGCTCGATATCATCGGCGAGCTCGTGCGCGTCGGCGTCATCGGCAAGACGGGACGTCTCGTGAAGCCGGCCCGCGGCAAGTATCCGGAGCCGCTCAAGGCCAACATGAAGGAGAAGGACGGCAAGCCTGTATTCTATGTAGCGGATGACGTGTACATCACGCAGTCTGATGTCCGTCAGGTGCAGCTCGCCAAAGGCGCTATCCGCGCCGGCGTCGATATGCTCATGATGGCGCTCGATGTCGATGAGCAGGATGTGGACTGCGTCGAGATTGCTGGCTCGTTCGGCTATCATCTGCGCGAGAGCAGCCTGATCGATCAGGGCATGCTCCCGGAGGCTTTCCGGGGCAAGGTCCGCTTCGTCGGCAATACCTCGAAATCCGGAGCCAAGGCATTCCTGCTCAACAAGGGCACGCGCACCTATATGGAGAATCTCGTGAAGGACATCAAGGATGTCGAGCTCTCACAGGATCCGAAGTTCCAGGATGTATTCGTCAAGGCCATGGGTTTCTGACACGGAATGGAGGCGGTACTATGGCGACGAAGGAGGAACTGACGCATAAGCTCGCTCAGGCTATCGTCGATATGGAGGTCGATGAGGCAGAGGCGGTAGCGAAAGCTATCACCGATGCCGGATGGTTCAGCATGGACCTCCTGGAGAAAGGCATAGCCGCCGGTATGGGACAGGCCAGCCAGTACTACGAGGATGGCGAATATTTCATACCGGAGCTCTTAAGCTGCGCGGACGCAGCCGAGGCAGCGACCGATGTGTTCCGCCCCTATATGCAGGGGCAGGCGCCCGAGCCGAAGGGCTGTGTCGTCATCGGCGCTATATGCGGCGATACGCATGACATCGGCAAGAACATCGTCGCGCTCGTCATCCAGGCGGCCGGCTATGAGGTCATCGATCTGGGACGCGATGTGCCGGCACAGGATTTCGTCGCCGCTGCGGAGCGGGAGCAGGCGGATGTCATTGCGATCGCTTCGCTGATGACTACCTCTATGAACCACATGGCTGATGTGATACAGCTGCTCGAGAAGCGAGGCATACGCGACCGCTATGGGGTCGTCGTCGGCGGCAAGCCGATATCGGCCTCGTTCGCCCGGGAGATCGGAGCCGATAGATATGCGGCCAGCGCGGGCGCAGCCGTGCGCATCATAGATGAATGGATGCAAGCCAAAAAGCAGATGCAGGTGGCAGAATGACAGGTACCTGCCGGGCTTTTATAGTAGATGAGGAGGTTTTACAATGAGTATGACAGGCAGAGAACGTCTCCTGAATGCACTGGCTGGCAAGCCGACCGACCGTCCGTCGGTCATCAGTGCCTGCCAGTATGCTTCGTATGAACTCATGGATGCGACTGGCGCCAGCTGGCCGGAGGCTCACCGCGACGCCGAGCTCATGGCCACGCTGTCCGGCAAGGGCGGCGCTGAGATCATCGGTCTCGACGCCATCCGCGCCCCGTACTGTCAGACCATAGAGGCCGAGGCACTCGGAGCGAAGATAAAGAGCGGCGGCAAGACGCACATCCCGAGCATCGCCGAGCATCCCTGCAAGCTGGATGATACGCCGGAGTGCCCGGCTGATTTCCTCGAGCGCGGGCGCGTGCCGGTAGCGCTCAAAGCAATCTCGCTCATGAAGGAGCGCTATGGCGACCAGGTGCTCGTCATGGGCGGCATCGGCGGACCGTTCAGCATCGCGAACAGCATGATCGGCATCACGCCGTTCCTGAAGGCGATGTTCAAGACGCCGGACAAGATCAAGCCGTTCCTCGAGGTCGGCCTCGAAGTAGCGAAGAAGTTCGGCCAGGCCTACATCGAGGCTGGTGCGGATGCCATCGTCATCGAGGATATGATGGCTTCGCTCGATATGATCAGCCCGAAGAATTTCCGCACGCTCGCAGCTCCGTATGAGAAAGAGCTCATCGCGTCGCTGGATGTGCCGGTCATCCTGCACATCTGCGGCAAACTCGACAAAGTCATGCTGGATATCGCTGAGACGGGCGCTACGGCCATCAGCGTCGAGTCGGCTGTCGATGTACCGGCTGCGAAGCAGGCATTTGCCGAGAAGGGATACAAGACCGCTATCATCGGCGATATCAGCCCGTCGGGCGTGCTGCTCAGCGGTACGCCGGAAGAGGTAAAGGAAGCCGTACACGACGCGCTCAAGCGCGGCGTCGACATCATATCGCCGGGCTGCGCCGTAGCACCGAGCACGCCGCTGGCGAATCTGAAGGCTATGGTCGCAGGGGCGCTGGACTGACGATCCGCGCTGCTCATGAAAGGGGTGAGTCGGTATGGTCGTCACATTCATGCCCTCGGGCAGACGGTGCCAGGTAAAGGCCGGTGATACCATACTGAGCATCGCGAAACGCAATGGCATCCCCGTAGATTCATCGTGCAACGGCAGCCGCTGCTGCGGACGCTGCAAGGTAAAGATCGAAAAGGATGGCCTGCGCGACCGCCATGTGCGCAGCCAGGTCCGGTTCGTATCGCCGCTCGACAGCCGTGAGCGCTCGGCGCTGTCACGCACCGAGCTCGCTGAGGGCTGGCGGCTGGCCTGCATGGCGAGGCCCCTGGATGATGTGCGCGTGACCGTCCCGAAAGCGGGCAAGAAGCGCCTCATTCCGACGGTCACCGGCGAGAAGCTGCCCGTGTTCGACTGCAACCATGCCGGCAGCGAGGAAATACCGCCATTCGTCATCCGCAAGTTCGGCGCCAGCTACTGGGATGCCTATCAGTATGCGCCGCTCATGAGTGCGGCGTCGGCGCTCATCGCTGACAGCAGCGGCGATCCCGTCTGCAAGCTGCCGTTCTGCGTGACCGTGGAGGCCGGGGCTTTCGGGGCCGATATCCAGTTCCCGGAAAACGGCCATCTGCCGTTGCCGGGGTCCTACCGCTTCCAGCGGCTCGAGGATCTCGCGGAGCTGCCCGATATCGATTTCTCGACGGGGCGCATCGCCGAGGTGCTGGAGTCCGTGCGACTGCTTCATGCCACGGGGCGGAGGATCGTCCTGAAGGTCGAGGCGCCGTTCTCGGTACTGTCGATGATGATGGACTCCATGCTCATATTCCGCGGCGTGCGCAGGCAGCGCGACCTCATCATGGCGGCTCTCGCGAAAATCAGACGGAATCTCGTCGAGTACATCGGGCGAGCCTTCCGTGCCGGTGCCGATATCATTTCCTACGCGGATCCGAGCGGCGTCGTCGAGTTCGTCGGGCCGAAGATATTCCAGACCGTGAGCGGCCGGGAGACCGTCGAGCTACTCAAGGAGGCCCGAAGCCTCCGGCCGGGCGGCATCATCCACATCTGCGGCAAGACATCGACCTCGCTCGAGTACATGGGCATGTGCACGTCGAAGACCTACGAGCTCAGCGGCCGGCGCAACTTCGCGCAGGCACTGCTCGATATCCACGATCCGGGCCGGGTCCAGATCACCGGGCACAACTGCATACTCGTCACAGCGGCACCCATAGAGCATCAACGTGTCAGTTTCCTGCAATTTTGACGGCCGGCGCAGAAATCTATCATTTCCACTTGCGTATACCCAGAGGCTGTGCTATAATTGCAGATAGAAACAAATAAATATATTCCGTTATATAAACGGAAAAGCGATGAGGCTTATATGTGTGTAGCGCCAGCTATACGCTATGAGTCTTTTTTGTTTTGAGGAGGGAGCAATATGACATTAGCCAGGACGATCACGGTCATGGATGTCTATGACCGGGCTAAGACCGGTCCGAAGGTTGATGAGAAGGACTGGGACTTCAAAATCATACCGAAGACCGCATCGCAGCTGAAAAAGAAATATAACATCAAGATGGACAAGCACACCATCATCCCGACGGATCCGGAGCTCTGCAGCAATCTGTTCAAAGCCGGACTCGAGCTGCTGGCCACCTGCGGCGTGTACTGCATAGATACGAAACGTGTCATAAAGTACACAGAAGAAGAGATTCTCGCCTCGCTGGAAGCTGCACCGAAGACAGCCCAGTTCGGCGAACCGGGCAAGAATGGCCGTACGATAGCCTGCCGCAAGCATGGCGACAAGCGCCCGCCGATCATACAGGGCGGCCCGACTGGCGCACCGTGCTCGGAGGAATATTTCCTCGGCATCCATCAGTCATATGCTCAGGAGCCGATCGTAGATACCATCGTCGATGGCGTCATGCAGACGATCAAAGGCCATGACCCGCTGCCGGGCACTCCGTGGGAGATCGCGGCAGTAAAGGCCGAGGCCAAAGCCGTCCGCGAGGCGCAGATGCGCGCCGGCCGCGACGGCATGGGGCTTTAGGGCAATGAAACCTCCCTTTCGGACGCCGGCGTAATCGCAGCAGATTTCCCCGGCGGCATGCGTCCGACCGACAGCCATGAAGTGTCCCAGCTCAACGAGCTCAAGATTGACGTCAGTGCACTCACTTTTGATGCTCACTACGTACTGAGCGGGTCCATGATCATGTGCGAGCAGATGCCTATCTATGGCGGCTATGCCGGCGGACTCGAGGAAACCACGATTGTTGATGTGGCGACCACGATCAATTCCTTCGTCATGATGCAGGCTACCTGGCATCTGGATGGCCCGACGCATGTGCGCTGGGGCATCACGACGGCTCGTGAGACGCTGGCAATCGCCGCTCATGCGTCCATGGCCATCGAGTCGCATTACGACCTCATGCTGGGCAACCAGTACTACACGACGGCTGGTCCGTGCACGGTCATGTGCCTGCTGGAGACGGCAGCCCAGGCCATCACGGATACCTGCAGCGGACGCGAGGTCCTCTCGGGTGTCGCCGCGAGCAAGGGCGTCTCGACGAACTATACGACCGGCATGGAGGCCCGCTTCATGGGCGAGTGCGCTTATGCTGTAGCCGGCATGGAGACCGAGAAGGTCAACGAGCTCCTCGACAAACTCGTCGCTATGTACGAGAAGGACTACAAGACCGCTCCGGCAGGCAAGCCGTATGAGGAATGCTACGATACGAAGGCGCTGCAGCCGACGCAGGAGTACGTCGATGTCTACAACGAGGCGGTAAAGATCATGACGGATCTCGGCCTTGATTACTGGACGAAGAAAGCCAAGCTCCTCGACGACTGATTCAGAAAATAACAATCTTAGTGATTTCACCGACGAAAGGGTGTCTCGCTTCCGCAGGGACGGAGGGCAGGGCACCCTTTCGTTTATGAAATTCCTGATTTTGGAAGTGTATGAGGTGGCGGATAAAAATGGCAGCAGAGATCGTATTTGAGCCATCAGGACGGCATGTGCCGCTAAAGGCGGGGGAATCCATCCTCGAAGCGGCAAGGCGCTCCGGGGTGGGGATAACGGCGGTATGCGGCGGCGGTGGTACCTGCGGCAAATGCCGCGTGCGACTGGAGTCCGGCGCAGCCGCCCCGCCGACCGTGACCGAGCAGCATATCCTGCGGCCGGAGGAGCTGGCGGCCGGCTATCGGCTGGCCTGCTGTCAGCGTCCGGCTGGCAATATGACGGTATTCATCCCGGAGGCGAGTCGGGCCGGGGACGGCGTAGTGCTGACCGAGGGGCAGGCCGCCCGCTGGACCCTGCGGCCGGCGGTAAAGGCCATCGAGGTCGAGCTGGTGGAGCCCTCGCTGGCGGATTTCCGCTCGGATGCGGAGCGCCTGGTGGCAGCTCTGCAGGCTGGCGATGAGACACTGGCGGATGACCTGACGATCGCCTATCCCGTGCTGCGCACCCTGCCGCAGGTCCTGCGCCGGGCCAGGTGGCATGTCGAGGCTGTCGTCTACGCGGATCGCGAGGTCATAGCTGTGCGCGAGCCGGCCGGCCGCCATCTCTACGGCGTGGCCATCGACCTCGGCACGACGACGCTCGCGCTGACGCTCGCCGACCTCACGCTCGGTATGACCTGCGGACAGGCAGCTGCATTGAATGAGCAGATCCGCTACGGCGACGATGTCGTCTCCCGCGTATCGTATGCCATGCTGCATGAGGCGGGGCTCACGGAGCTGACGGCGAGCATCCAGGAGCAGCTCGACGCGCTCATCGGCTCGCTGACAGAGCAGGCCGGGATCGGGCGCGAGGATGTGTTCGAGGTCGTCATCGCCGGCAATACGGTCATGGAGCATATCGCTTTCGGCCTGGATCCGGAGCCAATCGGCAAATCACCGTTCGTATCGACGGTGCGCGCCCCGCTGTCCCTGCCGGCCGCTGCGCTGGGACTGCATATCGCGCCGGTCGGCTATGTGCACTCGCTGCCGGTGGAGGCCGGCTTCGTCGGTGCGGACAATGTGGCCGTGCTGCTGGCGGAGCGGCCGGATTTGGCCGAGGAGCTGACGCTCGTCATCGACATCGGAACGAATGGCGAGATCAATCTCGGCAGTCGCGCGAGCGGGCTCTACTCGACCTCCTGTGCGACCGGGCCGGCGCTCGAGGGTGCCGAGATCTCCTGCGGCATGCGGGCGGCACCCGGCGCCATCGAGAAGGTCATCATCAATCCCGCGACGCTCCTGCCGTATTATCAGGTCATAGGCAATGAGAAGCCGGTCGGCATCTGCGGCTCCGGCATCATCGACGTCATGGCGGAGCTGGTGCGCACCGGTCTCGTGCTGGAGGACGGTTCCTTCGCCAGGGACCTGCGGTCGTCACGACTGCGTGAGACTGACCGCGGCAGCCGCGAGTATGTGCTCGTGCCGGCATCCGAGAGCGCGAGCGGCTCCGACATCGTCATTACGCAGAAGGATATCCGGGCGGTCCAGCTGGCCAAGAGCGCGCTCTATGTCGGCGCCCAGCTCCTGATCCGGGAGAATGGCGGCGAGCTGCCGCGGCACATCATCCTGGCCGGCGCGTTCGGTAACTACATCGACAAGGAAAAGGCGCAGTACATCGGCCTGTTCCCCGAATGCCCCGGAGCAGTGATCGAGAGCGTCGGCAACGCCGCCAGCGCCGGCGCCCTCGCAGCGCTCATGGACCGCCAGCTGCGGCAGGAAGCCGTACGGCTGGCCGGCAGCGTGACATTTATCGAGGCGGCGGCCCAGCCGGATTTCCAGAAGCTGTTCTTTGCCGGCTCGCTGTTCAAACATGGTCGGAAGAAGGGAAAGTGACAGATATGGCATCAGTATGGACGGATACCCAGCGCGAGCGCCTCAGCGAACTCGGTGCGAGCGATGATTTACTGCAGCAAAGCTTCGCCGGTGCGGCGGAGCGCGACCGCGTGTTCCAGGCGGAGGCGAAAAAACTTGCGGCCGCCTGCCGCCAGCAGCTGCAGGAGTTCCGCGATCACGTGAAGCGGCCGCTGCTCACGCAGCTGCGCGAGCGCCTTGCGGCTGCGCTCGTGGCCGATGGCTTCATCGAGGTCGAGACGCCGACCATCATATCGAAGGATATGCTGGCGAAGATGACCATCGATGACGAGCATCATCTTTTCTCGCAGGTGTTCTGGCTCGACAAGAGCAAATGCCTGCGGCCGATGCTGGCACCGGGCCTCTACTATATGGCGAAGGACCTCTTGCGCAACTGGAAGGAGCCGGTCCGGATGTTCGAAATCGGCTCGTGCTTCCGTAAGGAGTCGCAGGGCAGCACGCATCTGAATGAATTCACGATGCTCGACCTCGTCGAGTGGGGCCTGCCGCTCGAGGAGCGCCAGGCTCATCTCGAGCATTTCGCCGCTCTCGTCATGGATGCGGCGGGGCTCACGGGCTATGAGCTCGAGCGCGAGGAGTCGACCGTCTACGGCGATACCGTCGACGTGACCTATCACGGCATCGAGGTGGCCTCGAGTGCCGTCGGACCGCATCCGCTCGATGCCGCCTGGGGCATCACGACGAGCTGGGCCGGCATCGGATTCGGGCTCGAGCGCCTGATCATGCTGCGCGAGGGCGGCCGCAATGTCAAGGGCTACAGCCGCAGCCTGACCTACCTGAACGGCACGCGGCTCAATGTCTGATATAGATATATAAATATAAAAGAGGCTTCGGGCATGATTGTGGGTGAATGCCCTGCCCCTGACTGAAATTTGCTATTGAAAAGCCATGTTGGTTCCTGTAAAGTAT
>CACXCN010000043.1 GCA_902766095.1 uncultured Selenomonas sp. | reverse complement strand
GCGTTTAAGTACTTTCAAGGGACCTATTAAATGGGAAAAATTTTATTTTAGCCAAACCACAATAGCGGAATGGAGGAACCATGCCTGCCGCGGTACTGCGTGCTCAGGCTTGACAATGCGTATTTCGTTACAGCTCCTTTTTTGTCTCGATATTGAAATTCAAATTTGAATTTGATATAATGAAGACAGCGAGAAGACGTTGATCAGTGCAAAGGAAAGTAAGGGGAGCAAGATGAAGCATTCAGCGAAGAAGATACTGCTGTTCATAATCCTGGCAGTGGCTATCGTCGGAGGGTATTCGGCGTACCGGCATTTTACGCGGGTCGAGCCGTTCACCCTGTATGGCAATGTGGACCTGCGGGAGGCAGAGCTGGCCTTCAATGCGAGCGAGCGCATCGAGGACATGATGGTGGAGGAGGGCGACCGCGTGCAGAAAGGCGATGTGCTGGCACGTCTGAATACCGAGACGCTCGAGCTGAACATCGCCCGCTGCCAGGCCGACATCCGGCAGCAGACGGCCCTCCTGGATAAGGCCGTGAATGGCTCGCGGTCGGAGGAGATTGCCCAGGCAGAGGCACGGGTCAGCGAGGCCCAGGCTGCGGCTGATAATAAGGCCCGTACCTACCGGCGCATGGAGCAGCTCCTGGCTGACGGGGCCGTGAGCCAGCAGACTGTCGGTGGCGGAGAATATGAAGCTCTACAGCGACATATACGGCGTGACGGATGAGGTGCGCAGGCAGCGGATTCCCGAGCTGCTGGCGATGACGGGACTGGCACCGTTCACGGAGCGGCTGGCGGGACGGCTGTCGGGCGGCATGAAGCAGAAGCTGGGGCTGGCCTGTACGCTCACCCGCATGCCGAGCCTGCTGTTGCTCGATGAGCCCAGTGTCGGCGTCGACCCGCTCTCGCGCCGCGAGCTCTGGGCTATCATAAAGAAGGTTGTAGCGCAGGAGCATATGACGGTCCTCGTGAGTACCGGCTATATGGAGGACGCCGAGGCTTGTGACAAGGTATGCGTCATCGATCACGGGCGGGTGCTGGCCGAAGGGACTCCGACGGAGCTCCTGCGTTACGCGGAGCACACCTGCTATCGCACGGCGGTACCGGAGGGGATACAGCCGCGCGTGCTGCAGGCGGCGCTCATGGATGACCGTGAGAACGTGCTCGACGCCGTACCGGAGGGGATCGAGGTGCGGTTCAATCTGCGTCGTGGCCGGACGCCGGACGCGCTGACCGCGCGACAGTTCTTCCCGCAGCTGGCGCCTTATCCGGTGCCGGCCCGGCTGGAGGACAGTTTCATGTACCTGCTGCATCAGGCAGCGGGCTCCGAGGATGGCGGGCAGGAATATGCTCCGCTGCCGTCACTGCCTGCGTCATGCGAAGGCAGAAATCGTATCGGAACAGCCGGTGCGGCACCAGTTGCGGAGCATGGCGATATCGATATCGAGGTGCACGATCTCGTGCGCCGGTTCGGCAATTTCACAGCGGTGAACGAGACTTCGTTCGCCGTGCATCATGGGGAGGTGTTCGGGCTGCTCGGCCCGAATGGTGCCGGCAAGACCACGACGTTCCGCATGCTTTGCGGGCTGCTGCCGGCGACAAGCGGCCAGCTGCTTGTCGCCGGAAAGAATCTGCGCACAGCTCCGTCTGATGCCCGCCGTCACATCGGCTATGTCGCACAGAAATTCTCGCTCTATTCCATGCTCTCCGTGCGGGAGAATCTCGAGTTCTTCGGCGGTGCCTATGGCCTGTCGCGGCGCGAGCTCGCCGACCGCATCCCGGAGATTTTGGAGGAATTCGCGCTGACCGATCGTCAGGATGCACTGGCCGGCTCCCTGCCGCTGGGGTACAAGCAACGTCTTTCCATGGCGGCAGCCCTGCTGCACCGTCCGCGGATACTGTTCCTCGATGAAGCCACCAGCGGCATCGACCCGATAGCCCGTCGCGGCTTCTGGCGGCGCATCACATCGCTCGCCGCTGCGGGGACGACGGTCGTCATCACGACGCATTTCATGGAGGAAGCCAATTACTGCGACCGGATCATGATACAGGATCAGGGGCGCATGATCGCTATAGGGACACCGGCCGAAGTCATGCGGCAGGGGCATGCGCAGCAGATGAACGAGGCTTTCATCAATATCGTCGAGGCAGGGCGGGCGGCTGATGACTACGACCCGTTCGCCGTGAAGAAAAAGGAGGGGAGCGGCGATGCTGAGCCGTAAAAGGATGGGGGCGCTTATGGGTAAGGAATTCACCCAGATCGGGCGCGACAGCAGTACGTTCCTCATCGGCATCATCCTGCCGCTGCTCCTGATCATACTGATAGGCAGCGGCTTGTCGCTCGATGTCAAGCAACTGCCGATCGCCATCGTGCTCGAGGACGATTCGCCGCTCGCACGCGATGCGGTGTCGTTTGTGAATGAATCTGATTATTTCGAGCCGCACTATGTACCGTCCATGGCGGCTGCCGAGCAGCTGATGGATCGCCGGACCATCGAGGCCATCGTGCGCGTGCCCGCTGATTTTGCGACGCAGGTGGGCCGCGGGCACGCTGAGGTCCAGGCCATACTGTATGGGGCGAATGCGACGACGGCCGCCTCGGCCCGGAGTTATCTGAGTGCCGGCCTGGCGAGCTGGCAGGCGGACTACAGCGCCAGACATGCGGGGGCTGCCACTGGCACGCGCGGCGGAGTCACTGTCGTGACGCGCCAGTGGTTCAACGATGCGAATACGAGCACATATCTCTTCATTCCCGGGCTCATCGTCATCGTCCTGACGCTCGTCGGCGTATTCCTGACGGCGCTCGTCATGGCCCGGGAGTGGGAGCGCGGCACGCTTGAGTCGCTCTTCGTCACTCCGGCGCAGTCACTCGAGATCATCATCGCCAAGATCATCCCCTATTCCTGCATAGCGGGCATCGGCTTCACGCTCTGCGTCCTGACGGCTATCTATGGCTATGATGTACCGCTGCTGGGGTCGATCCCCGTACTGGCGCTGGCCTTGGGGATCTATATCATCGTCGCCGTGTGCATGGGACTCACGATATCGGCCGTGGTGCGGTCGCAGTTCCTCGCCTGCCAGATGGCCCTGTTCATCGGCCTGCTGCCGACGGTCATGCTGAGCGGCTTCATCTTCGATCTGCACAGCGTGCCGGCGGTGGTGAATATCATCGGCCATGTCATGCCTGCGACCTATTATATGGAACTGATCAAAACGCTGTTTCTCGCAGGGGACAACCCGTATCTGGCCGTCCGCAATACCTGCGTGCTGGCCGGCTACGCCGTCGTATTCCTGCTGCTGTCGCTGCGCCTGACGCGCAAGAAACTCGACTGAATCTGCTAACCGCGAGGGGAAGAAGCAATGAAGGCAAATAACAAGTTCCTCATGAGACTCCGGCTCATCATGGTCATCATCCGCAAGGAACTGCTCGCCACCATGAAAGATCCGAAGAGCCGTTTCGTCCTGATCATGCCGGTAATCATCCAGGGAATCGTATTCGGCTATGCTGCAACCTATAATCTCGACAGCGTTCCCTATGCCCTGGTGGATGAGAGCCACAGCCACTATGCGACGGAATTCATCGCCCATCTCGATGGCAGCGGCATATTCGAGCGCGTGGCGACCATGCAGGGGACGGCAGATATCGCCAGTCCCATCGATACCGGTCAGGCCATGATCGTCATCCATATCGGCCAGGATTTCGCCGAGCGCATCAGCCGCGGCGAGACGGCCAGTGTACAGGTCATAACCGATGGACGCAATCCCGTCACAGCCGACACGGCCGCGGGCTACGTGAGCAGCATCGCCGCCACCTGCAGCCAGGAGCTCACTGGCCAGAAAGGACTGGTCACGCTGGTCTCGCGCATCTGGTACAACCCGAACGAGCTGACGAGATGGATGTTCATGCCGCAGCTCATCGGCGTGCTGGCCCTGACGCAGGTGATGATGCTGGCCGGACTGTCCGTTGCCCGCGAGCGCGAGAATGGGACGTTCGACCAGTTGCTCGTCACGCCGCTCCAGCCGCAGGAAATCCTCATCGGCAAGGCGGTTCCGCCGATACTCGTCGGAGTATTCCAGTGCACGCTCATGTTCCTGCTGGCCCTGTTCTGGTTCCGGGTGCCGTTCGCCGGCTCAGTGGGGCTGCTGTACCTCGTCATCGTCGTGTTCCTGATATCCTGCGTCGGCATCGGCCTCACGATATCGGCCATATCAGCTACGATGCAGCAGGTCATGGTGTACAATTTCACCTGTATGCTGCCGATGATATTGCTGTCCGGTCTGGCAACGCCGGTCGCCAACATGCCGGTGTGGATGCAGTACTTCACTTACGTGAATCCGCTGCGCTTCGCCCTCGAGGCGTTGCGGCGCGTCTACCTCGAGGGGGCCTCGTTCGGGCTCATCGCGGGCAATTTTGTCCCGCTGCTGATCATCACTTGCATCACGATGCCGGTGGCCGCCTGGATGTTCCGCCATAAATTGGCATGAAGCGGTATTTGTGTTAAAATCGGGAGTGTGTCAGCAGGTATGTCCTGCTGCCTGACAGGACAGGGGGACTGAGCGTGGAACCAGCGAAAAGCAACAAGAAAGCCAGTGACAGCAGCCAGCGGCCGGCCCGGCGCAGCGATGGCGAGGAGACACGCCAGCGCATCATCGAATGCGCTGGTCGCATCTTTGCGCGCGATGGCTATTACAAGGCTACCTCGAAAGAGATCTGCCAGCAGGCGGGTGTGAATCAGGCGGCCGTGAACTATCATTTCGGCAGTCGGGATGGCGTCTACGAGGCCGTGCTCGTCGAGGCCCACAACCAGCTGGTCCGGCTCGAGGCATTGCAGGCCATCAGCGAGGAGCATGAAGCCCGCGATGCCATCGAGCTGTTCCTGTCCATGCTGGTGCAGGCGGCTCAGCGGCATGATGACTGGTATGTGAAAGTCTGGGTGCGGGAGATGCTCTCGCCTTCACCCGTACTGAAACAGGTCATCGTGAAGGAAGCCATGCCGAAGTTCGAGCTCGTCCGGCGCAGCTTTGCCAGATATCTGGGCTGCGGTGCAGACACGAGCAAGCTCTATGCGGCCATGATGACGGTATTGGCACCATTCGTGTTCGCCGTCATCGGCAACATGAGCCCGGCACTCGAATATGTTCCGGATAAGCCGACGCTGAACGCGCTGCTCGAGGAGCTGCGCCGCAATGCCCTGCAGGAGCTCGATGCGCTTCATGACCGCCTGGCTCCTGCAGCGAATGATTGAACAAATCAATATTCTTGCCAAAAGGCAGAAAAAATAGTAAACTAAGTTATCGTTGGTTGACAGGGAACGGCGCCGGCCCTGCCGACTTGTTAGGAATGCCAGCCGGCGCGTACGGCATGCAGGAGGGGAGTCATCATATTGGAGCGTTTTCTGGCGGCAATCGGTGGCTTCGTGATCCGCCGGTTCGAGGAATTCGGCACGATCGTGCTGCTGTACCGCGATACCCTGCGTGAGGTGGCGCGACGGCCGCGCTTCGGTGCCATACTGGCCCAGATGTCGCATCTCGGCGTCGATTCGCTGCTCATCGTCAGTCTGACGCTGATGTTCACAGGTGTCGTGTTCACGCTGCAGACGGCGGATATACTCATACGGTTCGGGGCGCAGGGGACGATCGGCGGTATCATATCCATCGCCATCGGGCGCGAGCTCGGTCCGGTGCTCGTCGGCGTCGTCTGTGCGGGTCGCGTCGGCGCTGCCATCACGGCTGAGGTATCGACGATGAAGGTCACTGAGCAGATCGATGCCCTGCGTGTCATGGCCGTGAATCCGGTCAACTATCTCATCGTGCCGCGCATGATCGCCTGTATGCTCGTCGTGCCATTGCTGACGGTGTTCGGCGATGTCATCGGCGTATTCGGCGGCTGGCTCATAGCTGTCTACTATTCCGGTATCAGCTCATTTACCTACATGAATTCCATCCATACGTTCGTCGAGGTATTCGATCTCACGGGCGGCATCATAAAGGCGGTCTTCTTCGGCAATGTCATAGCGGTACTCGGCTGCTATTACGGGCTGAAAAGCCCGGAGGGGGCGGCTGGCGTCGGCAAGGCCACCACGCGCACGGTCGTGGCTTCTATAATAGTGATATTCATCCTGAATGCGTTACTGACATTCATTTTGTATTGACTTCTGCTATGGTTTTTTAATGAGGACATGCTATGATTAAGCTCATTGATGTGACAAAAAGCTTCGGGGACAGGGAAGCCCTGCACCCGCTGACGCTCACTATAAATGACGGCGAGACACTGGCAATCATCGGTGGCTCGGGCTCTGGCAAGTCTACTCTGCTGCGCCTGCTCATCGGTCTCATCCGGCCGACGTCGGGAGAGATATGGATCGGTGATACCGAGATATCGCAGATATCGGAGGCCGAGCTCGACCGGGTCCGGCTCCATATGGGCATGGTATTCCAGTACTCGGCCCTGTTCGACTCCATGACCGTGGGGGATAATGTGGCTTTCGGGCTGCGCGAGCATACGCGCAAGCCCGAGGCCGAGATCAAGCAAATCGTGCGCGAGAAGCTTCATCTGGTCGGCCTCGATGATGTCGAGAACATGATGCCGAATGAGCTTTCCGGCGGCATGAAGAAGCGTGTGAGCCTGGCGCGGGCCATAGCATTCGAGCCTGAGATCATCCTGTACGATGAGCCGAGCTCCGGTCTGGACCCCATCATGAGCGAGAAGATCGACGAGCTCATCATCCATACGCAGAGAGCTCTGGGGGTGACGTCGGTCGTCGTCACCCATGACATGGCCAGTGCCTGCCGCATCGCGGACCGCATCGCCATGATTTATGAGGGTGAGCTCATAGCCGTAGATACCGTAGAGAAATTCAAACAACTGAAGGATCCGCGCGTTCAGGCATTCTTCCATACGCTGCGCACGGTGAAGGAGGACGCAGTATGAGCACTGAAGCAAAGGTTGGCGCCTTTACCATCGCGGGACTGGCCCTGCTGGCAGCGGTAGTCATAATGCTGTCGGGGGTGTCACTGAAGGGTGATAAAGGGTACAGGCTCTATGCTGGCTTCGACCAGGTCATCGGCGTGCAGGAGCAATCGGTCGTCCGGCTGTCCGGCGTGCCGGTCGGCACTGTCGAAAGTGTGAAGAATGACGGCGGCGGCGTGACCGTGGCCATGAAGATAAACGGCGATGCCAAAATACCGCGTGGCTCCTCGGTGACGGTGGGCTCGACCGGTGTCATGGGCGATAAGTTCCTGAATATCACTCCGGTTCAAAGCGATGATTATCTGTCCGATGGCGATTACCTGATCGGCGAGGACGAGGCTGGCATGGACTCGCTGTTCACTGGCCTGAACAAGGTCGTCGAACAGGCGCAGCAGCTCATGACGTCTCTGAATACGGTCGTGGGCAATCCGAAATTCCAGAGTTCGTTCATCGAGCTGGCCGTCAACCTGCGCGATACGACCGCGCATCTGAACGGCATGATGGCTGCGCTCGAGTCGATGGCCGTGCAGAATCAGGGCAATGTGAACAGCATGCTGACGAATCTGAACCACATGGCGGCAAGCCTCGACCGCACAGCGAATACGGTCGAAGCCATGATGGATAACCTGGCTACAGTGGGTGCTGACCCGCAGACCGCCGAGAACCTGCGCCTGACCCTGCAGAACATCACGGAGGCCAGCCAGCGCATCAACCATGCCGCGCAGGGCATCGAGGAAATAACGACCGATGAGAAGGTCAAGGATGATGCCAAGGAGATCATCCACAAGGCGCGCAAGATCACCGATAAAGCAGGAAACACGATGGCGAAGCTCGAAAAGATAAAGATAAAGCCTCAGGCAGATGTCCTGTACAGCGGGGCAGAGCATGACTGGGCTACGAATTTCAACGTCGAGCTCGGCCCGGAGAAGGGGAATTTCCTGTCGCTCGGTGTCGATGATATCGGCGGTGACGATGGCGTCAATGCCATGGTCGGCCGCCATCGTCATGGACTGGATGTGCGCGGCGGCGTCATCAATGGCGAGGCCGGAATCGGGCTCGATGCCGACAAGGGCCGGGCACACCTGTCGCTCGATGCCTATGATCCGGATGATGTGACGCTGCGCCTGCGCGGCCGCTACGACCTCGGGGATAGCGGGACATCGCTCCTCGGACAGTGGAATAACGTCAATGACAGTGACAAGCGCGTCTTTTATTTCGGATTGCGCCAGTATTTTAACTGATAACATATAAATCTTTCGCTATATCTTAGTCTGTTGCAGGCATAATGGACACAGCCCCATGATGTCTTCATGCTATAAAGAGGCCGCCAGTGCCAGGGAGAGTTTCCATACCGGCGCCCGACTGCCCTGTTATATGCTTCTATATGCGTTCAAAAAGCTTAGGGAGGATAAACAAGAAATGAAACACGGTATCTATAAAAAACTGACCAGTATGGTTCTGACAGGACTGCTCACCGCCAGTCTGGGCGGTCTGGCGGCGGCAGCCGATCGTGTCCAGCTCGACCTGCATGACAGTGTGCGCATGGCACTCGAGAACAACCGGACGATAAAGGAATCGCTGACCGATGTTGATTCGGCGCGCTGGTCGCTTTCGCAGTACCGTCGTCAGATGGGCCCGAAGCTGAACTGGACGACTACGGCCAACCGCATCGGCGGCAAGGCGTATGACCAGGCACGCATGACTGGTGACTATGATTATAACTACGGCAACAGCGCGACGATGAGCATACCGCTCTACAGCGGCGCGATAAAGAGCGGCATCGAGTCGGCGAAGTACGGCCTGTCGAGTGCCGACCTCGCGCTCGAGTCGACGAAGCAGTCCATCCGCGAGTCGGCTACGGCTGGCTACTACAATGTCCTGCAGTGCCGCAACCTGATCCAGGTCGAGCAGGAGTCCGTCGATACGCTGCAGGAGCATCTCGACAATGTCAACGCCCAGTATCGCGTCGGCACGGTCGCTAAATCCGATGTGCTGGCCTCGCAGGTGCAGCTGGCCAATGCTCAGCAGGACCTCGTGACGGCTCAGAACAACTACGATGTCGCCATGGCCAAGCTGAACAATATCATCGGCCTGCCTACGGACACCGTGCTCGAGATCAATGATCAGCTCAAATATACGAAATACAACCTGACGCAGTCTGACTGCACGGCGTATGCGCTGGCCAACCGGCCGGACCTCCTGGCGGCGCACATGGCCGTGAAGCAGGCGGAGGCTGGCATTGCTGCGGCCAAGGCCGGCAACTATCCGACCGTAGCGGCATCGGCGACGAAATCCATAGCCGGATCGGATGCGTTCGATGATGACCATACGTCGAGCGACAGCTGGTCAGCCGGTGTGAATGCCTCGTGGGATTTCTTTGACAACAATGTGACGGCAGCCAAGGTGCATCAGGCAGAGGCCACGCTGCTCAAGGCACAGGAATCCGTGCGCGAGTCGCAGGAGTCCGTGCAGCTTGGCGTCCGCACGGCTTATCTGAACCTGCAGGCAGCCGAGAAGAATATACAGACGACCTCGGTGGCTGTAGCTCAGGCGGAAGAGGACTACAAGATCGCCCAGGTCCGCTACAGCGCTGGCGTAGGTACGAACCTCGATGTCATGGACGCGAATGAGAAGCTGACTTCGGCCCGTACGAACTACTACACAGCCCTGTACAACTACAACACGAGCAAGGCTCAGCTCGACCAGGCCATGGGCATACCGGTCGATCTCGATGCGGCGAAGTATACAGAGGCTACGAAGGCTGGCTACACGGCCAACCAGGCCCGTGACACGGCGAAGACGAATGACCTCGCGGTATTCGAGTCCACGAAGGAAGCCAAGGATGCAAGCAAGGCGGAGATGAAGGCTGATCATCAGTCCTATGCGGAGGCCCGCAAGGCTGCCAAGAAGCAGAAGGTAGCCGATACGGCGAAGAAGCATGAGGTTCATGAGGTGAAGAGCGAGTCCGCCAAGGCTGCCCGGGCCAATAAGGAAGCCGCTGATGCGGCAGCTGGCTCGACTGTCCAGCAGTCGGCACCGAGCACGAGCCAGTCCGTCGTAGCTGAGATGACGAAATGATGAAATAACGCTATAGCGCTATCAGAGATGTGACTTCTGCTGAACAGGGAAGGGCAGGGACTATTTCTGCTGAGCAACAGCATAATGGGTGGGATATGAGATGCGCAGGATCTGGATCGCGATAATCGCCATCATCGTCGCTGTCAGTGTGGCCGCAGGCGCTCTGTGGTATTATGCCCGGTCTGAGTCCTTTGCTGCCCTCGTCAGCAGCCAGGCGGCCGATATGGCTGCCGAATCGCTCGGCGTACCCGTAGATGTCGGCTCCATAGAGGTCCTGTCCCTCCATGAGCTGAAGATAGATAACGCAGCCATATACGATAAGCAGGCTGAGTGCATAGCGCGCGTTGATGAGGCGCGCGTGCACTTCAGCCTGCTTTCTGCGTTCAGCCAGCCTTCGGCCCGCATGGTCGATCAGGTGCAGCTGCGCGGCGTGACGGCCAATCTGAAGCAGCGCGATGATGGCAGCTGGAATTTCAACGATATCCAGACGGATGCGAGCAGTCAGAACGAGTTCCGCGGCCGCGTCGATATCGAGGATGCCACCGTGACGGGCGAGATGCGCGGCAAGCAACTGACGCTCGACGATGTGAGCGGCCAGCTCGATTTTGCCGATTATCCCGTGCTGAAAGTCAAAGCGCAGGCACATCACGGCGAGGCCGAGGCCGATGTCGAGGGCACATTGCGCTCGGACCGGCAGATCGTCGAGGTGAAGCTGCAGAACGCGGAACTCGCCGACTACCTGTACCTCGTGCCCGAGGGCCTGATACCGGACAGTGTCGAGCTGAAGCAGGGCCATATCGAGCAGGCTCAGGCCTCGGTGCTGCGGCGCGGCGATAATCTGTCGTTCAGCGGTACAGCTGATTTCTCAGAGGGAGCAGTGGGGGTCCAGGGCATCGATGTCGCCGATATCGCCGGTTATGCCTCATTCAATGAGAAAAGCGTGCTGCTCGATATCAAGGCGGCTGCCAATGATCAGCCGGCCAGCGTGACCGGCAGCCTGAGCTGGGCTGATGGCACGCCCTATATGGATCTGCGCGTGCGTACGGATGGCTTCGATCCGTCCCAGGTACTGCCGCAGGTGTCCGACTATTTCACCGGTACACTGAGTGGCACGGCCGAGGTGCGTGGCACGTTCACGAATCCGAGCCTGACCGGTGAGGTCAACATACCCCAAGGGACCGTGCGAGCCGGCGGTCATGAGGTGGCACTGGCGGATGCTCATGCCAGATTGCGGCTCGTAGATGGCTATGCCTATGCCACCGAGCTGCGGGCAGGGGTCCTGGGCGGCAGCGTCCAGGGCGAGCTCTCGGCTGATCTGCGGCCGCTGGGGCTTGGCGGTGGCGAGCCCACGGGAGTCGATGATGTATCGTACAGCGGCCATGTGCGTTTCCATGACCTTGCGGCCGGCAATATCGCCGGTCTCGCAGGCTATGATGGCCTGGTCTCGGGCAGTATTTCCGGTGATGTCGGCCTGCAGGGACAGGGACTCTCGGCGGCAGGCCTCGAGGCCTTTGGCAGCGCGAATCTCGTGAACGGTTCGTACCTGGGGCTGGCGGTAGAGAGTCTGTCGACATCGTTCTATCTGGCAGATGATGACCTGACCATCGACTATCTTTCGGCCCGCCTGCCGAATCATACGAATCTGGGGCTCGAGGGCAGCATCGAAGCCATGCGGGGCGGCCGGCGGCTCGACCTGGCCTTTTATGGCGGTCATGTCGACCTCTCGCTGCTGAGCCAGCTCTATCCGCAGCTCGATATGAGCGGCCTGGCCGACTTCCAGGGCGAGGTGCATGGCGATGCTGCCAATCCGCATGTCGATCTGAAGTTCTCCGGCCTTCATGGCCAGGTGTTCAAGCAGCCGTTCGATACGCTGGCCTTCACGGCGGACGGCAGTCTCGACGGCATCGGCATCCAGTCGTTCCTCATGGAGAAAGACGGTCGCGAAGTATGGCGCGTCGAGGGCTATGCCGGTTTCACGGGCGAGAAAAAGGTCAATCTCGAAATCAATACCATGGGCGCCCGCATGGAAGACATAGCAGCGCTCATCGCCCCTGACCAGCCGCTGACTGGTAATGTGGACAATATCATAAAGATCACGGGGACGCTCGATGATCCGTCCATGGTCGGCTACATCCATTTCTATCGCGGCAGCTATATGGGCGTGCTGCTCTCCGGTATGGATGGCGACTATTTCCTCGATAACGGCATCCTGCGACTGCAGGATTTCCATGTCTACTCACCGATGGTCGATATGGTGCTGAACGGCACGATCGACCGCCAGCGCAATCTGAAAATGGTCGTCGAGGCCAATGATATCGACATGGAGCGCATCAAGCACAAGCTGCCCTACGAAGTATCGGGCCACGGGACGTTCCATGGCGATATCGGCGGCAATATAACAGCGCCCACCTTCGACGGTACGCTCGATGCCCCGGAGCTCATATTCAACGACCAGAAGCTCACGAATATCCACGGCCGCGTCAAATACGCGGGCGGCATGGTATCCTGCGAGGACTTCGGCTGCCAGCAGGGGGAGGGCTCGCTCGATATGGCCGTCACGGTCAATGCCGGCACGCACGCCATCGAGGGCAATGTCGTCCTGCAGAAAGCGGATATCAATGTGCTGACGGCCCTGCTGAATGCCAAGAACGATGTCGTGAAGGGCCAGCTCTCCGCCGGCGTCGAGCTAAGCGGCTCGCTGGATAACCCGACGGCTGCCCTGCAGGGCGAGATACCGCAGGGGACGGTAGCAGGCTATGATGTCCATGGCGTGGCCATCGACATGCAGCTTCTGAATAAGATCCTGTATGTCAACAAACTGGCCGGCCAGCAGGGAGACAAGGGCGTATTCCAGGCCAGCGGTACGATGGACCTGCATCGCACTGCTCCGCTGGACGACCAGGGGATCGGCTCGACGTTCACCGGCCCGCTCGATATGAAGCTGCAGGCCTCTGATATAGCGGTCGGCATGTTCACGAAAGCTGCCGGGCTCGATGCCGAGGTCATCGGCACGGCCGATGTCGAGGCCGTGGCTGGTGGTACCATCAGCAATCCGACGGTCGATATGACGATCAACGGCCATAACGGCGGCGTGCAGGGATCGACGTTCGATACGGCGATCGGCGTACTGCATCTGCAGAATGGTTCGATCAGCGTCGATCAGCTCGAGGTTGCCAAGGCAGTGTCGGGCAAGACATACAAGGCTAGCGCTAGTGGTATCGTGCCGCTGCGGGCGCTCGTCGAGCAGCATGACACGCGGCTCGACGACTACGATCAGATTCATCTGACCGTCGATCTGAGCCAGGCAGATCTCTCGCTGCTGCCCCAGCTGTCGAGTCATTTCGACTGGGCCGTGGGGGCGACGACCGGCCAGCTGCTCATATCCGGTACGCTGGCTCATCCGATGCTCAATGGCTCGATCAGCATCCCCGAGGGGGCCTTGAAGATCAAAGAGCTGAAGCAGCCGCTGACGGATATGGCAGTCAAGATCAACTTCAATGGCAATCATATCAATATCGAGAAATGCTGCGGCCGCATGGGCGGTGGCGATATCACGGCCAGTGGCGATATCACGCTCGACGGAATCACCCCGCAGCAGTACGACCTGAAACTGACGAGCAACAAGCTCGGCATCGAGAGCGATTTCTTCAACGGACCGCTGAATGCAGATTTCGAGTTGAAGAATGCCGAGATATTCGGCCATTCGATACCGAAGCTCAGTGGTACGCTCGATTTCCACGACTGTCTCGTGAGCATACCGAGCATTCCGGACAGTGATGGCGAGCTGCCGGATATCCTGCTGGATGTCAATCTCAATGTGGGCAGGAAAGTCCATTTCTACAACTCCATGCTTTACGATTTGTATTTGGCGGGACAGGCACATTTCGGGGGCACGACGCGTCATCCGCAGACGTACGGCAGCATCGCGGTCCAGCGTGGCGGCACGGTGAACTATCTGAAGACGGTGTTTAAGATACGCGAGGGCGTCGCGACGTTCAATCAGGTCGATTCGTTCCTGCCGAGCCTGAATTTCGTGGCGGATACGCGCCTGACGCAGGCCAGGGTGCGGCTCGAGCTGCGCGGCCCGCTCGACAATATCGAATTCCATCTGACCTCGGAGCCGAAGATGAGTCAGACGCAGATCATCCAGCTGCTGACGCTGCGTAATGCCTATAAGAACGGTCAGACGAATCTCGACGCCGGTGACCTGCTGGCGGTCGGCCTGCAGATGAGCTTGTTGTCCGAGGTCGAGGATGTCGTCCGCAACCTGTTCTTCCTCGATTCCTTCACGATAGCGCGCGGTTCGGGCTCCATATCCACCAAAGAACTATCCGAGGAGCATGACCGTGATGAATACAACGTCGAGATGGGTAAATTCGTCTCGGACAAAGTGATGCTGAAATACACGCGCGGCATAGGAGCGAGCAGTGTCAATCGCTATGGGGTGCAATACGATGCGAATGACCGCTACAGCCTGACGCTCGAGAATGAGAGCGGCAATGTACGCTTCGGCGTCGAGGCCCGCATATCGTTCTGATTTGACAAACAGGACAAAATGCGCTATATTAGCCGGGATATATTAATTGCGAAATAATCGGCTTGTCGGAGTATTTATATGCAGACAGCATGTGGCTCTAAGCCGCAACTAAGCTGCAGACCGTATAATCAGACAAAGCGGGAAGGAGGTGAGCCGCATGCAGTTCGAGGAATATATGCAGGAGCTGCGCCAGGTGAAGACGCTTGAGGCTGAGCAGGAGGCCGAGCTCTGGCAGTCCTACAAGGAGCAAGGGGATACCCAGGCCCGACGGCTCATCATCGAATCGTATCAGCCGCTCGTATTCAAGCAGGCGCTGCCCTATAGGAAGCTGCCCAATGTCATGGACATCGTGCAGGAGGGGACGATCGGGCTCATCGAGGCCGTCGAACACTATGATTATGAGCGCGGCGTGGCGTTCTCGCTGTACGCCGTGCACCGCATCCGCGGCCGCATGCTGAATTTCCTGCAGCGTGAGGGCAGGGTCGATCTGGCCTGCATGGAAGCGGAGGCTGAGGGCATGACGCTGAAGGACCAGCTCATGGACCAGAGTCCCCCGGTGACGGAACAGGCGGAGACGCATGAGCTCATCGGCCGGGTCCGCCAGGCCATGGAGCGTTTGCCGCAAAAGGAGCGGGCCGTGCTCGAAGGCATCTATATCGATGATGCCGCGGCCAGCGATGTTGCCGGCAATCTCGATGTCAGCGTATCGCATATCTATCGTCTGCAGAAGAGCGGCGTGCGCCGCGTGCGCGGCATGTTGTCGCGCTTCATGCAACATTGGTAAAGCAAAGGGGGCTGCCAGGCAGCCCCCTTTTTTTGCCTTCCCCTCAGGGGAAGGCTTCGTATTGTGTAAATGGAAGATAATTAGTGCTAAGAACAAGAAAAAACGTAAAAAAATGTTATAAATGCGAATAATGAACGCATATGGCGAAAAACAGCCGGCCACTCTTATTGAACATCCCTTGAATATAGATAATAGATTGAGTAAAGCCAAGGGAGTGAGAGCGATGGCCAGGGGGCGCGGAGATCGGCGCGAACATATAAGGGCTGCGAAAGATTGGCTGGGCGAGGCCGAGAATTCATTGGCCCGCGATAATGACGTACAGGGAGATCTGAAGGTCATGCTGGCCAAGGCTGAGCTGGCGCAGGCTGGGGATAGTCCGCGCAGCCGGCAGCTGAAGGGCTGGGGCAGCAGGGTACTGCCTCTGCTCGTGGCCGTGGCTCTCGTCGGAGGAGTCATGCTGGCTCATAAGCCGCCAGCGGCCGAGCAGCCAGCTGGCAGTGCAGCTGTAGTGAATATGGACCGGCAGCCGGCAGCCGGCACCAGGGCGGATGACGAACCATCGGCAGCCAGCCCGGCTGCGGCCGTATCGCCGGCAGCTGAGACGCAGCCGGCGGCAGTGAGCCAGGCCCCGGCGGAGCAGCCGGCCCCCGCGCCAGCTCCGGCGGCCCAGCCGAAGCCGCCGCAGACTGTGGCAGCACCGGCTCCGGCCGCTCCGCAGCCCGCGGTGCCGGCCGAGTCTACGCAGAAGCTCATGCAGTCAGCTGGAAAAATACTTCGACAATGATGGGGAATATGTGATATATTATTGATTTAGCGGGATTTTTCCGCTGTGAAGATGTATTTCAGCGTCAGACTGTGCTTGTCAGCAAGTGAGCGCAGGCTGCTCTAGAATAAGCTGAATTTCAACAGGGCCGCTGGTTGCGTCCCGGACCTGAGGAGGTTTGCCTTTTGAATAGCAAGAAATATCGTTATCTGGCCTATGCAGTTGCTGTGGCCACCAGCTTTGCTGCCGTGCCTGGACTGTCCTATGCGGATGAGGCCGGCACGCAGCAGGGGACAGCGGCTGCGGCCAGCTCGACACCGGTCACTGACGCTATAGCGGCGGCTCAGGCAGCAGGACAGGATCCTGCAGCTCTGGAGAAGGCCAAGGCAGAGAAAGCTGCAGCTGCCAAGGCAGAGGCTGAAGCCAAAGCTAAAGCAGCCGGACAGGCCGGGACTGACAAAGCTTCAGCTGACAAGTCAGCCACCAAGGCTCAGCCGGCGGCAAAGTCCGACAGCGCGACGCCGGTTACCGATGCCATAGCAGCCCAGCAGGCAGCGGGCCAGACGCCAGGCGATACGACATCCTCGGCACCGGAGGCCAAGGCACCGGCGACGACCAGTCCGAGCACGGCGACGACTCCGGCTCAGCCGGCGACTCCTGAGATAAAGGTGGATCCGAACTCGAAGTCGAGCACGCCGGTCACCGATGCCGTAGCGGCCCAGCAGGCCACAATCCACGAGTCTGAGGTCGTACCGGGCGAGACGCCGCTGACGACGAAGGTCATACCGGATGAACCGAAGCCGGAAGAGACTCAGGCAACTCCGGCAACGGAGACGACAGAGCAGTCGTCGACCACTCAGCCGACTGTTGCGAACCAGCCAGCTGCCAGCCAACCCGCTGCCAGCCAGCCGATGGTGAGCGCGGCGGCACAGGAGGCAGCGATAAAGGCCGCTCAGAACCAGACGACGACTACGGCTACGGCTGAGCGCACGCAGAATTGGGCCAAGACGCGTCCGCAGGAGGATGCCATAACGGACAGCCTCAAACAGTTCGAGGGCAAGACGATCGTCGATACGGTGTTCGAGGGCGCTTCGGACGATATAAAGACCATTGCCAAATCGGTCCTGACGATGCGCACGGGCGATATGTTCACGTCGAAGGGACTGAGCCGCGACCGCGATGCCATCTACAATACGGGCTATTTCTACGACCTCTATCCGTCATTCCAGCTCGTACCTGAGGGCGTGGTCATCACCTACCATATGCTCGAGAATCCGATCCTGCAGTCGGTCACGATCAAGGGCAATACCGTCGAGACGAATGAGACGCTGTACAACCTCATGACCGTGCGCAAGGGCTACCTGCTCAACAGCCGCACGCTGCAGGAGGACGTGCAGTCCATTCAGGGCCAGTATCGCAAGGACGGCTACATCCTCGCGAAGGTCTCAGACCTCAATATCGATAAGGACGGTCATCTGACCATAACCGTCAATGAGGGTGTCCTCGAGGGCTACAAGATCAAGGGCAACACGAAGACGAAGGACTACGTCATCCTGCGCGAGATGCGTCAGAAAGTCGGGGAGCCGTTCAACTCGAAGAAGGCCCGCCGCTCGATGCAGCGTGTCTATAACCTCGGCTTCTTCGAGGATGTCAATATCAAGATGAATCCGGGTGTCAACCCGAATGCTGTCGTCATGGAACTCGATGTCAAAGAAAAACGTACGGGCTCGTTCGGCATCGGTGCTGGCTACTCGTCAGAGGATGGCGTGCTCGGTTCCATCAGTCTCGGCGATACGAACTTCCGCGGTACCGGCGATGCCATCAGTATCACCTACGAGACGAGCGGCGATGACGAGGATGCGCATGGCTACACGTTCTCGTATCGTCATCCGTGGATCGATAAGAAAGAGACGGTCGGCACATTCCGACTCTATAACCGTACGTATGAGTACGATGATTACGATACCGATGGCAACCTCAAGGATACATACATGCGCAAATACTCGGGCGGCGAGTTCCAGTTCGGGCGGCCGGTCAGCGAATATTCGACAAACTATCTGACATTCCGTAACCGCAAGGACTCCTACGTGCGCCCGGAGTACGACGGCTATCTCTGGGACCGCAGTGGTGATGATTATGCGGATTGGCGCCACAAGAACTTCGGCACGACACGCAGCATCACGTACGAGCACGTGACCGATACGCGTGACAATGTCTACAATCCGACGACCGGTACGCGCATCAGCCTCGGCGCGGAGTTTGCTGGCTGGCTCGGCGGTGACTTCAATTTCCAGAAATACACCATTTCCGACAACCGCTACTTCAAGGTCGGTCATGCCCAGGTCGTCGCCCTGCGCGGCCAGTATGGCTTCGGTAACGGCGATATCTCGGAGTTCAACCAGTACGAGATCGGCGGTCAGAATACCCTGCGCGGCTATCGCGAGGATCAGTTCCGCGGCGATAAGATGATACTCGGCACAGTCGAGTACCGCTTCCCAATCGTCAGCAAGGTCCAGGGCGCCCTGTTCACTGACTGGGGCGGTGCCTGGAATGGCGGTGCGACGCCAGAGAATATCAAGGGCAGCATCGGTGTAGGCCTGTCGCTCAATACGCCGCTCGGCCCGTTGCGCATCGACTATGGCCGCGGCAGCGATGGCGGTCGTGTCCACTTCACCGTCGGCACCGGCTTCTGATATGACTAGCAGACAAGGCTGCAGCGGGAGGCTCAGGCTGTGTATCGCTGCTATTGTCCTGGGCCTGGGCAGCACATCGCTGCCGGTACCGTTGACTGCCGTACCGACAGCTGCAGCGGCGGCGCGGATCGACAGTGTGCAGGCCGAGGTCGCGTCCTCTGGCAGTCTGCCGCCGCTCGTAGCGGCCCGCATGCGTGACAGCGTAGCGGCCATAGCGGGCCAGCTGCTCGAGGGACGACCCGTAGCCGATATCGCGCCGAACGGACGCGAAGCGCAGACGATACGAGAGGTCTTTGACAAGGTCCTCGTCGGCTACAGCGTGACCGCTGTCTCCATAGATCCGGGGCCGGCGACCGTAGTCCGGGTGAACCTCCAGCCCTGGTCGGATGTCATCAGCTCCGTGCGGGTGGACACCTCCGTCGAGGGGATGCCGCCCCGCGTCGAGGCGCTGGTGCGCAGTGACCTGGCCCAGGTCGAGACCGTGTTCGACGAGGCGCTCATCGGTCTGCCTGTGGCAGCCAGCGACTGGACGAATGGCGTGCTCAAGCATCATCTCGACGACTATATGCAGCAGCATCTGCCGGAGTTCCGGGCAGATTTCGAGCTCGACCCTGATGTCCAGGCACATGTAAAGCTCACGGTCTATCCGCGGCTGCCAGTCGTGCGCACCATAGATTTGTCCATGCGCTCGGACACCGTACCGAATATGGCCCTGCTGGCCTATCGGGAAGATATGCAGGATCAGGTGAATGATCTGGTCGGTGTGCCGGTAGCTTTTGTAAAGCGTCATCAGGAGATATTCGAGCGTCAGTTTGCCGATGGCCTGGACCGGAAGAAGGATTTCCGCAATTTCCATATGCAGACCCGGGTGGATATAACGCCGAGCGAGAATCTGCATGTCATGAGTCGTTCCGATACGACGCGGTTCCGTCTGCGCCTGACGGGGTGGATGGATATGGGACGCAACAGCGGCCACAGCTATGATTCGGACGATAATCTGACAATGCGGGTCGAGAGCGGTGTCATGCTGAGCCAGCAGGATGAGCTGTTCGCCCTGCTTGATTTCATGCCGCAGGAGCCGGACTGGGACTGGCAGCTGGGGGTTCAGCATCAGCTGGATCACTGGGACTGGCTGCATCTGCGCTATGATATGCGCGACAAACGCTTCATATATGGTTTTCGTCATATGCTGGCTCCGCACTGGTCGCTGCGGTACGAGTACCGCCGTGCCGATCATCTGGGAGAGTTCGGCCTGCTTTACCGGCCGCATGATTTCCTCGGCATCGAGTATGTACGTGACCGGGAGCAAGGCTGGATGCGGATACTGGGATTTTTCTGATATCTCAGTGACAGGACGGAATTTACCTGGCAAAGTGCTTGAATAAGAAAATAGATTTTGATATAATGTAGCGTGTGCATGGCCTTCGAGGCCTGTCATATATTTGGACTTTTTAATTACCTTCATGGGAAAAGGAGTAACACAGAAAATGGTCAAATTAGAGAAGAAGCAGGTCAAGATTATCAGCATTCTCATTGCTTTAGTATTCGTAGGCTCCGTCGTGGCTCTGGCCCTGACGCAGTCCGGCTCCGGCATCGCGAGTGCAGCCGGCAGCTCGAATGTCGGCGTGGTCGACTACCGCCAGGTAGCCAGCCAGAGCCCGCAGCTCCAGAGTGCTAACAACGAGATGCAGCAGGCTGTACAGGATGCCCAGAAAGAGTTCGAGTCCAAGTCGCAGAACATGAACGACAAGGAGAAGAACGACTACTATCAGCAGACGCAGCAGCGCCTCCAGCAGAAGAATCAGGAGCTCATGGAGCCGATTCAGAAGAGCATCGAGGATGCCGTGAAGAGCGTCGCTGAGGCCAAGGGCCTGTCCGTCGTCATCGAGAAGAGCGCTGTCGTCTATGGCGGCCAGGATATCACTCAGGACGTCATAAAGAAAATCTCGAAATAAGTCTCATAGGGTCCCCTTTAGGGTGGCTCCCCTGTGGTCATAGAGTTACAAGTACCGAGCCGATATAATAACGTTATATTGCGCTCGGTATTTGCGCGTAAGGGCGCAAAGGGGGCAGCGGTATGGCAGACAAGGATACTGACGACAAGAAAGCTCCGGCAGAGGAGCGCGAGCTGCATATTTCTGACCTCTGGCGCGGACATCGGCGCGAGGTGCTCGTGGGCCTTGTCTGCTGTCTCGGCCTCGTACTCCTGGGTGGGTATGTACTCTATAGAGCTACAGCCCCGAAGCCCCAGACCGCCACACCGGCGGCATCGGCCGAGGCAGGACTTATCGATATGGAGAGAGTGCTGCAGGCGCACCCTGACTATGACAAGCTGCAAGACCTGCGGCAGGAATGCCACCGTCTCGAGCTCGAGACCGGCGATGTGTCCGATATCATGTCCGTGCAGTCGCCCGAGGTCGACAGCCAGCCGTTTGATGACTCGGTCTGGCAGAAGAACGCCCATGAGGTCATCGGCAAGCGCGCAGAGCTTGAGCGCCGCGAGCGCAAGCTGAAGCAGGACTATGCCAAAGCCATAGAGCCTGAGTACGAGGCCCGTCGCGAGGCCATAGAGGCTCAGTATCAGAATGAGATCGTCAACCTGAATCTCAAGATAGACAATCAGAAGTCTATGCATAATTTCCGCGATGACAAGGCGGCGATGGCACAGGAGCTGGCGGATTGGGAACAGGAACGCGATGATATCCAGAGAGAGCGTGGCAAGGCCATAAGGGCGCTCGAAGAGGAACGTCTGCAGGATATAGCGGATTATGTGCAGCGGCAGATCGGACCGGAGCTCGCCAGCTGGCAGGCTCAGCTGCCGCAGCTGCAGGCGCAGCAGGAGTCCGAGGCGGCGCGCAAGCAGTCTGAGGCCCAGTCGCGCGACAGCGCGGCCATGGAGCAGCAGCTGCAGGTGGCACAGTCCGTGCAGGAGCGCCTCGAGAAGCGGCAGGAGCTCCAGACGAAGCAGAATGAGCTGCAGGCGCTCGAGGCCAAGATCTACAATGACATATCCGGGCGCGCGGCCAAGGTCGCGATCATTCATCATCTGACCATCATCATGGCCAATGAACAGAAGGATCTCCTGCATCTGCTGCCCGCGGATACTACTGCCTATATGCCGGTCCAGCTTATGCCGCCGGCTTCGCTCGATACAGCCATAGGTATCGATACAATAGATGTCACTGATGAACTGGTTGCTGAGATGCAGACTCTCCAGCCAGATGATTGATGAATATGAGAAAAGAAGGAAGCTGTTTAGGAAATGAAATTTAGCAAGAAATCTGCAGCTGTATTGCTGGCATCCCTGGGAGCCACACTGCTCATGAGCGGCTGCGGCCAGGTGAAGGTCGGTTATGTCGATGGTGACCGCGTTGTCAAAGAGGCACCGCAGATCAAGGCTCTGGTCGATGAAGGCAACCGCAAGATGCAGGACGCCCAGACCGAGGCCGAGAACAAGTTGCAGGAGAATCCGAATATCAGCCAGGAGGACGCGCAGAAGATCCAGACGGAGGCCCAGCGCAAGATGGCCAGTCTGAACCAGTCGTACTCCATGCAACTCCAGAACAAGCTGCAGGAGGCTCTGGCCGATATATCGAAGCAGAAGAAGCTCGATGTCGTGGTCGACAGCTCTGTGCAGCAGCCGGTCGCTATATCGGGCTGCGTCGATGTGACGGATGACGCCATACAGAAGCTGCAGTAATGTATCCGGCAGGCGCAGAGTCTGTCAGTCTGGCATGAAGCGGACGCAGCGGACTCATCCGCCGGCTGCAGCCGGCAATGATGGGATTTCACAGCATAGAATGGAGATAATACCATGAAAAAGACTCTGGGCGAACTTGCGGCGTATGTAGGAGGACATCTGGCCGATGCGGCTGATGCCGGTCTGGAGATAGCGGGACTCAATAATCTCGAGGGCGCCACGGCCCACGATCTGACGTTTGCCGTCGAGCCGCATTTCGAGGAAGCCAAGGGAACGAAGGCGGCGGCCATCATGCTGCCTGAGGGTATAGAAGGCTTTACGCAGCCAGTACTTTATGTCGATGAGCCGCGGGCCGCTTTCGCGAAGCTGCTCGAACTGTTTACACCGAAACTCGTTTTCCCGCAGGGGGTCAGCCCGCAGGCCCATATCGGTCAGGATGTCAAAATCGGCAAGGATGTAGTGATCATGCCGTTTGCCGTGGTCGATGACCATGCCGTCATCGGCGACCGCGTGACGCTTTATCCGCACACCTATATCGGACAATACGCCGAGGTCGGTGATGACACAGTCATATACTCGAATGTGACGGTGCGCGAGCATTGCCATGTTGGCCGGCGCTGCATCATCCAGAGCTCGGCGGTCATCGGTTCGGATGGCTTCGGCTTCACGACGAAGGATGGTGTCCATACGAAGGTGCCGCAGGTCGGCAATGTTGTGATCGAGGATGATGTCGAAATCGGAGCCCACGACGGCATAGACCGGGCAGCGATGGGCTCGACGCGCATCGGACACGGCACGAAGATCGACAACCTCGTGCATATCGGACACAACTGCCAGATCGGTCCGAACTGCCTCATCGTGGCGCAGACGGGCATATCGGGCTCGACGAATGTCGGCCACAATGTGACGTTCGGCGGCCAGGTCGGCACGGTCGGCCATATCAATATCGGCGCGAATTCCGTCTATGCGGCGCGCTCCGGTATCATCGGCGATATGCCGGAGGGTGTGTTCTGCGCGGGCTTCCCGGTGCAGTCGCATACGGAGTGGCTGCGCATGCAGGCCGCAATGAAGCACCTGCCCGAGCTCCGCAAGGAGGTCAAGGCCCTGCGCAAGGAATTGGATAAGATGAGCAAATAAGCCTGTGCCGGGGGAGAATGCGTTAGCAGTGAATGATGAGGCTTGGCGATAAGTGAAGCATCCCCCTTTGGGGGAGGAGGACCGCGCTAGCGGTGGTGGGGGTGGCGAGTTAGTAAGCTTACTCGGGTACTATCGCATAAACGGCCCACTAACAAATAGCCTAAGCAGCCGGACAATCAATGTGTTAACGAACGCTACATAGCGCCTCGCCACCCCTATCGCCTCGCTACGCTCGGCACTTCCCCCAAGGGGGGCAGCTTGTATTACGCCCCTTCCCCCTGAGGAGCAGGCTGCAGCACGGAGTCTTCCCCTCAGGGGGAAGGCTTATTATTTTAGGAAGGTGTGTACATGGTATCCTACGGCATACTGAAAATACTGAGTGCTCTGGCCTGTCTGATGCCGCGTGGTATGGCTGAGGCATGCGGACGTGCACTTGGAGCGCTGGCCTGGCCGCTCGTGCCGGCGAAGCGCAAGAAGCTGTCACACGATCAGATCGTGCGGTGCCTCGGCGTCGATGACGCGGAGGCGGAGCGCATCTCGCGCGCGGCAGCGGTGCGTTTCGGCCCGATGATCATGGAGGTACTGCGCTTCCCGGTTATCAAGAAGCATATCGATGAATATATCACCTTCGTGGGCCTCGATAAGCTGCGCCAGGGGCTGGCGGCCGGTAAGGGCTGCATCATCGCTGCCGCTCATTCCGGCAACTGGGAACTCACGGGCGGGGCGTTCGCGCAGGCAGGCATACCGCTCGTCGGCGTAGCGCAGAAGCAGAAATCGCTCGGTGCCAATCGCTGGATATTCGAGCAGCGCGAGCTCATCGGTATGCATATCACGTACAAGACGGGCGTGCGCGAGATGTTCCGCATGCTGAAAGAGGGCTGGGCCATCGGTCTCATCATGGACCAGGACTCGAGCATCCGCGATGGCGTCGTCGTCGATTTCTTCGGCCAGCCCACGCGGGCGGCGGTAGGGGCTGCCTCGATGGCGCGGTTCGATGGTGTGCCGATATTCACCGCGTTCATGCATCGCGATGAGCACGGTCATCATACGCTCGTCGTCGACGGACCCTACTATGTCGAGAAGACGAAGGATAAGAAGGCCGATATCAAGCGGACGACGCAGCTGCTGACGACCGCGATTGAGAAACACATCCGCCTCTATCCGGAGGAATGGTTCTGGCTCCATGACCGCTGGAAGTCCATGCGCGAGGAAGCCGCGCATCATCATGAATGAGCGGCGGCAGGAGTCGTGCGGAAAAGTCCATAGAGTATATAGAAATAGCTGGATATTGCCTTTTCGGACAATATCCAGCTATTTTTACTGTTATTAGCGAAAACACAGATACGTATGGTAAAATCCAGTCGTAATGCAAGGAGCAGCTAGCCAGTTGATCAGATCTGGCTGCGGCCGACAGCATCGAAGGTGTCGTATATTTCCTTCGCAGGTTCGTGGTCGAGACGGCTGACAATATAGATAGCCAGCAGGCTGAATACGAAGCCCGGTACGATCTCGTAGAGGCCGAACAGGGCGAACTGCTTCCAGATGAGCACGGTCAGGCCGCCGACGATGATGCCGGCGACGACGCCATTGCGCGTCGTGCGGCGCCAGAACAGGCTCATGATGATGGCGGGGCCGAAGGCGGCACCGAAACCGGCCCAGGCGTACGATACCATGTCAAGGATGAAGCTGTTCGGATTGAAACCGAGCAGCACGGCCAGGCTGGCGATGACGAGGACGCTCGCGCGGCTGATCCAGATGAGCTCGACCTCGGTGGCATCCTTGCGGATGAGCGTGCGGTAGAAGTCCTGGGCAAAGGCCGAGGCCGCGACGAGCAGCTGCGATGAGGCCGTGCTCATGATAGCGGCCAGTACGGCTGACAGGATAAGTCCGGCTATGATGGGCGGGAACAGATCATGCGTGAGTACGAGGAATACGGTCTCACTGGCCGTGCCCTCGAGCGGTGTCGTGAGGAAAGCGCGCCCGACGAGGCCGATGCCGACGGAGGCCGACAGCGACAGCACGAGCCAGACCATCGCGATATGCGTCGCGCGGGGGATTTCCTTTGTCGTGCGGATGGCCATGAAGCGCACGAGTATGTGCGGCTGGCCGAAATAGCCGATGCCCCAGGCCAGCAGTGATACGAGCTCGATGATGCTCATGGTGGAGCCGTCCGGCTTTAGGAGCGGCTCGAGCATCGTCGGCTGTATGTTCTCGAGCGCGCTGACTACCTCACCAAAGCCGCCCATCGTCATAGCGGTAGTTATCGGGACCACCAGTATGGCAAAGAACATCATGATGCCCTGGATGAAGTCGGTGCGGGCCACGGCCAGGAAACCGCCGGCCAGCGTGTAGAATACTACCGAGCCAGCGCCGATGAAGATAGCTATCTCGTAGGGCAGCCCGAACACGGTCTCGAACAGACGGCCGGCCGAGACGAAGCCGGATGAGGTGTAGATGACAAAGAATATGAGGATGAATATGGCGGGGACGATGCGCAGCAGGCCGCTCGTATCCGCGAAGCGGTTGTCGAGGAACTCCGGGAGCGTCAGCGAGTTGCCGGCCAGCTCGGTATAGCGGCGCAGACGCTTGGCGATGAAATGCCAGTTGGCCCAGGTGCCGATGGCGATGCCTACCGCGATCCAGCCCGCATTCAGACCGGCAAAGTAGGCGTAGCCCGGCACACCCATGAGCATCCAGCCGCTCATATCCGAGGCCTCGGCGCTCAGCGATGTCACCCAGGCACCCAGTCCACGGTTGCCGAGGAAGTAATCGCTCATATTGCGCGTGCGGCGGTAGTAGTAGACACCGATGGCCATCATGACTCCGATGTAGAGCACGAAGGTATCGATGATGGCGATATCATATGACAATAGAACCACTCCTTATCCAATGGCTTTGCTGTCTGCAGATCGTTCCGGCAATCTGCATTCATGCAAAAAATGATTATGAGGTATATCAATCATTATATATTAAAAGAAAGCGGCAGGCAAATTTATCTGGAGTTTCATGTAGGATTTTAGTCCTAATAATACCTTTTGCAATATAAAATTATGCTTGTCTACTTTCCAAGTGTATAAAAAAATGCTAGAATTTGCAGGAGATATTGTTTCCGCGTAGAATGGAAATATATGGTAACTGGATATAGGGATATTTATGCCTGCAATTATATAAAGGATCAATGGGAAATACGAACGAAGGGATATGGACCGGGAAGGGAGATACCGTATGCTGGAACAGATAATGAATGCTCCGACCATGGAGTACGCAGCGCGCAGCCTGCATGCTGCCACGATGCGTCAGGAGGTCATCAGCAACAATATCGCGAATGTGAATACGCCGAACTTCAAGCGCAGCAGTGTGGAGTTCGAGGACCTGCTGGCAAAGGAGCTGGGACTCGACGATGACGGCAATCGACTGCAGATGGTGCGCACGCACGACAAGCATCTGCCGATGGCATCCTTTGACAAGGTCCAGCCGAAGATAGAGGAAGACGATACGACGACCATGCGTGTGGACAACAACAATGTCGATGTGGATATCGAGATGGCGGATCTGGCGAAGAACCAGCTGTACTACAATACCATGGCCACCGAGCTGAACGGCTACATACAGCGCATGAAGAATACGATTTCCAGCGGCCAATGATAGAGATCCGATCAGGTAAGGAGACAGACAAATGAGCATGTTTATGGGGATAGATGCAGCGGCTTCGGGACTCACGGCCGAGCGGCTGCGCATGGACGTCATCAGCAACAATATAGCGAATGCCAATACGACGCGCACACGCGAAGGCGGCGCCTATCATCGCCGCTACGTCGTATTCGAGCCGCGTGAGGCGGAGGGAAAGTTCGGCTTCGAGAGCTTCCTCGAGAGCTCGGTCAACAAGCTCAAAGCGGGCAATGGTGTCCGGGCCGTGCGCATAGAGGCCGATAATGAGCAGGGACCGCTCGTATATGATCCCGGCAATCCCGATGCGAATGCCCAGGGCTATGTCGAGCGTCCGAATGTCAATATCGTAGCTGAGATGACGGATATGATTACGGCCTCGCGCGCCTACGAGGCGAACACGACGACCATCAACGCTGCCAAGGCCATGGTGACGAAGGCCCTCGATATCGGCAAATGATGAATGACAAATGCGGGGCGTGAAGCACCGCGTTTCAGATACAGGAGAGATGGAAATGGAGATAGCACCGATAGAACCACTGCAGATGACGCCAGTCAGACAAGTGCAGATGAGCGCTGAAAGTCATCTGGGAGAGACGAAAGCCGCTGAGCCGGCCAAGTCGTTTGGCGATTACCTCACCGATGCCCTGAAGGAGACGAACGATCTCCAGCTCGAGGCCGATAAGGAGAATGCGCTGTTCGCTGCTGGCAAGATTGATGATGTGTCCCAGGTCGTCGTGGCCAGTCAGAAGGCCGATATAGCACTCCAGCTAACCCTTCAGCTCCGGAACCGGGCGATATCAGCCTATCAGGAGATTTTCCGCATGCAGGTATAAGGTAAATCTTCAACTGATACTCACGATGTGAAGGGATTGAGACCATGGCAGATTGGAAAGAGCGGTACAAGAAATTGTGGGAGAGATTCTCCAAGCGCCAGCGTTATATCATGCTGGGCTCCGCTTTGGCTATCCTCATAGCTATCATAGGCGTCAGTGTATGGTACGGCAGCAAGCCTGATATGGTGCCGCTCTATACGAAGCTCGAGACGAAGGACGCCGGAGCCGTAGCGGCCAAGCTCAAAGAGGATAAGATCGAATACAAGGTTGAAGAGGGCAAGGATGGCACGACGATCTATGTGCCGTCCGCCAAGGTGCACGATGAGCGCCTGAGCCTGGCCGTGGCCGGATTGCCGCGCGGCGAAAAGGGCTTTGAGATATTCGATGATAGCAAGCTGGGCGTTACGGAATTCCAGAACAAGGTCAACTACCTGCAGGCTCTGCAGGGCGAGCTGACCCGCACCATCGAGCAGATCGATGCGGTCGAAAAGGCCCGCGTCCATATCGTCCTGCCTGAGGACAGCCTGTACAAGAAGAATGAGAAGCCGGCTACCGCATCGATCATGCTTCATCTGAAGGACAATGTCGAGCCGGGGCAGGGCCTCACGAAGAAGGAAATCAAGGGTATCGTGAACCTCGTAGCCCATTCCGTACAGGGGCTGACTCCGGAAAATATCACCATAGTGGATGATACGGGCAAGATACTGAACGACCCGGATGAGCAGGACGAGCAGAACGTCAGCAACAAGACGCTGACGCAGCTCGAAATGACGAAGAAAGTCCAGGATAACATCCAGAAGAACATCCAGACGCTGCTGGATCAGTCGCTCGGAGAGGGACGGGCGTACGCACGCGTAGCTGTCGAGCTCGACTTCGATGATCATCAGACGGACCGGCAGACATTTACCCCGGTCGTCGATGACTCGGGCATCATACGCAGCCAGCAGGACATCAATGAGACGTACAACGGTACATCCACCCAGCCGGGCGGCGCTGCCGGCGTGCAGTCGAATGTGCCGGGCTATGTGGCTCAGAACGGCAATGCCAATGCCAACTATGAGAAGAACGAGTCGACGCGCAACTATGAGATCAACGAGGAAAAAGAGAAGATCGTAGCGGCTCCGGGCTCGATCAAGCGCCTGAACGTGGCCGTGCTCGTCAATGACGATATCAATGCCACGCAGCAGGACAGCATCATGCGCAGCATATCGAGCGCCGCGGGCATCAATACAGACCGCGGCGATACGATATCCGTCGAGCCGCTGCCGTTCAGCACAGAGCTGGCTGATCGCCGCGCCGCGGAGGAGCAGGCCGCCAAAAGCCGCCAGAATATGATTTATGGCATCATCGGCCTCATACTGCTGCTGATCATCGCGCTGGTCGTCTATGTCATACGCCGCCGCAAGAAGCAGCGTGAGGAGGAGCAGGCCGCACTCGAGGAGCAGGCTCGTCTGGAACAGGAAGCACTCGAGGAGCGCCAGCGTCGCAGCGAAGAGGAGCGTGCAGCAGCCGTGGCAGCAGGAGAAGTGGACGAGAGCGAGCTCTCCGAGGAGGAGCAGCGCCAGCTCAGCGAGAAGCAGGCTCTGCAGGAGCTCATAGAGTCCAAGCCGGCCGAGATGGCTATGCTCATCAAGACCTGGATAGCGGAGGAAGAGTAAGAAAATGGCAGATATGTATGGCGAACCCGATGACGGGGAACTGACAAATACGGAAAAAGCCGCTATATTGCTTATCGCGCTGGGGCCGGAGTACTCGGCCAAGATATTCCAGCATCTCGATGACGATGAGATCGAGCGCATCACGCTCGAGATCGCTAATCATAAGCAGGTGGCACCGGAGCAGAAGGCAGCCGTCATCAGCGAGTTCTATCAGATGGCGATGGCCAAGGATTATATCTCGTCCGGCGGTCTCGAGTATGCGCAGAGCGTGCTCGAGAAGGCGCTCGGTGCCGAGAAGGCTATGGACATCTTGAACCGCCTGACAACGAGTCTGCAGGTACGTCCGTTCGATTTCCTGCGCAAGACCGATCCGTCGCAGCTGCTGAACTTCATCCAGAACGAGCATCCGCAGACCATAGCGCTCATCATGGCTTATCTCGAGCCGGAGCAGGCGGCGACCGTTCTCGCGTCCCTGCCGCCGGATGCCCAGGCCGATGTCGCTAAGCGCATTGCGACGATGGACCGCACCTCGCCGGAGGTCATCCGCGAGGTGGAGCGCGTACTCGAGCGCAAGCTCTCGGCACTCGTCACACAGGATTTCACGACGGCGGGGGGCGTAAAGTCCATCGTCGATGTCCTGAATCATGTGGACCGCTCGACGGAAAAATCTATCATCGATACGCTCGAGGTCGACGATCCCGAGCTGGCCGAGGATATCAAGCGGCTCATGTTCGTGTTCGAGGATATCGTCAATCTCGACGACCGGGCCGTGCAGATCGTGCTGCGCGATGTCGATACGAAGGACCTGTCGCTGGCTCTCAAAGCCACGAAAGACGAAGTGGCCAACAAGATCTACAAGAATATGTCGAAGCGCGCTGGCGATATGCTGCGTGAGGAGATCGAGTACATGGGCCCGGTGAAGCTGCATGATGTCGAAGAGGCTCAGCAGAAGGTCGTCAATGTCATCCGCGAGAAGGAGGACAAGGGCGAGATCGTTGTGGCGCGTGGCGGAGGAGACGAGATGATTGTCTAATGTCATACGCGCAGTCCTGTCAGAGAAACCGCATGTCATCAAGGCTCCGGAAAGGAAGCTGTTCGTCACTGCTGGTCAGGGTGAGGGAACGGACACCACGGATGAAGGACAGCGCGCACAGGATCTGCATATAAAAGAACTAATGGAATCAATCGCCCAGCGCGAGCAGCGGGCCGACCAGCTGCTGAAGGATGCCAGGATACAGGCTGAAATCATGAAGACCGAAGCGCAGAGCGAGAAGGACCGCATCATAGCTGAGGGGCAGGAGGCCGCAGCAGCGGCCCGTGAAGATGCCATAAAAGAAGGCCATGACGAAGGCTATGCCCAAGGCATGAAGGAAGGCCAGGAAGCGGGCGAACAGAAGGTCCGCGACGAGATGGCCGAGACCATCCGCCAGGGCAATGCCAAGGCCGAGAAGACACTGCGTGATGCCGAGGCGGCCAAGCGCGACTATGTCGAGCAGGCGGAGCAGGACATCGTCCATATCTGCATGGCGGTCATAGAAAAAGTCCTGCCGCAGCATTTCATCGATGTACCTCAGGTCATGTTGCCGGTCGTGCGCGAGGCCATATTGAAGGTGAAGGATCAGCAGCGCATCATCGTACATGTCGCGCCGGACTACTATGATATGATACTCATGGCGCGCGACGAGCTGCGCGGGCTGCTCGAGGGCAGCACATCGACGCTCGAGGTGCAGTCGGATGACAGTCTCCATCCCGGCGACTGCGTCATCGAGACGCCGAACGGCAGTGTCGATGCCCGTCTCGCTACACAGCTCGAGCTCATCAAGCAAGCCGTGGAAAAGGTCATGATCTGAGGAAATGGGAACAGGCGCGGGGTGAGAGAATTTGGAAAGATGGCAGGATTGCTATAAGCCGGATGGCACATTCAAACTGAACATCGATAAATTCACCGACGCGGTGGAGGACTGCATCTCGGTAAAGCTCACCGGTAAGGTCACACAGGTCATAGGGCTGGTCATAGAGTCGCAGGGCCCGACTGTGAGTATCGGTGAGCTCTGTTATGTCAGCTCCCATGATCCCGATGTGCCGCCATTGCCGGCCGAAGTCGTCGGCTTCCGCGAGGGCTATGTCATGCTCATGCCGATTGGCGAGATGCAGGGCATCGGTCCGGGCTGCGAGGTCGTATCGGCTCAGCACACGCTGTCGGTCAAGGTCGGCGATGAGCTGCTGGGACGTGTCGTCGATGGCCTGGGCAATCCGATGGACGGCAAGGGGCCGATCCTGTCGAAGACGGAGTATCCGCTGCAGGCGCCGCCGCCCGACCCGCTGAAGCGTCCGCGCATCCATGACAGCCTCTATGTCGGGGTGCGGGCCATCGATGGCCTCATCACGATGGGCGAGGGCCAGCGTATCGGCATCATGGCCGGATCCGGCGTCGGCAAATCGACGCTGCTCTCCATGATCGCGCGCAATACGGAGGCAGATATCAGCGTCATCGCGCTCGTCGGCGAGCGTGGCCGCGAGGTGCGTGACTTCATCGAGCGCGACCTCGGCGAGGAGGGTCTGAAGCGCTCCGTCGTCGTCGTCGCGACATCGGACAAGCCCGCCCTCGTGCGCATAAAGGGCGCCATGACGGCAACGGCGATCGCGGAGTACTTCCGCGATCAGGGCCACAAGGTCATCCTCATGATGGACTCGGTCACGCGTTTCGCGATGGCCCAGCGCGAGGTCGGCCTGACCATCGGCGAGCCGCCGGCTACGCGCGGCTATACGCCGTCGGTCTTCGCCATGCTGCCGCGCCTGCTCGAGCGTGCCGGTACGAGCGAGAACGGCTCCATCACGGGCATCTACACGGTACTCGTCGACGGCGATGATATGAATGAGCCGATCGCGGATGCCGTGCGCTCGATCCTCGACGGCCATATCGTCCTGTCGCGCAGCATAGCCGCGCAGAACCATTTCCCGGCCATCGACATCATGACGAGCGTGAGCCGTGTCATGAACGATGTCGTATCGGATGAGCACAATGCGGCAGCGCGCAATATGCGTCAGCTGCTCGCCGTATACCGTGACGCCGAGGACCTCATCCATATCGGCGCCTATGTGAAAGGCTCCAGCGCCAAGATCGATGAAGCCATCGCGAAGATCGACAAGATCAACGAGTTCCTGTGCCAGGGCATATTCGAGGTCGACTCCTACGAGGACACGGAGAAAAAGCTCCTGAGCATAGCCGGCAGCTGATTCGTAGTCCAGGTGATCAGTGATGAAGAAATTCAAGTTCCAGCTCGAGACATTACTCAAGGTCACGCGCATGAAGCGCGAGGATGCCGAGGTGAAATTCGCCGAGGTTTCGCGCAAGCTCGAGGACCAGCGCGCTCATCTCGACCTCTTACTGTCAGAGATGCAGGCCGGGCAGCGCGAATATGAATCCCTGTCGACCGAGGGGACACGTGTCACCGTCGGGCGCCTCATGGCGTACAACTCCTTTTTCGCCTGGAAGCGTGAGCAGATCGATATGCAGAATCAGCTCATCCTGCAGACGAAGGGCGAGCGGCAGAAACGGCTGCGCGAACTCATGGACGTCATGCGGTATTTGAAGAGCATAGAACAGCTGAAAGAAAAGAAGCTGCAGGAATACAAAGCGGAGGCCTTGCATGAAGAGCAGAAGATGCTCGATGAGATCGGCCTGCAGCTGACGATGCGCAGGAAAGAGGCAGTCATATGAGTGCATTGATCGATATACCTGAGATACGCAGCATACAGGCGCGGATCGCCGCCCTGCAGGAGCGGTTCGGCATAAAGGGCGGCGTGCCGGGGGCAGATTTCCAGAGCACGCTCAATAAGAAGATGAAGCAGAGCGAGGAGACGCAGCCCGTACATCAGGCTCCGGAGACCTTTGGCAATAACACGGTCGGCCTGCCGGGCACCGGCGTCAATGATCCGGATGCGCTCGGGGCAGCCCGTGGGAACTACCATTACACGACAGGCAGCCAGGCCAGCTCTGCCTATGCAGCCGGGCGGGCCACCGGCGGCGAGCTTGCCAATCCGACGCTGGCCGGCATGATCGGCCAGGCCGCTGCCAAGTACAACGTCAGCCCGAAACTGCTCTCGGCTATCGCCGAGGTCGAGTCAGGCGGCAATCAGTCAGCCGTATCGCCGGCTGGTGCCATCGGCGTCATGCAGCTCATGCCGGATACAGCTGCGGGACTTGGCGTCAATCCCTACGACGAGCAGCAGAACATCGAGGGCGGCGCGAAATATATCCGCCAGATGCTCGATGAATTCGGCGGCGATGTCCGCAAGGCGGTGGCAGCCTATAATGCCGGACCGCAGGCGGTCAAGGAATACGGCGGCGTCCCGCCGTACAGCGAGACGCAGAACTATGTTGACAAGGTACTGGATCTCTACCGATGATACACGGAGGCAGGTAGTAATATGGCGCTTTTGAAACGCAAGAAGCAGGCGGAAACAGAGCCAAAGAAAAAGGGAAAGGGCAAGCGCATCCTGAAGGGCCTGCTCATGCTCATCGTGCTGCTGGTACTGATAGTCGGCGGCTTCGCTCTGGGGATATACCTGCGCATATTCGACACCCAGCAGGCGAATGAGAAGCTGGGGCTTTACAATCTGCCAATCATAGGCCAATATTTCGTGAAGCCGGCTCCTACCACGAGTGATATGAGCAACGAGCCGGTCGAAGACGTGAAGCCGACGGCTGATCCTGATAAAGACAAGCAGCAGAAGAAAGTCACGCTTTCCAAAAAGGAAATCGAGAAGCAGATGCAGGAACGTCAGAAAGAAGAGCGCAAGCGCGTCTCGAAGCTGGCGCGTCTCTATGGCGGTATGAAGCCGGCCGATGCGGCGGCTGACATGGATGCGCTCGATGACGATCTCTGCGTCGCCATCCTGCAGCGCATGGAGGAACGTCAGGCCTCGAAAGTCCTGGCCCAGTTCGATCCGAGCAAGGCCGCACGCCTGACGCAGCTCATCTATCAGGGCACACAGCGCAGCGCGACGACGGCGGCCGACCTGCAGGGACAGGATCAGACCCAGGGGCAGACACAGACGCAGGGCAACTGAGCTGTGGAGCTGTCTGTCAGTCGTCAGTGCGGATGACTGATGATGGATAGACAGAATGGATAACCGTGAATATATTTTATTAAACAAGTGTGGCAGGAATTTTCGCACGTGGGAGCGAAATATTCTAATAATAAGACTAAGGTACTGGTCGGATCGTAAAATAAAATCACAAAAATCCAAGGAGAGCAGGTGAGCTTTGGTGGAAAAAGTAAAAGTCATGGTTGTCGATGATTCAAGAATCAGCAGGGCGATGCTGGAGGACTCGCTGGCGAAGACGAATTTCGTAGTCTGTGCCCAGGCCAAGAATGCGGCGGAGGCCGTCGAGCTTTATGATAAGGTGCGACCCGCTGTCGTCACCATGGATATGAATCTGCCGGATGCTGATGGTATAGAGTGCAGCAGGCGCATACACGCCATAGATCCGGATGCCCATATCATCATGATCAGCGCGATGAAGGATGCCAGTCTCGTGGCCGAAGGCCGACGGGCTGGTATAAGTGCGTTCTTGCAGAAACCAGTCAGCACGAATGACCTCATCGATACGCTGATGATACTCTGCCAGCCGCAGGCCGGCAAGATCGCTGTGCTGCGCGAATCTTATGCGAAGCCGTTTGCCCGCGCCCTGCAGCAGGGACTGTTCGGACTCGTCGGCGTGCACAGCGAGGTATCGCTCGAGGTCGATGAGCGTCATTTCATAGATATCAGCGGTGTGGCTGTCATCGTTGGTCTGACGGGCTTCCCCGTGGGCAGAGCCATCGTCTCGATGGACAGCGATACGATGCGTCGGTTCTCGGCAATCATACTTGACAAGGATGATCCATCCGATGTCAGTGATGACGAGGCCTCCGACGCCGTAGAAGAATCAGCGAACATAATTGTAGGACGAGGTGTATCGAACATAAACGACGTATTCAAGGATAAAGAGATGCGTATCACGCCGCCGGGCACGATCTACGGCACGAACATACGCATTACGAGCCCGAAACTGACAACATTCCGTATCGTGGCGAAGACCAGGATCGGCAACGTGGAGCTAAGTATAGGGTTTGCGGAAGGGGAGTGACGTTATGGATGCAAAACTGGTGAATCCGTTTGTGGATGCATTCACGACGGTCATGCCGCAAATGGGCTTCCCTGAGCCGAAGCGCGTCAATCTCAATGTGCAGGAGAAGAACGCGGTCAGCCTGGGAGTGGCAGTAATTGTAGGCTTCACGAAACAGATCCGGGGCAACATCGTCTATAACATGGACGAGGAAACCGCGAAATTCATTGCCTCGCAGATGATGATGGGCATGCCCGTCAATGAATTCGACGCGATGGCGCAGTCAGCCATATCGGAGATGAGCAATATGCTTACCGCCAATGCCGCCACGAACCTGGCTGGCCTGGGCATGGAGGTAGATATCTCCACGCCTTCGCTGACGATCGGTCAAGGATTCCAGGTGAAGATCAGCGACGACAAATATCTGACAGTGACCATGGATCTGGGGGGACACACGGTCGAGCTTGACATCGCTGTCGAACAACAGTGAAATAAGACATGTCTTTTGAAAGCATCGCATTTGGGGAATGGGGTGCTTTTCTTGATTGTATATGGTAGTTGATGAAAACAAATATCATATACGGTTGATTTTATGATGAGAGTAGAGGAGAAAATCGAGATGAAGCTTAATAGTTTGAGAACAAAGTTTCTGGCGGGATTTCTGCCCTTGTTTGTAGGCAGCTTTATAGTATTTTTTGCTATCAGCTACTACATGTCCAGCCAGGCCCTGTATCGTAATGCGGACCTGCTAGCCGCTCAGATGGGCAATTCAGCAGCTTCAGACATAGAGAAGTATTATCAGCAGAATCTCATCACGCTGAACAGGCTGGCGGATAACTCAGTCATCAAGCATGGCGACCGGGCCGCCAAGGTAGCGGAGCTGGCGACGATAAAGGCGCACAACAACGCCGAGGGCTCGAAATTCGCCATGCTGGCGTATTCCGACCCGAATGGCCAGGCCTTCAGCGATAGTGATAAGGACATGGACCGCTCGACGCGCGAGTATATCATAAAGGTCCGGGAGACGAAGAAACCGTTCATGACGGGACCGTCGGTATCCGGTACCTCCGGCAAAGCCATCACCATCATTGCGATGCCGGTACTCGATAACGGCGAGCTGACCGGTATCGTCTACGGTACGATCGAGCTCGATGCCATATCAGAAATCGTCGGTCAGATGAAATACATGGAGACCGGCCATATCTATATCGCTGATGAAAGTGGTATCGTACTGGCCTACGCCCAGCAGCCGGAGGATGTAGGCAACCTCGATATCTCGAAAGAGACCTCGAACAAGACGATCGACAAGGCGCTGGTCAAGGGCTATGAGGATGCCATGGCTCAGGATAAGCAGATTTCTACGGAATACACGACCTCGAGCGGTGTTCCCTCGCAGGCGGTCATGACGCCGATACATATTGGCAATCATCGCTGGCTGGCGGTGGCCGTTGCCCCGCTGGCTGAGGTGCGTGCGGATGCGACCCATCTCATCTATGTCATGGGCGGCGTCGGCCTCACCATGATCATCGTCATCGGTATCATCATCTGGATCGTTGCAACGAAGATGGCTGAACCGGTCGTCAAACTGCGCGACGACTGCCAGGCCATGATGAAAGGAGATCTCAGGTCACGTCCGATCACGGTCGATACGAATGATGAGCTCGGCGACCTTGGCCGCGGCTTCAAAGAAATGCGGCACAACATACGCGAACTTGTCAGCAGTGTGCAGAATAGTGCGCAGCGGCTGTCGGCTTCCTCGGAGGAGCTCACCGCCGCTGCTCATCAGACGGCTGAGGCCTCGAACAATGTAGCTACGTCGATCACCGATATCGCTGGCGGCATCTCGCAGCAGTCGGACTCGGCCAACAGTGCCAGTGCGACGGCGCAGCAGATATCGGCCAGCACGTCGTCCGTATCGGATAATGCTGATGCCATAGCTACGGTGGCACAGATGACCGTAGACCGTGTCGGTGACGGCCGCAAGTGCATCACGGATGTCGTCAGCGCCATGGAGAAGATCGATCATACTGCTGATACGGTTCAGACCTCGATCAGCCAGCTGGCCAAGCGGTCGGATGAGATCAGCCATATCGTCGATATCATATCGGGCATCGCCGAGCAGACGAACCTGCTGGCGCTGAACGCCGCCATAGAGGCTGCCCGTGCTGGTGAGCATGGCCGCGGCTTCGCTGTCGTCGCGGACGAGGTCCGGAAGCTCGCCGAGGAGTCGGCGAACTCCACGCAGAAGATCGCTGAGCTCGTGACCAAGATACAGGAGGACATGCAGCATGCCGTGACCGCCAGCCAGGAGAGCTCGGAGGAAGTCAAGGGCACGATGAGCTCGGTGCAGGATGCCGATGCCGTGTTCGAGTCGATACGCATAACGATCGAGTCGCTGTCGGGCGGTATCCGGGAGGTCTCGGACCATATCAAGTCCATAGCGCAGGGCAGCCAGTCCATGCAGCAGGAGATCACGAATATCGCTCAGGTAAGTACGGATAATGCTTCGCGCACCCAGTCCGTATCGGCTACGACAGAGGAGCAGTCGGCTTCGACGGAGGAAATCGCTGCCGCGAGCCGTGAGCTGGCCAAACAGGCTCAGGATCTCATGGACAGCATCGATAAGTTCCAGGTCTGAGGCCGCTGTCTTTAGAAATAAATTTCGGTTGAATTTCTTGCAACCTGCAACAGTTTTCGCTGACGGCCGGATCTGGCGCGGCGGACTGAAATATACATTCTGATCGAACAATCCGGCAGATAGATTCAGTAAGATGCAACCGCGGCCGGTATGGTTCCTCCATTAGGAATCATACCGGCCGCGGTTTTGTTCTTATTCTTTATCAAAACGTTTTTCCAGCCGCTTGACACTGGCGGTGTTGGCAATAGAGCGTATCTGGGAAACAGCAGTATCATGAAGACGCTTTAATTGTTCAGGCTGAGAAAGACCGGCCTTAATGAATTCGGCATTCAGGTTTTCCAGGTTGGCGAGAACGATGAGCTGGACAAGCCCGGCGGCATCCCGGATATTCCCCTTGGCATCCGGATGCTTATCCCGCCACTCTTTTGCGGTCATGCCAAAGAGGGCGACGTTGATGATATCTGCCTCATTCGCATAAGTAATATTGATGTAACGTGCAGGGAGGTTCTCCGGGATGAGATGTTCCTTGATAGCATCGGTATCGCGCAATGTCTGTCAATGATATGAAGTCATTGTCATCACTCGAAAGTTTAGCGTGTATATGGATGCCCTGCGCAGTGATGGTCCCGTTTATCTTCGGCATATTTCTAATCTCCTTTTTAAACCCGTCGAATTCGACGGGTTTTGATGTTTTGACTTATTCTCGAGGAAAAAATTTCGACCTGGTACAGAATTTAGGATTCTTTGCTGTTAGTATTCTTGTCTTCGTCTATAATCTGGCTGATGGCCCTTTGTGCCGATGGGCTGGCGTCCAGTATTTTCTTACCGATGCGTTCAGCGGTGTCATCCGTCTGGTGGTATTTCTCAGGCGTGTATCTGGTCTTGGCCATCTGCTTCGCTATCCTCAGTGAGTTCTCCAGTGAGGCGCGGATGAGGTCGCGGGTTTCGTCGTCCATCGGCTTTTCGCCGTTATAGTACGCAGGACCGGTTGCTGGATCCAGGTCATCGAGCAAGCTCTGGAGTTTCTTCTGAATGTCATGCGCATCGCGGGCATTGAGGGTAGGAATGACATCCTCGTGAGGCGTGGAGGTACCTTTACGAATGAGCGCATGGCTGCTGTAGACAGGGGAAGGACTGCCAAGAAGGAGTCCAGTGGGAACTTCGGTAGCTTTAGCAATGGCTTGTAATGTGGACAGACTTGGATTGTATCTATCTTTTTCTATATCACCGATATAAGAACGCGATAGGCTGGTTTTCTTCGCAAGCTCAACCTGTGTCAGTCCAGCCGCTTTTCTGGCATCACGAATATTCGTACCGATACTCATATATACCACCTCTTTAGTGCTTTTCCGTCATTACTTCTATTATAATATAAGTAATGACGGAAAAACTATATAAATATCAGAAATACTATGAAGCGATGTCGGATATACTGTGTGGCAATAGGTGCAGACGGAAATACAAGTAATATCATCGAGCCGTGGGCGGAATCACCTTGCCCGATGATACGCAGACGGATAGAAAGAAGTTCCTCGCAGGCTCATACTTTGAAAAACGTACTAAAAACTTTACGCGCATCGAAAATCAGTGTATAATGTGAACGTTAAACCTTTAGATAGCACGAAACAACACTAGGCATGTTCTGAAAGCAGGATAGTTTGTTTCAGAGGAGGGGCTACAGTGACGGAACCTGATAAGGTCGTGATCCACGTGGTGGGTACGCAGACGGACAGCCTGGGGGAGAAGAACGTCATCGAGACGACGGCTGAGGGGCGGCATTATTATCGCCATGGTCAGCATTATGTCCTTTATGATGATGACTCTCTGACCGATACACCGACGCCGACGGTGCTGAAGATCGAGCCGCAGGCCATGACGCTCCTGCGTCGGGGCGAGGTGGAGTTCGAGCAGCGTTTCTGCCAGAACCAGCATACGAGCAGCCGCTATCGCACGCCGTATGGCACGCTGGTGCTCGGCGTAGCCACGGAAAGCCTCTCCATCGAGTATGGCACAGTGACCGGCAGCATCGAGCTCAGCTATGATATGTCGGTGAATGGCAGCCATCAGAGCCGCAATACACTGCGCATCGAGGTCAGCTGCGCTCCCGGCGAGCGTCACAGACTGAATTGATCAAAGCGTATAGACGATAAGTGGTATATAATAGAAGAAAAACGTAACACACAGGGGGCAGAGATTTGGCTAGTGATATCAAAGAAACCATAAGCAGCGCCATCGTCGAGGCGCTTCGGGCTGCCATGGCGGCCGGGGAACTGCCGGAGACGGAGACGCTGCCGGCCGCGCAGCTCGAGGTGCCGCCGGACAAGAAGTTCGGCGATTTCGCCACGAACGTGGCCATGCAGTCGGCGCGCGTGTTCCACAAGGCTCCGCGGCAGATAGCCGAGGCCATTGTCGCACATCTGACAGGGGACTGGCTGGATCATGCTGATATCGCCGGGCCGGGCTTCCTGAATCTGTATCTGAAGGGCAATGTGCTCTACGACGGCCTGCGCCAGGCCATCGCGGCCGGCGACCACTACGGCGTCCTGCCGCCGAAGCAGGCACCGCGCATCCAGGTCGAGTACGTCAGCGCGAACCCGACTGGTCTGCTGCACGTCGGCCATGGCCGCGGGGCTGCGGCCGGCTCGGCACTCGTGAATATCCTGCGCGCGGCCGGCTATCCGGTCGAGGCGGAGTACTATATCAATGATGCCGGCCATCAGATGGATATCCTGGCGGAGTCGGTCGAGATCCGCTATATGCAGCTGCTCGGCCATGATGACTACGAGCTCCCCGAGAACTCCTACCATGGCCAGGACATCATCGATACGGCGCAGCATATCATCGACCATGACGGGAACAAGTACGAGTCCATGGAGCGGGCGGAGCGCCTGAAGGTCTTCAAGGAAGTCGCCTATAAGGAAAAGCTGGCCATACTGAAGCAGGACCTCGAGAAATTCCACGTGCATTTCGATAACTGGTTCAGCGAGCGCACGCTTCATCCGGATGCAATCAATGCAGCGGTCGCGAAGCTCCGTGCGAGCGGCGATATCTATGAAAAGGACGGAGCGCTCTGGCTGCGTTCGACGGCCTACGGCGATGATAAGGACCGCGTCGTCATCCGTGACAGCGGCGAGCCTACCTATCTCGCGGCCGATATCGCTTATCATCATAACAAATACGAGCGCGGCTTCGACCGGCTCATCAATATCTGGGGCGCCGATCATCACGGCTACATCGCCCGTGTCAAGGCGGCCATGCAGGCACTCGGCCACGATCCGGCCAAGCTCGAGATCAAGCTGCTGCAGATGGTGAACCTGTTCCGCGGCGGCGAGCTCGTCAAGATGAGCAAGCGCACGGGCAATGCCATATCGCTCGAGGAGCTCATCGACGAAGTCGGCACGGATGCGGCCCGCTACTTCTTCCTGATGCGCTCGCTCGACAGCCAGCTCGATTTCGATCTCGACCTCGCGAAGAAGCGCTCGAACGACAATCCGGTCTACTACATCCAGTACGCGCATGCCCGCATAGCGAGCATCGACCGCCAGGCGCGCGAGAATGGTCTGACGGCTGGTGATCATCCGGAGCTCGAGCGGCTGACCGATGAGACCGAGGTAGCCCTGATCAAGAAGATCGAGGAATATCCCGAGGAAGTGGAGCGGGCGGCCCGCGACCGCGCACCGCAGCGCATCGCCCGCTACGCCTACGACCTCGCGGCCGCATTCCATAGCTTTTACAATAAATGCCGCATCGTCGGTGTCGAGCCGGAGCTCGCTGCCGCGCGTCTGGCGCTGGCCGATGTGACTGGTACGACGATACGCCAGGCGTTGGGACTGCTCGGTGTCTCGGCACCCGAGCACATGTGATGGGAGGACTTTTTACAGATGGCAGATATGGATTTTTCGCATAGCTCAGAGGTTGATGTAGCCTACTACATCCTTTCGCAGCGACAGGTACACGATACCATGTACTACAAGGATCTGGTGCTCGAGGTCATCGACAAGAAGCGCAAGCCGGTTCAGTCGCTGGCTGCCGCCATTTCCGAGGTGTACACGCTCATAAATATGGACAGCCGTTTCCACTATGAGGGCAACGGCCAGTGGGGACTTACCGAGTGGAATCCGCCGGAGGTGAAGCGCACGCATGGCACGAAGGCCCGCACGAGCGGCTCAAGCCGCAGCAAGGCCAAGGCTGCCAGCGATCGAAAGAAGAAACTTGAGAGCATCCAGGAGTGAGCAGAGTAGTCTGCAGGGTATTTTTGCGATAGGGAGGCAAAAATGGCAAAGTATATTTTCGTCACGGGCGGCGTTGTTTCTTCACTCGGCAAGGGCATAACTGCTGCCTCGCTGGGCCGCCTGCTCAAGAGCCGCGGCATCAAGGTCACCATTCAGAAATTCGACCCGTACATCAACATCGATCCGGGTACGATGAGCCCTTATCAGCACGGTGAGGTATTCGTGACTGAGGACGGAGCTGAGACCGACCTCGACCTCGGCCACTACGAGCGCTTCATCGACATCAACCTGTCGAAGCGCTCGAACATCACGACCGGCAAGGTCTATGCCTCGGTGCTGAACAAAGAGCGTCACGGCGACTACCTCGGCAAGACCGTGCAGGTCATCCCGCACATCACGAACGAGATCAAGCAGCGCGTCTATGATGTGGGCAAGGCCGATGGCGCTGACGTCGTCATCACCGAGATCGGCGGCACGGTCGGCGATATCGAGTCGCTGCCGTTCCTCGAGGCCATCCGCCAGGTGAAGAAGGAAGTTGGCAAGAACGATACGCTCTACATCCATGTCACGCTGCTGCCGTACATATCGGCCGCAGGCGAGCTCAAGACGAAGCCGACGCAGCACAGCGTCAAAGAGCTGCGCGCCATCGGCATATCGCCGGATGTGCTCGTCTGCCGCACCGAGAAGCCGATCACGGACGAGATGCGCAAGAAGATCGCGATGTTCTGCGACGTCGATCCGGACGCCGTCATCGAGAACCGCACGGCCTCCACGATATACGAGGTGCCGCTCATGATGCAGCATGAGGGCCTCGACCGCATCGTACTCAAGAAGCTCAACATGGACTATGACCCGGCCGACATGGAAGACTGGGAGAAGATGGTCTACCAGATCAAGAATCCGCACAAGAAGGTCAAGGTCGCAGTCGTCGGCAAGTACGTCGAGTTGCCGGATGCCTACATGTCGGTCACTGAGGCGCTGCATCACGGCGGCATCGCCAACGATGCAGCTGTGAAGATCGCCTGGGTCAATGCCGAGGAGATCGAGGACCCGGATACCGACCTTGACGAGGTATTCGTCGGCTGCAAGGGCATCCTCGTGCCGGGCGGCTTTGGCGACCGCGGCGTCGAGGGCAAGATCAAGGCCATCCAGTATGCCCGCGAGCACAAGATCCCGTTCCTCGGCCTCTGCCTCGGCATGCAGTGCGCCGTCATCGAGTTCGCGCGCCACGTCTGCGGCATGACCGATGCCCATTCGACGGAGTTCAACCCCGACACGACGCACCCGGTCATCGCGCTCATGGAGAGCCAGCAGGGTGTCGAGAACAAGGGCGGCACGATGCGTCTCGGCGCCTATCCGTGCAAGCTCACGCCGGGCACGCATACGCAGCAGGCCTATGGCGTCGACCAGGTGGCTGAGCGTCATCGTCATCGCTTCGAGTTCAACAACGCCTATCGGCAGGAGCTCCAGGACAAGGGCCTCGTCATCGCCGGTACATTGCCGGATGACAGTCTCGTCGAGGTCATAGAGGTCAAGGATCATCCGTGGTTCGTCGGCTCGCAGTTCCATCCGGAGCTGAAGTCCCGTCCGAACAATCCGCATCCGCTGTTCCGTGACTTCGTGAAAGCTTCGCTCGAGTACGCAGCTCAGAAATAATCGCTCCACATAGGCATTCAGCCCTCCCGCAGCGATATGCTCTTCTCGGAAGACCGTTTTAATTTCTGTCTTCCCTGGGGGCACATATCGCTTTCCGGGAGGGCTTTTTGTCTAAAAGATTATTTTTTCGTAGGCAGGAAAATAGAAAAGCACTGGCGAAATCTATTTTTAGAAAGACGGAAGTAGGGATTGCTGCCGAGCAGCGCCAGAATGTGGCGGCCCGGAGCGGTCTCGCAGAAGGAGGGCAGAAAATGCTTATCGACACGATCGGCTCGCTGGCCATGTACTGTCAGCGCTGCGGTCATATACATATACAGGACGTGCCGCTGTTCAACGGCAAGGGCGTCTGTCAGGTGAAATGCGAGAACTGTGGCCGCACGATTGCCGAGCTGTATATCAGGCCGCGGCGCGGTCTGAAGATACGCGTGCGCTGTGGTGCTTGTGGCGAATACAGCAGCCTTCACTTTACCTGGCACCAGTTGCGACGCCTGCATTTTCAGAAACTGTATTGCGAACATGACCGGTTCGAGCTGGGCTACATCGGACGTTGGCAGGATATCGCCGAATTCATGGATTTCAACGCCGCCGAATACGATTCGCTCCATCCCGGCGATGGTGCGGACTATCTGGCGGAGCAGCAGATATTGCTGGAGGCCCTGAACCGGGTCCACGATATGGCAGCAGCCGGTGAGCTCATATGCCCTTGCGGCAGCAATGATATCACCGCCCGGCTCTGCGGGCGCAATATCGTGCTCGAGTGCCGGGAATGCGCGCGTTACTGCGTGCTTCCGGCGCGGACGGCTGACGATCTGCGACGGCTCCGGCCCGGCAGCGCCATGGATTTCAACTGGCAGCGGCGGCCGGTATCAGCTACCTGACCGGCTGCGCACTTGACGCAGCCCGGATTCTGGGGTATCATGGAGAATATTAATGGTATGTCAAGGGACTAACAACGTGCAGGACGTTGCTAGTCCCGTTTTGGCGTTTTTTTCAGAGGTGAAGCATGGATTCATTATTCAAGGCGCTGGCCCGGGATGCATCGGTAAGGCATCTGCAGGAACTGATGGCAGGAGGACCTGTCTCAGTCCTGAGCTACGGACTGGGCGGCGCACAGAAATATGCCATATTCGCAGCTGGCTATGCGGCTCAGGAGCATCCGGGACCGCTGGTCATACTGGTGCACTCAGCGGAGGCGCTGGCCGCCTGGCAGGCAGACCTCGCGGCGCTGCTGCCGTCCGTGCCGCTCTACGTACTGCCGGAGAGCGATCTGCTCGGCAGCGAGATCGGGGCCACGGCCCACAGCTGCGAGCGTCAGGCACGGCGCATGGAGATCCTCGGGCGGCTCATGCGCCACGAGGATGCCATCGTGCTGTCTACAGCGCGGGCTGCCGCTGAGAAGGGCCTGAGCCGCAAGGAATTCGCCCGCCTGTCGCTGTCGCTCAGCACGGGGCAGGAGTACGCTCATGACACGCTCATCAGCCAGCTCGTCGCCCTCGGCTATGAGCGCGCGGATGAGGTCGAGCATGTCGGCCAGTTCAGTGCCCGCGGTGGCATCGTCGATGTATTCGCCATCAATGCCCGGCTGCCGGTGCGCATCGAGTATTTCGGTGATGAGATCGACTCGCTGCGCGAGTTCAGCCTCGAGACGAAGCGCTCGCTCCGCAGCATCGAGAGCCTCATGGTGCTGCCACTGGCCGGTGATGACGGCAGCAGCCAGCAGGCGGAGCCATTCCTGTCGTATCTGCAGGGCGCGGACGGCGGCAGCACGGTTATATTCGACGAACCTACGCGCCTGCGCTCCGAGCTGAAATCCATGCTGAAGGAGACGCCGGAGCTCAAGGGCAAGGTATTCACCTGGGACGAGCTCGTAGCAGCGGCGGACGGCAGCCGCGTATTCTACGCGACACTCATGCTGCAGCAGGTTCATGGCGCCGAGCTGACGGACACGCTGAGCATCACGGCGACGAGCATGACGCCGTTCCAGCGGCAGATGGACCTGCTCGAGGCCGAGCTCACGCGTTGGCTCGGGCAGAAGCTCAGCATCTACATCATGGTCGGTAGTCAGGCAAAGGCGGACAACATGCGTGAGGCCCTGGCCCGACGCCGGCTGCCCTCGGGCGTCATAGCCGATGGCGATGAGCTGCGTCCCGGCTTCATCAGCGTCGGCGTCGGCAGCCTTTCGTCCGGCTTCGAGCTTATCGGGGCTCAGACCGTCGTTATCACCGAGGCTGATATCTTCGGCCATCAGAAGCGCCGGACCGTGCGCCGCGCCGAGACGCCGGAGAGCGGTGAACGCATCCGCCATTTTCGTGAGATCAAGCCGGGCGACTATGTCGTCCATATCAATCACGGCATCGGCAAATACCTCGGCGTCGTGACGCTCGAGGTCGGCGGCATCCACCGCGACTACCTGCATATCAAATACGGCGGCGATGACAAGCTGTACGTGCCGACGGACCAGGTCAGCCAGTTGCAGAAATACATCGGCACCGAGGGCGAGGTGCCGCGCCTGCATCGCATGGGCAGCACGGAATGGGCCAAGGCGAAGGCACGCGCCAGGAAATCGGTCGAGGACATCGCCGAGAAGCTCATCGAGATCTACGCGAAGCGCAGCAACGCCCAGGGCTTCGCTTTCTCGCCGGATGACAGCTCGCAGCGCGAGTTCGAGGATGCGTTCCCGTATCAGGAGACGGACGACCAGCTGAAGGCCATAGCGGAGATCAAGGCCGATATGGAGAAGCCGAAACCCATGGACCGCCTGCTGTGCGGCGATGTCGGCTTCGGCAAGACCGAGGTCGCCATCCGGGCGGCCTACAAGGCGGCCATGGATGGCAAGCAGGTCGCGGTGCTCGTGCCGACGACCGTGCTCGCGCAGCAGCATTTCCAGACGTTCAGCGAGCGGTTCCGGGATTTCCTGCCGCGCGTCGATGTCATCTGCCGCTTCCGCACGGCCAAGGAGCAGCGCGAGACGCTCGCCAAGGTCGCGAGCGGCGAGGTCGACATCCTCATCGGCACCCATGCCATACTGAATCAGCGCCGCGTGAAATTCAAGGATCTCGGCCTGCTCATCGTCGATGAGGAGCAGCGCTTCGGCGTCAAGCAGAAGGACAAGATACGCAAGCTCGCGGCCGGCATCGACGTGCTGACCCTGTCGGCTACGCCGATCCCGCGCACGCTGCACATGTCGCTCGTCGGGGCGCGCGATATGAGCATCATCGAGACGCCACCGGCCGAGCGATTCCCGGTGCAGACCTACGTCGTCGAGAACAACGATGCCATCATCCGCGGCGCCATAAAGCGCGAGATCAAGCGCGGCGGCCAGGTGTTCTTCGTCTACAACCGCGTCGACAGCATCGAGCATATGCATGAGCGCCTGCAGCAGCTCGTGCCGGAGGCCCGCATCGGCGTTGCCCACGGCCAGATGCCGGAGGAGGCGCTCGAGCGCGTCATGATGGACTTCTACGAGGGCGAGTACGACATCCTGCTCGCGACGAGCATCGTCGAGAACGGCCTCGACGTTGCTAATGCGAACACCATCATCGTCTATAATGCCGATCATTTCGGACTGTCGCAGCTCTACCAGATGCGCGGGCGCGTCGGGCGGTCCCATCACATGGCCTTTGCGTATTTCGTCTATCAGGCGGACAAAGTGCTGACGGAGACGGCGGAGAAGCGTCTGCAGGCCATGAAGGAATTCGCCGAGCTCGGAGCCGGCTTCAAAATCGCCATGCGCGACCTCGAGATCCGCGGTGCCGGCAACCTGCTAGGCTCGCAGCAGCACGGTCATATCGCGAGTGTCGGCTTCGAGATGTACTGCAAGCTGCTCGAGGAAGCCATCGAGCGCCTCCAGAACGGCAAGCAGGGCGAGAAAGCCGCGCTGGTGGCTCCGGATCCGCTCATCGACATCCATGTCGAGGCATATATCGACGGCGGCTATATCGATGACGCCATGCATAAGATAGAGATCTATCAGCGCATCGCGGCCCTGCGCACGGATGCGGAGCTCGATGCGCTCTATGAGGAGCTGAAGGACCGCTTCGGCGAGCCGACGAAGCCCGTGCTCGCATTGCTCGATATCGCGCGCATCCGCAACTACGCCCGCGATGTCGGCCTGCGCTCCATCGCAGAGACGGGCGAGGGACGCTTCATCGACCTCGTGCTGCTGCCGGGCCGCAAGCTGCCGGTGCCGGTGCTGCTGGCACTCGACCATCAATACAACCGCCGCCTGCACAAGCTGCGCGACAAAGACGGCTATCGCTTCGTCCTGCGCGAGGCGGACAAGCGCGACGTGCTGGACTATGTGCTGCAGCTCATGCATGTCCTGCACGACACCGGCAAGAAAGATGCTACGGCCGCAGTCTGAGCGGCAATGATACAGGAGGAATCATATGGTGAGGATAACAGTAGTCGGCCTGGGACCCGGGCGGTCCGGCCTCATCACACGCGAGAGCTGGGCACTCATGGAGCAGGCGGAGCATCTCGTGCTACGCACGCGCATCCATCCGACGGTGGCAGCGCTCGAGCAGGCCGGGCTGCAATTTACGACGTTTGATGAATACTATGAGCGGGCGGAGGACTTCGACGACCTCTATGCCGCGATCGCCCGAGAGCTCCTGCAGCGTGCCCGCGAGCTTGGCAACATCGTCTATGCGGTGCCGGGCAGCCCGCTCGTCGCAGAGCGCACGGTCGTGCTGCTGCGCGAGCTCGCAGCGCGCCCTGAGAATAGCGATGTAGAGCTCACGATACTGCCGGGCATGAGCTTTGTCGAGGTCCTGTACACGGCGCTCGGCATCGACCCGATCGACGGGCTGACCATACTCGATGCGGGCGATGTCGCGGACTATGTAGCCGGGCTGGCTCCTGATACGCGTCCCCGGCAGTCGCTCGTCATCACCCAGGTCTACAACCAGCCCATTGCCTCGGATACGAAGCTCGCCCTCATGGATCTGCTCGACGATGAGGCACCGGTGACCTACATCCACAACCTGGGCATGGATGACGAATCCATCCGCCAGATTCCGCTCTACGAGCTTGACCGGCAGCCGGATATCGACCATCTGACCAGTCTTTTTGTAGACTTTTCCGACGGAATGCAGAAAAAAAGCTCTTAAAATCAGCTTTTTTGCTAAAAAGCCTTGATTTTTCTAGGGTTTCATGCTAAATTTTGATAAGCGGACATTGCGGGGCGCGGGGAAGGCGGCCCACGATGTTAGAAACAAAAATTTAAGGAGGCTACGATTGTGAACAAAACTGATTTGGTAGCTAAAGTCGCTGAAGAGTCCGGCCTGACGAAGAAAGATGCAGAGAAGGCCACGAATGCACTGTTCAAGGTAATAGAGCAGGCCCTCGTCGAGGGAGACAAGGTACAGGCCATCGGCTTCGGTACGTTCGAGGTCAAGGAGCGCGCTGCTCGCAAAGGCCGCAATCCTCAGACTGGTGCGGAGATCGAGATTGCCGCTTCGAAGAACCCTGTTTTCAAGGCAGGCAAGGCTCTGAAAGACGCTGTCAACAACTGATAAGAATTCTTTCATAGACGAAAGACCGGATTCCGCGGGGAGTCCGGCCTTTTTACGTTTCATGGTGACGCAGGGACCAGCCGGCAGATATCCGTGCGAGCGGCTTCGGCGTCACAGGCGGCCAGGTAGGCTGGCCGCAGAAGAGAGGCAATTTTCATGCAGTTGGATTTCAAAGGTAAAGTCGTCCTCATATCCGGTGGCACCTCGGGCATCGGGCTGGCAGCGGCGGCTCAGTTCCTGGCGGCTGGTGCCCAGGTCATGCTCCTGGGGCGCTCAGCCGCCCGTGGCGAGACGGCTCTGGCCGCATTGCGTGGCCAGGACTGCCGCGTGTGCAGCGCGATCGTCGATGAGGTGACGGCGCCATCGGGCGGCCCGTCTGCCGCTGCAGCCAGCGGGGGAGCGGTGAGGTTCGTGGCTGGTGACGTCAGTCACCGGGAGGACTGCGCCGCGGCCGTCGAGGCGACGCTCGCGGCCTATGGCCACATAGACATTCTCGTGAATTCCGCCGGTATCTATCAGGAGGGAGCGCTCGAGGATCTGACCGAGGCGGAGCTCGACAGCATCCTCGCTACGAATGTCAAGGGCACGTTCTGGCTCACACAGGCCGCGCTGGCGGCGCTGAAGCAGGCGCATGGGGTCATCGTCAATGTCGCCTCGGACGCGGGCGTGCACGGCAACTATTTCTGCACAGCCTACTCGGCGAGCAAGGGCGCGGTCGTCATGTTCACGCGCTCGCTGGCGCTCGAGCTCGCAGCGGCCGGTGTGCGCGTCAACGCCATAGCGCCGGGGGACATCCTGACGCCGTTGACGGAGAAGCAGCTCCATAGCGGCAGCGTCTCCCGTGAGGACATGCTGCGCGAGATGAGCTCCGTCTATCCGCTCGGACGTATCGGCACGCCCGACGAGGCGGCAGCCGTCATACTCTTCCTGGCCTCGCCGCAGGCCTCGTTCGTGACCGGGGCCGTCTGGAGCGTTGACGGTGGTCTTACATCCTGAGCAATTTACTATTGATACTATATTGATTTTGTTATAGAATATATGAGTCGTCATGAGTTATGACTGAATAGTATAGAGAAAGTAGGAATCAAAATGGCACAAACAGCCTGGTCCATCCTGCCACCGATCATCACCATAGTGCTGGCACTCTGGACGAAAGAAGTATATATGTCGCTGATTATCGGCATATTCTCCGGCGCCCTGCTGCTTGCGGGCGGCAATCCGATCGAGGCCATCATGACCATGTTCAAAGTCATGAGCGACAAAGTCGGCAGCAATGTAAACATCCTCGTGTTCCTCGTCATCCTCGGCATCCTCGTCGCTGCCATCACGCGCAGCGGCGCGACGCGTGCCTATGGCGAGTGGGCCGCGAAAATCATAAAGGGCAAGCGCAGTGCATCGCTCGTCACGGCCATGCTCGGCATCGTCATCTTCATCGATGACTATTTCAACTGCCTGACCGTCGGCACCGTCATGCGCCCCGTCACCGATAAGTTCAAGATCGCGCGCACGAAGCTGGCCTACATCATCGATGCCACGGCCGCTCCGGTCTGCATCATCGCCCCGGTCTCGAGCTGGGCCGCCGCTGTCGGCTCCTCGCTGCCGGAGGACAGCACGATTGATGGGTTCTCGCTGTTCCTGCAGACCATCCCCATCAACCTTTATGCCATACTCACGCTCATATTCATGGTATTCATCATCTGGACCGGCCGCGACTACGGCGCCATGGGCCGCAGCGTGAAGGCCAGCAATGAGCATTTCGTGATACCGAAGGAATATCAGGACGAGCATGCAGAGAAGCTCTCCGAGGGCAACGGCAAGCTCGTCGACCTCCTCCTGCCGCTCATCGTTCTCATCATCGCCTGCGTCTACGGCATGCTCTACACGGGCGGCCTGTTCGGCGACGAGGGCAAGACGATTGCGAAGGCCTTTGCGGACTGCGACTCGTCGTCGTCGCTCGTGCTCGGCTCCTTCATCGCCTTCGTCTTCACCGGCCTCCTCTATCTGCCGCGTCGCGTCATCACGTTCGATGCGTTCTGCGACAGCTTCGGCTGGGGCTTCAAGGCCATGACGCCGGCCATATTCATCCTGTGCCTGGCCTGGACGCTTTCCGGCATCTGCAGCGATAAATATCTGAACCTCGGCGGCTTCGTCGGCGGCATCGTCTCGGCGAATGCTTCCATCATCATGTTCCTGCCGCCAATCTTCTTCCTCGTGGCCATGGGCCTCGCCTTTGCGACGGGCACGAGCTGGGGCACGTTCGGCATCCTCATACCGATCGCTGTCGCCGTGCTGCCGCCGGAGCAGAGCAACATGCTCATCATCTCGGTAGCAGCCATCCTCTCGGGCGCTGTCAGCGGCGACCATGCCTCGCCGATATCGGATACGACGATCCTCGCCTCGGCTGGCGCGCAGTGCCACCATATCGATCATGTCTCGACGCAGCTGCCGTATGTGCTGACCGTCGTATGCTGCAGCCTCGTTGGCTACATCGTCGATGGCATCACCGCGAATGGCTATCTCGGCCTCGCCGCCGGCCTCGTCTGCCTCGGCATCGTCATGGCCTTCATCTGTGCCAAGGTGCCATCGCTCGACCGCTGAGCCGGAGGCAGTCATCCCAGAACATGATGCTTTGGACCTGGTGCCGGCAATATTTGCTTGCACCGGCCGGAGCTATGCGATATAATGGATAGTGTAAAAACACGCAGGGGGATATTCCCCGCGTGTTTTTTGCTGTGCAAGGTTAGGAGGAGAATACATATGAGCAACAAATATGATGTGGCCATCGTCGGTGGGGGACCGGCCGGATATTGCGCCGCTTATGAGCTATCGGAAAAAGCTCCTGATTTGAAGATCGTGCTGCTCGACAGCGGCAATGATATATATCATCGCGTCTGCCCCATATCGGCCGGCAAGGTCAAGAGTTGCATCGGCTGCAAGCCCTGCAGCATCATGCGCGGCTTCGGCGGAGCCGGGGCGTTCTCCGATGGCAAATACAACTTCACGACGAAATTCGGCGGCTGGCTCAACGAATATCTGCCGGATGGCGAGGTCATGGACCTCATCCGCTATGTCGACAAGCTGAACCTGAAGCATGGGGCGCCGTCGAAAGTCTACTCGAGCGAGAACACCGACCTCGAGAAGCATGCGCTGCGCCATGACCTGCATCTGCTGACGGCCAGTGTGCGTCATCTGGGCACGGAGAACAACCTCGAGATGCTGAAGAAGACGTATGAGCACCTGAAGGGCAAGGTCGAGTTCCGCTTCGTGACGCCGGTGTCCCATATCGTCACCGACGGACATGGCGGCAACAGCCTCGAGCTCGAGAACGGCGATACGATCGAGGCTGACTACCTCATCGTAGCCCCCGGGCGGGCCGGTGCGGAGTGGTTCTCGGATGAGTGCGACCGCCTCGGCCTCGAGCAGGAGAACAACCGCGTCGACGTCGGCGTCCGCGTCGAGGTCCCGGACGAGGTCTGGGATGACATCACGAGCAAGGTTTACGAGGCGAAGTTGCTCTACCGCACGAAGCGCTATGGCGATTTCGTGCGCACATTCTGCATGAACCCGCACGGTCATGTCGTCATGGAGAACACGGACGGCATCGTGACGGTCAACGGCCACTCGTACAGCGATCCGGCCCTGCAGAGCCACAACACGAACTTCGCGCTGCTCGTGTCGAACCATTTCACGGAGCCGTTCAAGGCGCCGCATCAGTACGGCAAGCGCATCGCCTCGTTCTCGAACATGCTCGGCGGCGGCATCATCGTGCAGCGCTATGGCGATCTCATCAAGGGCCGCCGCACGAACCAGCACCGCATGAACAAGAGCTTCACCCATCCGACGCTGGCCGCGACGCCGGGCGACCTCTCGCTCGTATTGCCGAAGCGCCACCTCGATAACATCATTGAGATGATCCAGGCCCTCGATCACATCGCCCCCGGCATGACGAACGAGGACACGCTGCTCTACGGCGTCGAGGTGAAATTCTACAGCTCGCGCGTCAAGCTCACGCACGACCTCGAGACGGAGGCGCAGAACATATTCGCCATCGGCGACGGCGCCGGCGTCACGCGCGGCCTCTCGCAGGCCGGTGCCAGCGGTATCCACGTGGCCCGCGTCATATTGAAGCGCATGAGCAAGTAAGACGGAATCATGGTACGAAAAAGGGGCTGGGAAAATTGCCGAAAAGCAATTTTCCCAGCCCCTTCGTATTCAGGCTTGTTCTTCTTATTACTCGATGGCCGTCTCGAGGGCGATCTTGATCATGTCGTTGAACGTCGTCTGGCGCTCCTGAGCCGTGCAGGCTTCGCCGGTCAGCAGATGGTCGCTGACGGTGAACAGGGCGAGGGCCTGGACGTGGAACTCGGCAGCGATGGTGTAGAGGGCAGCAGCCTCCATCTCGACGGCCAGGATGCCGTATTTGCGGAGCTTGTCGTTGTCGATCTCATCGTCGTAGAAGCGGTCGACCGAGATGATGTTGCCGACGGTCGCGCGCAGGCCGAGCTTCTTCGTGTTCTCCACTGCGTGCGAGAGGAGCTCGTAGTCCGCGATCGGAGCGAAATTGATGGACGGTCCGAATATGCTGCGGATGATGCCGGAATCCGTCGTGGCTGCCTGGGCGATGAGCACATCGCGTAGATGAACATCCGGATGCATGCCGCCGCAGGTGCCGACGCGGAACAGCTTCTTGACGCCGTACTCCTTGATGAGCTCATGCGTGTAGATGGAGATGGACGGGATGCCCATGCCGGTGCCCTGTACCGAGACCGGAACGCCCTTGTATTTACCCGTGTAGCCGAGGATGCCGCGGACGTCCGTGTAGAGCTTCGGGCTCTCGAGGAAGTTCTCAGCGATGAACTTGGCGCGCAGCGGGTCGCCCGGCAGCAGGATGCTCTCAGCGATTTCTCCCTTTTCGGCAGCGATATGCGGTGTACTCATGAATAAATCCCTCTTTCTTTTCTGTTGACAACCCATTCAAATGGTTCTAACAATCAAGTATATGCATATTATAAGGGAAAACCCATTTCGCGAAAAGGCCAGATGTCTCCTTTTACGAGTAAAACAGAAATAAATACGCCATATCAAGCCTAAAATTTTGCAGATGGATAAATTTTTTCGTTAATTTTATCTGGAATTAAGCTGGAAAAAGCCACATCAATCCGCCGGGAACCCGCGTCATAACTGAATCGATAGCGAATAATCCAATATTTGGTACCTGGTTTGACATACATGTACTAAATATGCTATAATTCTTTACGTTGATATGAGAAATCGAGACAATCGCGGCTGCCATCAGGCAGATGAGGAAAGTCCGGGCTCCATAGGGCAGTGTGCTGGATAACGTCCAGCGGGGGTAACCCCAGAGATAGTGCTATAGAGATTTAGACCGCCGGCTCCGGCCGGTAAGGGTGGAAAGGTGCGGTAAGAGCGCACCAGCAGCCAGGTGACTGGCTGGCTCAGGAAAACCTCACACGGAGCAAGACCGAATAGGGAAGGGATGATGCGGCCCGCGGATCCTTCCGGGTAGTGTCGCTTGAGCCGACAGGCAACTGTCGTGCCTAGATAAATGATTGTCGCCGCTACGGCGGAACAGAACTCGGCTTATTGCTTTCTTATGTCAATACTGTGAAGATACTTGGCTGTCCGGCGTGGCAGCCAGTTTTCATGTTTGGGGTGAATCTGAAAAAAAACTGGAAAAGCTGTAAAGACACCGCGTAGAAGCAGTTGGCTACAGCGGCCTTTGGCTGTTGTAAATATATATTACATTATGGGTTCAATTAAGCCGAATCGAGCCCAGGAGCGGGGGAACCAAGTTTTTGGGGCGAACATCGCGTTTCAGCGTCAGCTGGAAATTGATGAGGGTGGTCTTTCCTTTCTACCCGAGCCCGGCAGCTAACCTCGTAGGCGAATACAGAGAGGAGTTGGCTTTTTGAGTAAAGCAACACGTATCATCATTCTATTTTCCATGGTCCTCTTATGCTGGTCCAGCGTCGCTGGTGCCGCAGCTTTCCGTGTAGGAGATCAGGGGACCGACGTGACCGAGATCCAGTCACAGCTGGCCAGCCTCGGTTACGATGTCACCGCCGATGGCGATTTCGGACCGGCTACGGCTGAGGCAGTGAAGTCTTTCCAGTCTGCACATGGCCTCAACGCTGATGGTCTCGTAGGTCCGACCACCTACTCAGCCCTCCTGGGCAAGACGATGCCGCAGGTGACGCGCAGCAGCAACTACGTGTCGCGTACGGTGCTCTCCGAGGCTATGCAGTACATAGGTGTGCCGTACGTGTTCGGCGGCACGTCTCCGAGTGGCTTTGATTGCTCCGGCTATGTCCGCTATGTGTTTGCGAATGCCGGCATCTATCTGCCGCGTACTGCTGACGCTCAGTATGAGAGCGGTTATCCAGTGTCCGAGGCGGAACTTGTACCTGGCGACCTCGTCTTCTTCGAGACTTATGCCGCAGGAGCTTCACATGTAGGCATCTATCTCGGTGACGGCCAGTTCATCAACGCTTCCTCAAGCCGTGGCGTGGCGATCGATTCGCTGCACAGCGGTTACTGGGGCGCACGCTACATCGGCGCTCGTCGCGTGATGTGATGACGATGTTGATCGTCTTGGGAGGGCTTGTCCCTCCCTTTTTTTCATAGGCTGGAGGACATGGAAATGGGAGATCTATTTCTTTTATTCATCATAGTGCTCATGCTCGGATATGCATTCTGGGATGAACTTTTTGCTGATTAGTACGGCTTGTCATACTTTTTCTCAGGACAAGCAGGATATATGGCACAAATCGCGAATTAGAAAAGAAGTAAGGTAATCGGGATCATGGCAAGTCCTGAGAAATTGAGAAGGAGTGACGCTTATGGCGAAGGTACGTATAGTCAATATGATGTTTTATGGATTTCATGGTGTCTACGAGTATGAGCGCGAGCAGGGCCAGAAATTCTATATCGATGTGACGGTCGAGACGAAGAACGACCGTGTAGCTGAGACCGACGATATAAAGGATGGCGTCGATACGGCAGCTGTCTATGATCTCGTGAAGGATGTCACGGAGAACAAGCGCTTCCAGATGCTGGCCTCGCTGGCCGCGCATATCGGCGACAAGCTGCTGGCACGTTATCCGCATTTCGCCCGCGTGACGACGGTCGTGCGCAAGCCGTCCGTGCCGATATCCGGACCAATCGACTACATAGAGGTCGAGGTAACCCGCGAAGCGAAAGCGTGATAGAAGGCTGCCTCTCAGGAAGACCGCGTTAGCGGCAGATGGGATGTCGTGATGAGCGAAGCATCCCCCTTTGGGGGAGGAGGACCGCGCTAGCGGTGGTGGGGGTGGCGAGTCACTGGACAGACTCGAGTGCAAAGGCGTAAACGGCCCACTGACAAATAACTCGGGTAGCCGAGCTATCAATGTGTTGCTGAACGCTACATAACGCCTCGCCACCCCTATCGCCTCGCTACGCTCGGCACTTCCCCCAGAGGGGGCAGCTTGTACTAAAACACACTCCCCTGAGGGGAAGGCATGAAGTTACGAAGCCTTCCCTTCAGGGGAAGGCAAAAAGGGCTGTTTTTACAGCCCTTTTTGTATGCTTTTCTTTATTCGACTTGCATTTTCCTACTATATTATGTAATATATGTGATTGTAATGTAGTTTGTCATAGTTGGGGAATCACGTTGTTGATATGGAGGCGTGGACTCATGACAGATACTGACCGATACAGGCTGGCGGCGCTGGCGCGCTGTCAGGGGATGGGGAGCCGGCGGCTGCGTCAGGCCCTCGAGGGACTGGGCAGCGTGACGGCGCTCTGGGACAGCGACGTTGCGGCTCTGCGTGACTGCGGGCAGCTCGGCGAGCAGCTGGCGCAGCGGGTAGTGGCCTGGCGGCGTGACAATGAATCGTTGCCGGAGAAGCTATACGACGACTGCCAGCGCTGCGGCGGGCAGCTCGTCACGCTGCTCGATGATGACTACCCATATATATTGAAGGAAATATTCGATGCGCCGGTCGTCCTCTACTATCGCGGGACGCTGCAGCCTGAGGCGGAGCGCATTGCCATGGTCGGCTCGCGCCGCTTCACCCCATATGGCGAAAGCGTGGCCAAGCAGATCGGCCAGCAGCTGGCAGCCGCCGGCGTGACTGTCGTCAGCGGCGCGGCCCGCGGCATCGACAGCGCCTCGCATCGCGGTGCGCTGCAGGCGAAGGACGGCCGCACGGTCGCCGTGCTCGGTTGCGGCATCGACATCGCCTATCCGCGTGAGAACCGGCGACTGCTCGACCAGATCGCCGCTCAGGGCGCCGTGATCTCCGAGTATGCGCCCGGGACGCAGCCGCTGCCGGTCTTTTTCCCGGCGCGCAACCGCATCATCGCCGGACTATCGCGCGGGACGATCGTCGTCGAGGCTGCCCGGCGCAGTGGCTCGCTCATCACGGCCGAGATGGCGCTCGCGGAGGGGCGCGATGTATTCGCCGTGCCGGGCAGCATCTACTCGCCGACGAGTGCCGGCTGCCACTACCTGATCCAGCAGGGCGCGAAGCTTATCCAGAACGCTGACGATGTGCTGAGCGACTACGGTCGGTCCGCACCGCCGCCACCGGCGCGCCGGCGCCTGAACCTCACCCCGGAGGAGCGGAGTGTCTATCAGGTGCTGTCGTACGAGCATCCGCTGTCCATGGATGAGATCGTGATGAGCCTGCCTGATACGATCGAGATAGCCAGCCTTTCGTTCATCCTGCTTCAGATGGAGATGAAAGGATACATAGAAGAAAACGAGCTGCACGCCTACCGGCGGGCAGGGAGGGAGTGATATTTTTGGCTACAGCCACAGCAAAGACTGCCGCAGCGAAGACTACTCCGGCCAAGAAGCCGGCGCGGAAGACGAAGACGAAACGCAAGCCGGCCAAGAAAACCCTGGTCGTGGTCGAGTCGCCCGCCAAGGCGAAAACCATAGAGAAATACCTCGGACGCAAATACATGGTGCGTGCCTCGATGGGGCATCTGCGCGACCTGCCCAAAAGCCAGTTCGGCATCGATGTGGAGCATGATTTCACTCCGAAATACATAAACATCCGCGGCAAGGGCGACCTCATCAAAGCCCTGAAGAAGGACGCGAAGAATGCCGACAAAGTCTATCTCGCCAGCGACCCGGATCGCGAGGGAGAGGCCATCGCCTGGCATCTGGCCTACATCCTCGGCCTCGACCCCGATGCCGACTGCCGCATCGTTTTCAACGAGATCACGAAGCCGGCCATCCAGGAGGCCGTGAAGCATCCGCGCTCCATCAACGAGGACCAGGTCGACGCCCAGCAGGCGCGCCGCATGCTCGACCGCATCGTCGGCTACAAGCTGTCGCCGCTGCTCTGGCGCAAGATACGCAAGGGCCTCTCGGCCGGCCGCGTCCAGTCGGTCACGGTGAAGCTCATCTGCGACCGCGAGAAGGAGATACAGGCATTCGAATCGGAGGAGTACTGGACCGTCACCACGAAGATGCGGGCCGGCAAATCTCCGATGTTCACGGCCGAGCTGACACAGGTCGACGGCCAGAAGCTGTCGCTCGGCAATGCCGAGGCCACGCAGAAACTCGTCGCCGACCTCGAGCAGCAGTCATTCGCCGTCAGCCAGGTGAAGAAGCGCGAGCGCCAGAAGCGCCCGTCCGCACCGTTCACGACGAGCTCGCTGCAGCAGGATGCTGCGCGCAAGCTCGGCTTCACCTCGCGCCGCACGATGATGGTCGCCCAGCAGCTCTATGAGGGCATCGAGCTCGGCCACGGCGGGGCTGCAGGTCTCATCACGTACATGCGTACGGACTCGACGCGCCTCTCCGATCTCGCGCTGAGCGAGGTCCGCGATTTCATCGGCGAGCAGTACGGTGCCGACTACCTGCCGGCCAAGGCCAATATCTATGCCACGGGGCACAAGGCTCAGGATGCCCATGAGGCCATCCGTCCGACGGACGTCCAGCGTACGCCGGAGTCCGTCGAGCCCTATCTGAACCGCGACCAGCTGAAGCTCTACACGCTGATCTGGCAGCGCTTCACCGCCTGCCAGATGACACCGGCCATCTACGATACGGTCAGCGTCACCATAAAGGGCGGCGAGCGCTACACGCTGCGTGCCGCCGGCTCCCAGCTGAAATTCCCCGGCTTTACGAAAGTATACGCCGGTGCCGACACGACGAAGAAAGCGAAAGATGTCATCCTGCCGGAATTGGCTGAGGGCGGGGCGCTGAAGCTCGAGAAAACGCTGCCCGAGCAGCACTTCACCGAGCCGCCGCCGCGCTACAACGATGCTTCTCTCGTCAAGACGCTCGAGGAGAAAGAGATCGGACGCCCGAGCACCTATGCGCCGATCATCGACACCATCCAGACGCGCGGCTACGTCCAGCGCGTTGACAAACATTTCCAACCGACCGAGCTCGGATTCGTCGTCGTCGACATGCTCGAGAAATATTTCCAGGATATCGTCGATGTGAAATTCACGGCCAATCTCGAGAACGAACTCGATGAGATCGCCGAGGGCAAGATCAACAAGAACGACCTGCTGCGCGAGTTCTACGGACCCTTCGAGCAGACGCTCGAGAAAGCCGATGAAGCCATCGGCCATGTCGAGCTGCCGGTCGAGGTCTCGGATGTGAAATGCGAGAAATGCGGCCGCATGATGGTCATCAAACAAGGCCGCTTCGGTAAATTCCTGGCCTGCCCGGGCTTCCCGGAGTGCCGCAACACGAAGCCGCTGCTCATCGATACCGGCGTCAAATGCCCGAAATGCGGCGGCAAGATCGTCGAGCGCAAATCGCGCCGCGGCCGGAAATTCTACGGCTGCGAGAACTACCCGGACTGCGACTACACGACCTGGGATACTCCGCTGCAGGAGAAATGCGAGAAATGCGGCTCCTTCATGCTCGAGCACCACTACAAGAACGGCCGCCGACTCAAATACTGCAGCAACGACGCCTGCGAGACCCGCATCGACAACCCGATCAACGAAGAAATAGCCAAACTAAAAGCCCGCCTGAACGCGAAACAGGCCAAAGAGGCTCAGGAAAAGGCGAAGAAGTAGTAAATATGGAGCCTTCCCCTCAGGGGAAGGAGGACCGCGCTAGCGGTGGATGAGATGTAGCGATGAGTGAAGCATCCCCCCTTTGGGGAGGAGGACCGCGCTAGCGGTGGTGGGGGTGGCGAGCTAATAAATATACTCGAGTGCTAAAGCGAAAACGGCCCACGAGTTGAAAATCTTAGTTAGCCGGCCTGTCAATGTGTGACCGCAACGCAATTCAGCGCCTCGCCACCCCTATCGCCTCGCTGCGCTCGGCACTTCCCCCAAGGGGGGCAGCTTGTATTACGAAGCCTTCCCCTCAGGGGAAGGCATGAAAGGATACATATATAATGAAGGAAATCATCATTGTCGGTGCTGGCCTTGCTGGGTCGGAGGCGGCTTGGCAGGCGGCGCAGGCTGGGTGCCATGTCACTCTCTATGAGATGCGTCCTGCGAAGCTGACTCCGGCGCATAAGACCGGCGGCTTCGCTGAGCTCGTCTGCAGCAACTCGCTGCGCGGTGCCGGACTCGAGAACGCGGTCGGCGTGCTCAAGGAAGAGATGCGCCGCCTCGACTCCGTCATCATGCAGGCCGCCGACGCTACGCGCGTGCCGGCTGGCGGCGCACTGGCGGTCGACCGGCATGGCTTCTCGGAGTGCGTGACAGAACTCGTGAAGGGGCATCCGAATATCACGGTCGTCGCGCAGGAGGTCGAGCGCATCCCGCGCCAGCCCGACGCCATCACCATCGTTGCCAGCGGCCCGCTGACGGCTGGCCGCCTCGCCGAGGATATCGCCGGGCTCATCGGCCATGACTCCCTGTCATTCTACGATGCCGCCGCCCCGATCGTCAGCCTCGAGTCCATCGACATGACGAAGGCCTACCGTGCCTCACGCTACGGCAAGGGCGAGGCCGCCTACATCAACTGCCCGATGACGCGCGAGGAGTACGAGCGCTTCTACACCGAGCTCGTCCACGCCGAGACGGCACCGCTGCACGAATTCGATGAGCCGGTTGCTGCCCCTTCCGCTCAGAAGCTGAAGATTTTCGAGGGCTGCATGCCCATCGAGGTCATGGCTGCCCGCGGTCCGCGCACGATGCTGTTCGGCCCGCTGAAGCCGGTCGGCCTCGAGCATCCGGTGACCGGCGTGCGGCCCTACGCGGTCGTCCAGCTGCGTCAGGACAATGCCGAGGGCACGCTGTATAACATCGTCGGATTCCAAACCCATCTGAAATGGGGCGAGCAGCGCCGCGTATTCCGCCTGATCCCGGGCCTCGAGCAGGCCGAGTTCCTGCGCTACGGCGTCATGCACCGCAACACCTTCATCAATTCGCCCGCGCATCTCGAGCCGACCATGCAGCTGCGGGGCACACCCGACCTGCTGTTCGCCGGTCAGATGACCGGCGTCGAGGGCTATGTGGAGTCGGCCGCCTCCGGCCTCATCGCGGGCCGCAATGCCGCCCGCCTGGCTCGGGGCCTCGCGCCGCTCGTGTTCCCGGCTGAGACCTGCCACGGCGCTCTCGCGCGCTATATCACGACGAACGTCGTACCGGGCGACGCCAGCGCCGGTCCGGCCCGCCATTTCCAGCCCATGAATATCAATTTCGGCCTGCTCCCGCTGCTGTCCGAGAAGATTCGCGATAAGAAGCAAAAGAAGCAGGCTCTGGCCGCCCGTGCCCTTTCTTCGCTAGAGGAATTCCGCGGCAGCCTGTGATCGATCAGAAAACCTATACATGAATTGCAGGAGTTGAGAATAAATGCCTAATGAATTCCATGCCACCACCATCTGCGCCGTGCGCAAGGGCGGCCAGACCGCCATCGCCGGCGATGGCCAGGTCACATTCGGCGAGCACACCATCATGAAAGCCAACGCCACGAAAGTCCGCCGCCTCTACCATGGCAAAGTCATCAGCGGCTTCGCCGGCTCGGTCGCCGACGCCTTCACCCTGTTCGAGAAGTTCGAAAGCTACCTCGAGGGATGCAACGGCAAACTCGAGCGCGCGGCCGTCAGCCTCGCGAAAGAATGGCGCACCGACAAGATGATGAAGAACCTCGAGGCGCTGCTGCTCGTCGCTGATAAAAGCACGATGCTGCTCATATCCGGCAACGGCGAAGTCATCGAGCCGGACGGCGACGTCGCCGCCATCGGTTCCGGCGGCTTTTACGCGCTGTCCGCCGCGCGGGCGCTCGTGAAGCACGCCCCCGATATGGATGCCCAGTCCATCGCGCAGGAGGCGCTGAATATCGCCGCTGACATCTGCGTCTACACGAATCACAACATAAAAGTGGAGGTACTCGAGTAATGGCTCAGGATATAGAGAAAGACAATCCGGAAACCGCCGACCTCATGCTCGGTGTGAACGAACAGACTCCGCGCGAGATCGTCGCCGAGCTCGACAAATACATCATCGGCCAGGAGCAGGCCAAGCGCTCTGTCGCCATCGCCCTGCGCAACCGCTGGCGCAGCCGCCAGCTCAAGGGCGCCATGCGCGACGAGGTCATCCCGAAGAACATCCTCATGATCGGCTCGACCGGCGTCGGCAAGACCGAGATCGCCCGCCGCCTCGCGAAACTCGTCAAAGCCCCGTTCGTCAAAGTCGAGGCCACGAAATTCACCGAGGTCGGCTATGTCGGCCGCGACGTCGACTCCATCGTGCGCGACCTGGCCGAGATGGCCGTGCGCATGGTTCGCAACGAGCGCATGGAGGCCGTAAAGGACAAGGCCGCGCGTCTCGCCGAGGAGCGCATCCTCGACGTATTCGTACCCGAGCCGCGCAAGACCCAGAACCCGCTCGGCAAGCTTTTCGGCGGCAGCGACGACGAGGAAAAGTCCGAGGACGATCAGCCGAAACTCCAGGCCGGCCGCGAATGGGTGCGCAAGCGCCTCGCGAAAGGCGAGCTCGAGAACGAGACCATAGAGATCGACGTCGAGGAGAGCAGCAAGCCCATGGTCGGCATGTTCGCCGGCTCGAGCCTCGAGGGCATGGGGGACAACCTCCAGGACATGATCGGCAACCTCATGCCGAAAAATCACAAGAAGCGCAAAGTCACGGTCGCCGAGGCCCGCACCATATTCGCTCAGGAAGAAGCCGACAAGCTCATCGACATGGACGCCGTCGCCACCGAGGCGTTGAAGATCGCTGAGCGCAGCGGCATCGTATTCCTCGACGAGATCGACAAAGTCGCCGTGCGCAACGGCAGCTCGGGCGGTGCCGACGTCTCGCGCGAGGGTGTCCAGCGCGACATCCTCCCGATTGTCGAGGGTTCTACGGTCATGACGAAATACGGCCCGCTGAAGACCGACCATGTGCTGTTCATCGCCGCCGGCGCCTTTCATACCGCGAAGCCGTCCGACCTCATCCCCGAGTTGCAGGGCCGCTTCCCAATCCGCGTCGAGCTGAAATCCCTCCACAAAGAGGAATTCGAGCGCATCCTGACCGAGCCGGAGAACGCCCTGATCAAGCAGTATCAGGTCCTGCTCGCGACCGAGGGCGTTGACCTCGAGTTCCAGCCCGAGGCCCTGAGCCGCATCGCCGAGCTCGCTGAGACGGTGAACGAGACCGCCGAGGACATCGGCGCCCGCCGCCTGCACACGCTGCTCGAGAAACTGCTCGAGGAAATCAGCTTCTCGGCGCCGGACCTCGAGGACAAGCATGTCGTGATCGACGCCGCCTACGTCGACGAGAAGCTGAAAGACATCGCTGTAGACCGCGATCTCTCGCAGTTTATCCTGTAATTTTTACTATAATGGTAAAAAAATAAAAATACTGACTATTATTGTTGTTCAAAATGTGTTAAAATAAAGATATGAACAAAGCTAAATACACATTTTGAAAGGGAGAATATACATGTCTAGTCTGCTCAGCAAAACACGCAAAATGAATCGCATGATTCAGCGCTCGGCGAACGTGGCCTACGAAAGCGTAGCCCGCGTCCTCAGCGATGTCATCGATGCGAATGTCTACCTCGTGAGCAAAGAGGGCGAGATCTACGGCTACGCCTTCCAGGATGATTTCGAATGCGACCTCATGGTCAAGAAAGTGATCAGTGCGAACGCTTTCCCGCGGCACTACGTCCACTGGATGAACCGCATCGACGAGACCGAGGCCAATCTCCGCTCGAAATCCGGCATGTGCGCGTTCGAGGAAGACACGAAATGCATGTTCAACGGCAAGAATACGACCATCGTCCCGATCTATGCCGTAGGCTCGCGCATCGGCACGCTCATCATCGCGAAATACGACGAGGAGTTCGACGATGACGACCTCGTGCTGGCTGAGTACGGCGCCACCGTCGTCGGCATGGAGATGCTCCGCGACCAGGCGCAGCGTGCGAAAGCCGATGCCCAGCAGAAAGCCACCGTCGAGGTAGCCATCGGCACCCTTTCGCCATCCGAGCAGAAGGCCGCTCTCGGCATTTGCTATACGATGAAATGCCAGGAGCTCGAGGAGAAAGCAAAGGTCGACCGCATCGTCAAGAAGCGGGCAGAGCTCGAGGCCCAGGGCAAGAGCTGGAGCAAATTCCTCGAGAGCTGCGACGAGTGGTACAAGAGATGCTACGTCCCGGAGATCGACGAGAAAGAGAAGAAGCGCAAGGAATACCGCATCCACTGGAACAAGTTCCTGCAGAACCGCGATATCTGGCGCCAGATGAAAGTCCAGCGGGAAGACAGAGAGGAAAGCCTCTGGGCCGATGGACAGGGCAAGAACCTCTGGGATGATTTCTGGGAGGACTTCGAGCATGACTTCGGCTACCTCGAGGACTCCGAGGAGCGCCTGTGCCGCATGCAGGGCCGGAAATTCAAATACCGCTACACGGAGCTCGATCCGCATCTGATCGTAGCCTCCGACGTCGCTGACGCCGTGAACGTCACGCGCTCCGTCATCGTGAACGCCCTGCGCAAACTGGAATCCGCCGGTGTCATCACCTCAGAATCCCAGGGCATGAAAGGCACCCAGATCGAGATCGTGAACAAATACCTGGCCGACGGCCTCGAAGAGGAGCGCGAAGCCAAAGAAAAGAAAAAGAGCAAGAGCTTCAAAGATATAGACATCATAAAGAACATCTACGCCAACCACGAATAACATGCAAGCATCCCCCAAAGGGGGAGGGGGACCGCGCAAGCGGTGGTGGGGGTGGCGAGCTTCAAAGGACACTCGAGCCGCAACGCCAAAACGGCCCACCAACAAGCATCCCCCTTTGGGGGAGGAGGACCGCGCAAGCGGTGGTGGGGGTGGCGAGCTTCAAAAAATACTCGAGCCGTAACACCCAATCGGCCCACCAACAAGCATCCCCCTTTGGGGGAGGGGGACCGCGCTAGCGGTGGTGGGGGTGGCGAGCTCCTAAAAACACTCGAGCCGTAACGCCAAATCGGCCCCCAAAATATTCGTAACTAAAAAGAGCTGTGGACAACCATCGTCCACAGCTCTTTTTGCTATGCGCAGCCAATAAAAAAAGACTCATCCCCGAGTCTTAGAACAGGATACCACTGATGGATCCACCCATAGCCTGACGGATCTTCTTCAGCAGATGTTTCTTCGTGCGGCTCAGCGAAGCAGCCGACACCTGCAGACGAGCGCAGACATCATCCTGCGTCATATCGCAGAGATAGATCAGCT